>MFXS01000007.1:16077-67019 GCA_001788925.1 Candidatus Peribacteria bacterium RIFCSPHIGHO2_01_FULL_55_13
TTCGTCTGCAGTCCGCGCGGTGAAGCGGCTTTTTTGGATAAGGAACATCTCCCGCACACGGTTCTCGATGCTCCGCGCCTCTCGTGGAATTTTCCCTGGAAGTTTTTCCTGGCCTATCAAAAATCCCGAGTACTGCTGCAATCCCTCAAACCCGATCTCATTTTCAGTAAAGGAGGATACGTCTCTGTGCCTGTCTGTCTTGTGGCAAAGCGCATGAAGATCCCCATCATTCTTCATGAATCCGATGCCGTGATGGGCCGCGCCAATCGTCTCATCGCAAAGCTGGCAACGCATGTATGCCTAGGATTTCCAGCGCATAAATCGCAAATCGCAAATGACAAATGGCAAATGTCATTCACAGGCAACCCCCTCCGCCCCGAAATCACCCGCGGCTCCCGTGAAGAGGGCCTTCGTCTGACCGGCTTCTCCGGCTCACGCCCGATTCTCCTGATCATGGGCGGCAGTCAGGGGGCTCAAGCGATCAATGAATGGACCGCTGCGCACCTATCAGAATTAACCTCAATGTGTGACGTCATCCATCTCACAGGCTCGGGAAAAGGGCCAAATGGCAAATTGCAAATGGCCAATGGCAAATACTTCCAGCTCGACTTTGCTCACAAAGAACTACCAGATCTGTATGCGTGTAGTGATATAGGAATCAGTCGAGCCGGCGCCGGCTCCATCGCCGAACTCGCAGCCAACGGCATCGCTTCCATCCTTATTCCGCTGCGTGGAGTCGCCCACGATCATCAGCAAGCGAACGCCGTGTCATTACGAGAACGGGAAGCGGCGCTCCTCGTTACCCAGAATGACATGGACAATATGCTTATGAATGTGGTGAAACAACTGATCGATGATCCTGCGGCGAGAGAGAAGCTGCGACAGCAAATTCGCGGGTTGTGTACAGGAGACAGTACTGGACAAATCGTAAAGGTTATTTCTCATGCTCTTGTCGGGAGGGGCAGAGCATGACTACTCTCCCCCGACTTATGAAGAACTTCAGTAACTTGTGGAAATTCATCGTTCCGCTCTTCGCCTTGGCGCTCCTTGTCGGTTGCACGCCCCAGAGCGCTGAAAATACCACGGAGAACACGGTGACTCCTCCCGCTCCTGCACCTTCCTCTTCAGACACTATGAAAGGCTTCGATGGAAAATTCCTGAGCGGCAAACACACGGTTGTCCTCAAAACGAGCGAGGGTGATATCACTGTGGAACTGGATGCAGATGCCGCACCGAAGACCGTGACGAACTTCGTGGTGCTTGCACAGAGCGGCTACTACGAAGGCCTCACATTCCACCGCATCATCCCGGGCTTCATGATCCAAGGAGGAGACCCGAACGGCAACGGCACAGGCGGCGAGAGCGTCTACGGCGACACCTTTGAGGATGAGACGGATGGTGCAAACGCCCTCATGGCCGTGGGCTACAAGGCCGGCGTGATGGCGATGGCCAACCGCGGACCGGACACGAACGGTTCGCAGTTCTTTATCATGGATACGGATTACGCTCTTCCCCCAAACTACACGATCTTCGGAAAGGTGACCGATGGTCAGAAAGTGGTAAACGCCATCGCACGCGTGGAACGCGACAGCAATGACAGACCGGCGGAGCCGGTGACGTTCACCGTCGAGGTGAAATAGATGTTGGAATAATCGAGGTGAAAACCCGAATACGGGATTACGCGAATACGCGTACTCGCGTACTCGCGTATTCGATACACTATTCCTGTGCGCACGCGCTTCCCCCCCTCCCCCACTGGCTTTCTTCATGTCGGGGGCCTGAGGACCGCGCTGTACTGCTACCTGGTCGCCAAGCAGACGAAAGGATCGTTTCTGCTGCGGATCGAGGACACGGACAGAGAACGACTCGTCGAAGGCGCGATCGAGAACATCATCCGCACGCTCCATTGGGCCGGGCTCGACCCCGATGAAGGTGTGATGATGGAAAAGGGCGTGGTGATTCAAAAGGGCGAGCACGGACCCTACATCCAGTCCGAGCGTCTGCCGCTGTATCAGAAATACGCCAAGGAACTGCTGGATGCCGGCAGGGCATACCCGTGCTTCTGCACGCCCGACCGGCTCGACCAGATGCGCAAGGAACAACAGGAGGCAAAGCAGGCGCCGATGTACGACCGCAAATGCCTGAAAATGCCGAAGGAAGAATCCGCCCGCCGCATCGCCGCAGGAGAAAAGCACGTGATCCGCATGGAGATCCCGCGGTCCACCACGGTGACATTCACCGATGACATCCGCGGCAATCTTTCTTTTGAGGGAAAAACGATCGACGATCAGGTCCTTCTGAAGAGCGACGGATTCCCCACGTACCACCTCGCGCACGTCGTAGATGATCATCTGATGGATACCGATCTCGTGATCCGCGGCGAGGAATGGCTGAGCTCTCTACCCAAGCATTTGCTGTTGTTTGAGTACCTGGGCTGGAAAGCCCCACGCTATGCGCACGTTCCGCTGCTACTGAATCCGGACCGCAGTAAATTAAGTAAGCGACAGGGCGATGTGGCCGCAGAAGATTACAAAGAGAAGGGATATTTGCCGGAGGCTCTCCTGAATTTCCTTGCGCTTCTTGGCTGGAACCCGGGCACGGAGGAAGAGATCTTTACCCTCAAGGAGTTGATCGACCGGTTCTCCATCGAACGCGTGCAGAAGGCCGGCGCAGTGTTCGATCATGAGAAGCTGGATTGGCTCCAGGGCCAGTGGATCCGGAAACTCACGCCGGAGGAATTCGTGAATCGTCTGAAACCGTTTTTGGAGAAGCATCTCGCCGCAGCACTCCGTGATCCCGAGCTGACGACAAGAGCAACCTTGATACAAGACCGCCTGACGCTTCTCTCTGAAGGACCGGACATGCTGCGCTTCTTCTATGAAGAACCGGGCGTGACGATGGAACTGCTCGCAAACCCGAAGCAGAAGCTCACGCCGGAGCTGGTGAAAGAAATCCTTCCGCAGATCCGTACGACACTGGAGGGCATTGCGGAGAAAGATTGGAATCGGGAAATTCTTGAGGAACGGCTTCGTGCGCTGATGGAATCCAAGGGCTATAAGCTGGGTCAGGTCCTCTGGCCGCTGCGTGCAGCACTGACCGGAAAACCCTATAGCCCTGGGGCGTTTGAGGTGGCTGAAGCGTTGGGCAGAGAAAAAGCCCTCACACGTATTGACAATATATCATTATAGACCTATAGTATCCTTATGAGTGGAGGAAACACCATTCGGGCAAACTGGAAACACGCTGGTGATGGCCTAGAGCTACCTGACGTCGCCAGGACAATTGGCTCGATGGGGCAGAACTGGGGAGAGTTTCATAGTGTGGATAGCGATGTTGAAGTAACACTCAACGCAGAAGGAGAGAAAAATCGTCAAACAATTGAAGATCTGCTAGAAAGAGCGGGTTGTGTCATTCAATAACGCTTCTGAAGAACGCTAGCTATAGGAAAAAGGACGACATACAATCGATGTATGGCGCTTTCAGTCACCTCCCCTATCCGTCACGACGTTGAAGTTTCCCTCCGCTCGGACGGAACCAAAGCAGTGATTGAGGGAAAGACGGTTGTCCCGTTCAAAACATTCGTGATGCTCGTGATCCAACGCAAAGTCACAGCACTCTTTAAGGACTGGGGAACTGCCCCGGTGGTAATCGACGCGGAACTGCTCACAAGCCTCGCAGGCGCTCCGCAGGACAATCAGGAGAATAAGATAAATCTCGTTCTCGTCACACTCGGCATCGGCGTGATTATAGGCGTGCTGGCATTCGCCGTTCTGCAATTCGCTTTGCTCACGATCAATATTTCGATGGGCCAACAGGAACTTGCCATTCTTGCAGGAGGACTCATCGGTGTCGGCATCATCGGCTGGCTGCTCGGGAAAGTGCAGGTACGAGGAGGAGGCCAGAGGGTGTTGGATAGCATGGAAAGGGCTGCTGCACTGCTTTCAAAAAAGTAAGTTTGCTCGTTTTCTTGTTTGCTTGTTTGCAGATTCAACCCGCAACCTAGCAAACCAGCAAACTATTTCCCAAATGCTGGGATAACCCTGCACAATATTCCCATGTTGATAAAGGAGCACGAACCCCTCGGCCCAAAAACCACAATGCGCATCGGCGGCACTGCACGCTATTTTGCGGAACTTGGGACAAAGCAGGATCTAGAGGAAGCTTGGGCATTCGCTGAAAAAAATACATTGCCGCTGATTGTCCTTGGATCCGGAAGCAATACGATTTTTGCAGATGATGAAATCCAAGCCCTTGTCGTCCGTATTGCCGCCTCCAAAGTCGACCTTCCTCAAATGGCAAATCGCAAATCGCAAATGGCAAATGTCATTGTTGAATCCGGCAAAAACCTCCCCATGCTTATCAACGAACTCGCAAAAGAAGGCCTCGACCTCTCCCCTCTCACCGGAATCCCCGGCACCCTCGGTGGCGCGATTTTCGGCAATGCCGGCCAAGGGCCTAAAGGCATCTGGATCGACCACTTCGTGGAATCCGTAACGATCTATGACGGAGCATGGAAGACGCTTACGAAAGAAGAATGTAACTTCCGCTATCGCGAGAGCAAATGGAAAGATGCACCGCCAGTCGTAGCGGAAGATCGCGATCTTCCGCTACGACTGGCACCCATTATTTGGTCGATCGTAATGAAGATTCCTCAAGGTAATCCTTCAGCCATAACACAAGAAATCGAATGCCTCCTCCAGCGCCGCATTGAAACCCAGCCGCACCAGCGCACAGCCGGTTCCTGCTTCAAAGCGGTCGGCGAAACGCCCGCTTGGCAATTGATCGATGCCGTGGGACTACGCGGATACAAAGCCGGCGGCGTGATGGTCTCGGAAAAGCACGCGAACTTTTTGATCGGCGAAAAAGGCGCGAAGTTTGAAGATGCTGTGAATGTCGTGAATGCGGTGAAAGAGAAGATCCCTGAAAAGCTGGAGGTGGAGATGCGGTTTGTGAAGCCTGATGGTTTATTGGAATTCTAGGAAGCTGGTGTTAGAGTTTTTAGGCATGGTAGAGCAGTTTTCCCGGCCCGAAGAGCGCTACATTGATGAGCGGTACATACGATTTCTCCGTGAACAACCGGCAACACGGAAACAATTCCATATCCGCCATCTGCTCTGGGCAATGCTCATGACGGGAATTTTTTCCGGCACTGCAAAACTTATTGCCGATGAAATCCGGCGTGACGCGGAGGAGAATCATCGCATTACTGCAAAGGAGTCGGGATACCTGCCGGCGTGATGCTGCATACCAAAATCCGTAGCGGAATTTTATGACCCACCGCTTAGGTATGGACCAAATAAGAACAAGAGATAGCCCAGTATGAAACCAACCGATAAGCAGATTGTTATAAGAAGAAAGAGAGAGAAAGCTTTCATATATATTAAGCATAACAAAATGTAGCGGAGAGTCGCGACCCTCCGCTACGGATTTGAATGATGTTGTTAAAAAGGCAAATCTTCTACCTTCACCTCCGACTGATACTGCACCTCCGGAATAGATGCAGCTTCTACTCCAACCGGCGCCTCTTCGCGCTGCTCACGGGCAGCCCCGCCTTCTGGACGTGCCGGCGCTGCTCCGCGCGAAGAGACGGTTTCCTCGGCGATAGCATTGGCGACACCAAGCATGCTGAATTGATCGGCGACGATCTCCGTCGTCGTGCGCTTCGAACCGGTTTTCGTCTCCCACTGGCGGGACTGGACACGGCCGGAGACAAAGACCTTGTAGCCTTTCTTCACCTGCTTGGCGACATCCTGGGCCAATGCGCCCCAAAGGACGACGTTGTGAAATTCTGTGCGCTCTTTCATTTCGCCGCTCTGGCGGTCCTTCCACTTTTCATTGCTGGCCACGCCGATGGAAAGGACGCTCTGTCCGCTCGTGGTGGTGCGCATCTCCGGGTCTTTCGTCACATTGCCGATAATTTCCGCGCGGTTCAGGCATTTGCCGAGTTCCATTCCTGCAGGGATGGCGCGCTGCCCATCTTTGGGGTCGAGCAAAATCATATCCTGCGCGACAAGCTTGGTTTTGCTTTTCTTTTCGCCACTTTTTTCATCGTCCCAGGTGTCCGTCTGAAGGCGGCCACTGACGAATATCTGTCCGCCGGCGCGCAAATACTGCGAAGCGACTTCGGCCATGGCTCCCCACACGGTAACCGTGAAGAAGCCTTTGCCGGTGAGTTGCTCGCCCGTACCCGAGGTGAAGGAATTAGGAACGACCAGGTTAAGATCGGTGACGGCCGTGCCGCCGGGAGTCTGACGGAGCTCTACCGGCTGCGTCTGGTATCCGATGAGGGATACGCGATTGAGAGAGAACATGGAATGAGGGGGAAAGGAATCGGAGGGAAGTGAGGACAGCGGAGCCTATAGATCACCCCCGAAGAATCAACGTGTACAAACGTACACCCAATTTTTAAAAGGAACAATAGACAACGAATAATAAGTGAGTGAAGCAATTTGAATTCTTACAATTTTCTTTTTCAATCCAAAATTTGCGATTTACGATTGATGATTTACGATTTTTTGCACACGGCAGCAAATCGTAAATACAAAAATTGTAAATTGTAAATCCGTTTCAGCGTTGTCAACTCCCCTTCACCATCCCCTACACATAAACACGGTACAATCGGCGAAACGCGTCATGCCCACTCCGTATTTTCTCAATCGCACATCTGCGATCCTCCTCGGCAGCGCTCTGATGCTCCTCAGTGCATCGGCCGCGGCCGCGCCACGGGCCACGGAAAATCTTCCCGAGCCGTACCGCATCCCGACAGCCTATCCTTCAAACATCGGCGAGATCCGCGATGTTACGGGAGATGCACTGCAGGGATGGGAAGGCGAAATCCATCAGGATCTTTCAGAGCGCGCGGTCTGCGGCGGATGGGACATGAGCGATACAGTGCAGGGTAAAATTCCCGTGGTGTCCGGAGTGCCGGGCCGCAAAGGTATTCCCTTGGGAAATATTCCTTCTGGCATGGCAGCGCGCGATGAAAGTAGTGGAGCGCTCGGAGACGGGTATCTCTACCCCGATGTCAGCGAGGTGAAAGGGTGGAGCACGGCATGCCAGGCGGGATTTCCTCCGTATCTGGATGACGGCCCGCCGTGCAAAGACCCCAACAATAAGAACTACGGCACCCCGAAACAATGTGAGGATTTGTGTCCGCGGATCAATGCCTGGCAGTTTCCGATTTGGGTAGTCATCTGGGTACGGCCTGCACCCCTTGCTGATATGTCTATATGCGTGCAGCAGGGCAAGGGGGGGAAAGAGCTGAACTATGACTCCTTCAATGGAGACTGCTGTGAACGTAATGGAACAGACGAAGAAACGGTATCTCCCGCCTACACACAATGCATGACAGAAGTGGGAGACGAGGCGTACTGCAGAGGTCTGTACCCTCCACAACCCGGAGTAAGTTGTGCAGGTAAATATGGGAGTGATGCAGACGACCCACGGCACGACCCCGGTCTTCCTGCAGATGCTAAATGCAACGAATCACCAGGTTTAGGTTATATACAAACCGCCGTGATCTTTTCTGGTTGGTATTACTGCTGCACGGGAGCAATTGTGAGAGAGTTGAATTACGATGATTGCAAGCTTGAAGATCCGGCTGCATGTGTAGCGCACAGCGATCCTCGGCGAAACTGTGTGCGGTGCGAGGGGGACGGTCTGCCAGTCCCCAATGGAGCGTCTCCGGCAAGGGATACTAATGGTGATCTGATTCCGCGGGGGCCTGCGCCTCTCCGTCAAGAAACCGGTTGCCGCGCCGGGTACGACGCGACGATCGACGGCAATGTGATGAACCCGGGGAGATTCGTCTCCTACTACCGCGAATATCCCGTTGCGGGATACAGCCGCGATGCAGTGGATCAAGCTCCGAAAGATGTCACTGCCCGCCAGGGCGTTCCTGTCTCGTGTTACGGTTTTTACCGCGAATTTGATCCGAAGACCACCCGTACTGCCGATGCGGACTCGCGGTGTGTGATCGCCGCGTATCAATCGAACAATGAATTCCGCCTCTTCTACAAAACCCAGCTCGGGCACGGCAGCTTCGGCGAGACGAGCGTATACCCCGACCCCGATCCGACGGCCGATACGGAAATCCGCGATCCCGGCTTCAATGCCGACGAAGACCTCTGGTACCAGAACCTGGGAGGAGCCTTCAGTCTGCTGAATGGAAAAAAGTTTAAAGAGGCCGGACAGGACATCACGTTCGCGCTGCTTTCGCTCGATTCCACGCTGGAGCGTGTGCGCGGTCCGATGCTCGCGCCCTCGGGCGCCTCGGCTGGTTCCGTTTCGTCCGGAAGAGGGCCGGATCCTTATGAAAGCATGCGTTCTCCCGGAGCGTTGCGCCGCGCGTTCGACGATTCCGTGAGCAACCAGCGCGGCCCCGCCCGTACGATCGCCGAGTGGTGGCAGAAACAGGAAACCGCCATGCAGGACGTGGTGCATCCCGCGGTCGCGCACATCATCTTTCCTTCTGCATGGAGCGCGAATCTCAATCTGCAGCACCACTTCCCGAGCCCTGTTTTGCCCGAACCTCCCACAACGCCGGTTCCCCCGGGCAACTATGACCCGCGCAGAGACACGATCGAAGTGCAGACGGAATTGCGCGACGATCTTCTCGGGGAAGTCGCCTCATTTCTGGAAGAAGCTCTCATCGCTCCGGTGGAAGAGCGCAGTGTGACCATCGTGGTGCCCTTCGGTTCCGCGACGGACTTCCGCGCATACAAGGAGGGATGGGTGCGGTGGCAAAAGATGCGTGAAGACGCGGGGAAGCCGGTGCCCCCGGAGACGCAGCCGTTCATCGACCGCCTGGAGGAATATGCCGTACAGATTGATGGAGCGCGGGCACTGCGGGGGCAACTGGCACGATCGCTGGCCGCATCACTGGAGCGCCAGGCGGATGCGGCGCAGGCGGTGCACGACTGGCTGGAAACGAATCTCGACGACTTCCGCGATTTCCAGCAGGAACGCCAGCAGAGGCAGCAACTCATCTACCGCTGGCGCGATCTTCAGACGGCGTACCGCAACTTCCACGACAAGACCAATATGCCTTGGTGCAAGAATGACGCGTTTACGACGCCCATCTACTCTCTGCTCGACTCCTGGATGCTGGGACGCCCGGATCTCAACGGACAGTCGCTTCCGCAGATCTCGTACCCTCGTCCGGAAGATGTGTACATCGATCTCTCCGTGTTCCAGACAGACCAGGTTCCACTCGTTGTCCCTGTCTTAAAACCCGTGCAGATCCTGGTATCGCATGACATGTTAAGCCCGCCTTTCGTGTTCCAGGAAGAGGTCAGTATCCCCGTGCTTCCTCCACTCCCTCCTCTGCCGGATGCCGCTTCCAGCATGGTCGCGGCGATTCCCGACCTGGAAGTCGGTCCTGCGCTTTCCATCACCTTCCCCGATGTATCACTCGTCTTGAATGCCTACTCTCAATGTATGGAGGATGTGGGGGATGAGTCATACTGCCGCGCGCTCTATGGAGACAGCGACCCGTTGATCTCGATGGAAAAACTTGTGGGTGGTATGAATGCCAAGTACAAACAATTCTGGGATGCTGTGACCAAACCACGCTGCGACACGGCGGAAGCCGCCAAGCGCTGCGCGGGAGCGGACCCGGCGGAAGGCGACTGCTGCGTGCAACCGGGAGAGGAGAAATACTGCAGGAGAGGATGGAATTCCGATACCTGCGTCCATGTGGAAATGGATCTCCTGGAACGCTTCACGCGAATCGGCGCACGGCCGGCCGTGCAACTTCTGGAAGATTTCCTGGTGATCGGCTCCTGGCGAACTCCTGGTAACGCGAACGCGGATTTCCCGCCGTGTGACCCGCAAGACTGGGCCTGCTTGAACCTGCACGCCGTCCGCATGGAGCCCCGCTACGGATGGGGCGCGGAAATGAGCACGAGCAGCGCGGACGCCGCCATCGATGCCCTGCGCGCCCGGATGTTCCAGGAAACATTGCAATCGCCGCAGTTCCCCTATCAGGCCCCCTCCGAAACCATTGTCCCATCGTTTGATGTCCGCCCGCCGCTTGATCTGTCGCCCCTCTCGCCTTCCCCCTCCATAATTTCTCCGTGAGCCGCCCTCTCTTTTTCCGCCGGCTTCCCGCGGGGTTCTGCGCCTTGCTTCTGGTATGCGCGCTTCTGCCGCGGCAAGCCGGAGCAAGTCATACGTCGGACTACCCGGCATGCCGCGACGCCCTGGATTGGCAGGGCTGGAAGGAGCAGCGCCTCTGGCGCGCCACACTCTTCGGCGTCAAGCGGGCGCGTGAGGCGGAAGCATCTGAAGTGCGGTTTTCAAAAGACCGCAGCATCTGGATCAAGTCTCACATCAGCGCCGGCGGCACCTCCGCCGTGGATGAGTGGCGCTCGCTCTCTCCAGGATACGAAAGCGTCACGTGGTACAACTCCCTCATCGACAGCCAGACCGATATCACCCCGCGCCGCGGCATCTTCGACACACGCCAGCGGATGTCCTCAGAATTGGTCCCCTACATCACGCAGTCGTACCGCAGTTTGGAATGCCGCCTTGAGGCGATCTGTGAACTACTTGCGCTTTCGGAGCCCCACAAAGAGCACTCCCCGCAGACGGTGACCGTGAAAGTTTTTGGCTGTGGGGATATGCCTGCAAAGACCCTCCCGGAATGTCATCTGGAAAGTAACCCCACCCAGCTCACCACCCAGGGCGACATCCACCAGTACTGCCAGACGATGATCGCGACGATCCGGAAGCGGGAGACGCAGATCGCAAAACTCGTGATGGAGTACGACGCCGGATACCGTTCGATCCTGCAGCTTTCCGGCATTATGCGGGGATTCCTCGGCGAAATGCGCGGAACAGTGCTTGGGTCGCTGCGCGGAGCGACGGACCTGATTACCACCTTCAGCCGCGTACCGTGCTTCATCGGTTCCTGCGACGATGCTCCCGCCACAATGATGACTTCCCCATAATGCCCATGCCATGGCGACTGCTTCTCATCGGCATGACACTGACCGCCGGCCTCGCGCACGCCGCGGAGTGGGAACAGCCGTACCCGAAGCTCGGGTCATGCACCAAGAAAGATACGATCGCCTTTTTTGACCCCCGGTACGCGCAGTGCATGGAAGACACGGGCGACGAGGCCTATTGCTCTTCGTTGTATCCGGTCACGTCGCTGCCGTTTGATCAATGGGCGACCACGTATCACGGGAACATCAACCGCGTTGTGGAGGATTTTCTGGGGCAGACCGAAGAGGACCACCTGGCGCTACGGAGGCGGGGATCGGGCCCGGTATCCTGCACACAGCAAAGCGACCGCGCCTCCCCGCTGATTGCCGCAATCGCCCACACGCTCGAGCCGTGGGAAAACGGACCGGCAACCTTTTACCAATCGGACACCGCGCCCGTGCTTCTGGAATATCTGCGCGTCTATGAGTGCAGCCTCATCGAGAGATCACTGTCTCTCCCCATAGAAATCTGGCGGGAGGAAGACGCGCGCGGACGGTTGCTGCCGGCAGGACTCCCGGGCAATCCCCTCTTTTTCATGAACATTTGGGTGCTATGGGCGGGGCAATCGGAGCATATCCGCAGGGAAATGGCCATCGCCCGTCCCACGCTGGAACGGGCGCTGTCATTTATGGGCACCGTGCACATGACACGGATGCTGGAACGCGATACCGAGTGCATCCAGCGCGCCTCGCTCGACATCCGCAATGCCTTCGCGCTTTCCGCGGATACCGCGGCGTGCATGCCCAGAATCTGGAACGCGAAGGATCCTCTTCGCAACACCCCCGCGTGCGCCGACAATCTCGACAATGACAATGACGGAGCCACGGATCTCGATGACACCGGCTGCGACTCTCTTACCGACATGACCGAATGAGACGCTCTTCTTTTATCAGCGGCATAGCCCTCGCGTTGCTACTCTCCTTTGGAGCGGTCCCCGCAGATTCCGCCCGCGCCGCCGATTTGACGCTCTACATGCGCCTGAAGACGATCTCGGAAAAGCAGGTGCTGGGAGATGTGGAGCCCGACATCGCGGCGTACGTGCAGTCGCTCGTGCAGTCGCAGTACGACGACACTCTTGCTCTGGACGACATCAGCGTCGCTGCGCGCGCGCCGGGCGCATTTCAGGGGCGCTGCGGCGCCCGGGGAATCCAGGCGAGCAAATGCGCGGATCTGGAACGGCAGATCCGCCGCCTGGTGGAACGTGAAGAGCGGGTGCGAAAACTGGGAAGAGATCTCTTCCTCACAACCGGGAGCTATGAGGTCCCACTCAGCGAATCTCTTGGGAAATTTGCGGCGGTAAGCCCCCCCTTGGGAAGCCTGCTCACTATCTGGGAATCGGGGAGCGACCGTGCGGTGAATCCCGATGCGTTCGTCCATACCACTGCGGCGCCCCTCCCCGATCCCGACGGCAAGACGGAAGACGCCTACACGGAGTTGAAGGATGCACTGGACGCGTTGGTAGAAGATGCCGGCGGCCCGAAGGAGGACTTGAGTGAGCTTGCCGCGGCGGTGGCGCGCTACCGGTTCGGCTATACAGCGGTGCGCAGCGAGGGATCCTGCGACGCCGCGATCGGCGGGATTGGTGAACTGAGCCAGCTCACGCAGCGTTGGTGCGCGCTCGAAGACGAACTGCACGACGTCTGGAACCATCTTCATGCCAGTCTTACCGCGCGGCCGCTGCCCCCGGACAGCAGCGAAGTCGTCTTCTTCCCTACCTGGCTCTTCAAGGACATCAACGTGGTGGTCTGGGCCACCAACCGCGACGTGGGAATAGAGTGGGAGATCCCGCTCGAGCCCGTCCTGCCGTGGTTGATGGATGACCGCGAGTATCAGACCTGCATGGAGGAAAATAATGACGACGAAGCCTATTGCTCCTCCCGTTTCCCGCCTGTCCCTATTCCGGGCGGTGCGCTTTTGAATCCGCCCGATCCTCCCCCCTTCGCAACGGGAGTCTGCGGCATGCCCCTGGGAAGCCGGGGATTTCTCTGCCAGCCCATCGAACAACATGAATGCGCCATCGCACTGGCGCCGAACGGCTCCAGTAATGCAACGGGTACGGGCCTCTATCTCACTTCCTGCAAGGAACCCATCTTACAAACGCCCGTCCGGATGAGCTTTGCGGGACCGGATGTCTGCGGCGTGGGTGGTTGGCGCATGCAGACGGAGCCGGCATCCGAGCCCGACAATCCTGGGGTGCAGACGGGATTGCTTCCGACTCAATGCAGTAATTGCTCGGTGGACATCTACTGCTCATCCTCATGTCCTGAAGGTGGAGCATATACCGATGCGCGCGACGCAAGCGGCCGCATTGGGATTTGTATTCCGGAAACGATCCAGGGAAGCACAGCAATTTTTCAGACTCTTATTCTCCACGAACTTGTCCACGCACAGCAGACCTGCAGCAACCCGCGCGAGATTCTGACCGGCGACCTCAACTACTGCTGCAGCAGCGAATACCAGGCGTACCTCGTGCAGTGCATCGCGTTCGCCGAAGACGGCATTCTTCAGGACATGCAGGTGACGCATCAGGGAAAGCGCATCAATGTCACGCCGGAGCTCTGCGCGGCCACGCTGAGCACCCTAAGTTGTTCCTCGCTCGGACAGTGCAGCGAGTCGCCCATTCCGCCGGCGGAGATGAAACAGGCAATGCTTGAGGCAGTGGAGCGCAGCAAGAGCCGCCTGAATCTTCCCGTCAGCTGCGCCGATGCCGTGAACAGAATGGATACGCGCTCGAAGGCGATCCTCGCCTCCCTGCCAAAGGCATGCACGCCCGAATGCCGCAGCGAATTTGAAAACACCATCGGCAACAATCTCTGCTTCATCGGACAGTGCATTGAGCAGTCATGGGAGGAAGAACGGATTGTGCCGGGAAGAATGTCTCTAAATGTGGGCGACGAAGCGTTCCCGTGGGACAGCTGCATCGGCGCGGAGCCCGCCGCCAATACCGATCTTCCCGCATCGTCGCTTTTGATGCTTCCCACCCTAGCGTTCCCCCCCCTTCCCGACTACCGGCCGTGGGACATCGCCAATAGCACAGACATTGCGCTCTGCCAGCTGCTGGGGCTGCCCGCACGCACACCACCGACTCTCTGCGCTGCTGAAGTCTCACGCCAGCTCAGCCGGCCCCTCAGTGATCCACTGGACATGATGATCAACCTTGCGGCGTCCGTGGAAGACCAGCTCGATCCGGCGGTGGAACTGGAGCGCATGGCTCCGAACGTCGGCACGCGGTATGCCACCTCCCTCTACCGCACCCAGCTCGGGGCTTTGCGCCGCGCATTCGCCGAAATCTTTGACGGTGCCGCGGTGATGCTGGAGGAAATCAGCAAGACCTCTTTCCCCGAGCAGGCCTGTTCCCGCGTGGATGGCACGTGCCCCTTCCTCCCCTCTGCGCCGTGATGCGTCTACTCAGACATCTGACGGCAGGAATGGCAGGAAGGTTAGGAAAGGTCTTTTTTGTTCTGGTAATCATTCCTGGAAACGCCTCTGCGCTCACAGTCGACGAGATCGTCGCGATCCCCCCCGTCTCCGACCACTACGTGCAGCGCGTGCTCGACCGAGCAAATGCGGGAATCGCCCAGGCCGACACCATGTCTGCGCCGGGCGGTCCCATTTTCGATATGTTCAAGCCGTGGTTTATCTTCTTCGCCACAAGCGCGATGCTCAGCACGGTGGATACGCGCATGCAGGTTACGAATATGCAGCGCGACCTCATGGAGGCCACGCCGTGCCTGCATCTGGATGTCGTCATCCTGCAGTCGAAGGTGGAAAAGGTGCGCCAGGAAATGCACACCGCCCTCGACGCCGGACAGCCGTATAAAATGGTGTATCTGCAGCAGCTCATCCGTTTTCTTAACGCCCGCACGGATCAACTGATGCGCGGAGCTAGGGATCCGCTGTATGAGGACACGACCTGGGCGAAGGGACAGGTATTCGATCCGCCCAACCCCGTTTGGTGCTGCCCCGCGGGCATTCCGGGAAACACCTGCACGTTCACGGACGATGCGGTCTGCATCGCGGATGGGGGAAATCCCTTCACGACCCCCCGGGCATGTCAGGAGTACGGGTGCCTTTTGCCGGATTCCCAAAATCCGCTCGAGGGAAAGCTCTGCCCGTTCCATTCCGATTACCTGCCCCCCGCGGTCTCGGGATACGGATGTGATCTTGATGCGTTACCCGGTGAAGCATTGGGCCATACGCCGACCGCAGCGGAGATGGGTGCGCTCGCCGAACTCATTCTGCAGCGCGATGTGTTCGTAACGCGCCTGCAGAACTTTGCGCCGCTCGCGGAGGAGATCGACGCGATGAGCGGCGTGGACCCGGACTATGCGTCGCTCGGCAGCGGCCTCTCACGTGAGCACGGAGAAGCGTTCGGATGCCTGCAGGACATGGACCTGGCTCGACAGATCGGGGCCACGTCGCTGCTGCAGGCGATGCCCGCGGGATCCGCGGAAACCCGGGGCGCTTTTTCCATCCCCAAAAACGAACCCTGGATCATGGTTCGGCTCTCGGCGCTCCTGCAGCAATGGGGACAACGCCGGCCGCAGGCGAAAGATCTGCGTTACCCGCCGGAATTCCCGCCGGGACCCGAACGCGACGATGCCGAGGTGCGCGAGGAAGCCAAGCCCACACTCTTCAAGGCGCGCGACTGGTACGTGCGCACGGTCTTCCAGTCCTGGAACACCTATCATGGAAAAAAGGAGGCGATCTCGCTGGCGGCTTCTCAGGACAATATCCTCCAGATACAGGAGGCCTCGCCGCAGATGAACGCGGTCACGCAGCGTCTGCGCGCGCTCACACAGAATCACGCGCAGGGGGTGCGTTCTTTTGCAAAAGGCTTCGCCTACTACCTGCGCCGCTCCTGCATCTACCGCCCCTGTAACGCCAAGCTCGACCAGGTGCTCCGGATCGTCTTTCAGAATTCCTGTTTCCCCTATGCAAGCGGGCTCTATTTCGGCAATGAGGATGCGCATGAGGATTGCCGGGAGGACGCGGAAATCACTGTCAGCCCCTGATCTGGATATCCAGGGATTCGAGTACTCGCCGCCCCGAAGAAGCGATAAGATTTCTGGGACATGAAGCCCTCCGACTTCGTCCATCTCCACTGTCACTCCACCTATTCCCTCCTCGAGGCGCTGCCTTCGCCAGAAGAAATCGCGGAGCGCGCAAAAGAACTGGGGCAGAGCGCGGCGGGCATCGGCGACAAGGGATTCGGGTACGGGCTCGTGGAATTCTATAAAGCCTGCAAGGCCCACAGCATCAAGCCTGTGCTCGGCATAGAAGTTTTCGTCGCCGCACGGACGCGCAACGACAAAGAGAGTGGCGTGGATACGAAGCGTTCCCCTCTGTATCTGATCGCCGAGAATAATGAGGGATATGAAAATCTTCTGGAGTTGATCACGAAGGCCGCCGTCGAAGGCATGTACTACAAGCCGCGGGTGGATAAAGAACTTCTCAAGCAATATGGAAAGGGACTGATCGCGCTCTCGGGCTCTATCAGCGGCGCGATTCCACAGGCCGCTCTCGCGGAAGATGCCGAGCGGCTGAAAGCGCTTGTGGAGGAATATCGCGGATACTTCGGCAAAGACAATGTGTATTTTGAGTTGATGGACCTGCCGAGCGTGCCGGGCCAGAGCGAGGCAAATCAGCAGCTGATCCACTGGGGAAAAGAGTTGGGCGTTCCGGTCGTGGCCACCTGCAACGCGCACTACTGCAGGCCCGGGGACGCCGAGGCCCATGATGTGCTTCTCTGTATCCAGAAAAACGCGCAGGTCGGCGACCCGAGCAGGTTTTCCATGCGCGATACCGACTATTCGATGCGCCCGTTTGAAGAAATGGAAAAAGCTTTCGCGCACGCGCCCGAGGCGTTGAGCAACACGCGGGTGATTGCGGACCGCTGCAACATCGAACTGCAATTTTCCTCGTACCACATCCCCCGCTTTCCCGTCCCCAAGGGAACCACGGAAGCCAAGGAACTCCGCAGACTGACCGAGGAGGGATTTGCGAAGAAGTATCCCAAGCCCACGAAGGAACATCAGGAACGGATGGACTACGAACTCAAAATCATCGAGCAGGTCGGCTTCGCCGGATACTTCCTCATCGTCGCGGACTTCGTGAATGAAGCGAAGCGCCGGGAGATCACGGTAGGGCCAGGCCGTGGCAGCGCCGCCGGATCGATGGTCTCGTATTGCCTCGGTATCACGGGCTTGGACCCGATTGAGCACGGCCTCCTCTTTGAGCGCTTCCTCAACCCCGAACGCATCACCATGCCTGATGTGGATATCGACTTTGCCGATACGCGGCGTGACGAAGTGCTGGAGTACGTTCGCCAGAAGTACGGGCAGGACAGAGTGGTCCAGATCTGCACATTCGGAACACTCGCCGCGCGCGCCGCGGTGAAAGATGTCGGCCGCGCCTACGGTGTCCCCTTCCTGGAGATGAACGCGCTCGTGAAGCTGATCCCGGACAGGCCGGGGACGACGCTTGAAGAAGCCCTGAATACGCACGAATTAAAATCGATCTACCAGGAAAACGAAATTTATCGCCGTATTTTTGACGCAGCCAAGAAGCTCGAAGGCAAAGCACGCCACGTTTCGGTGCATGCCTGCGGCGTCATCATCACACCGGAGCCCGCGGTGCATTACACCGCACTCCAGCGTGCTCCCAAAGATGAAAACATCATCATCACGCAGACCTCGGCGAAGCCTCTGGAGTCGCTGGGACTCCTTAAGATGGACTTCCTCGGGCTCATGAACCTCACGGTGATCCAGACGACACTGGAGATTATCGAGCGCCTGAGCGGGGAGAAGATCGACATCACGAAAATCCCGATGGATGACCAGAAGTCCTTTGCGTTGCTGCAGCGCGGAGACACCACCGGAGTGTTTCAGCTGGAATCCGCGGGCATGCGGCGATATCTGAAACAACTGAAACCCACCGCCTTCAATGACATTGTCGCGATGGTGGCTTTATACCGCCCGGGCCCCATGGACTGGATCCCGCAGTATATCAAACGCAAGCACGGCCACGAAAAAGTGGAGTACGTCCACGACGACTTGAGGACGATCCTCGAGCCCACCTACGGCATCGGCGTGTATCAGGAACAGATCCTTGAGATCGCGCGCACATTCGCGGGATTCAGCCTCGGTGAAGCCGATATCCTGCGTCGCGCCATCGGAAAGAAGATCAAGGAGGAGCTTGCGTCCCAGCGCGAGAAGTTCCTCGCGGGATCGGTGAAAAAGGGATACAAGCGCCAGCTCGCCGAGCGGATTTTTGACGACGTCGTGACGCCCTTCGCCGGCTACGGCTTCAACAAGTCACATGCCGCCGGGTACGCCAAGATCGCCTACGAGACGGCGTACTTGAAAGCGAACTACCCGACGGAGTTCATGGCTGCGCTTTTAAGTAGTGATGCCGCCGATACGGACCGCGTGATGATCGAGATCGAGGAATGCCGCGCAATGGGGATTGATGTCCTTCCTCCTGATATCAATGAGTCTTTGCGTCATTTCACCGCCATACCGGCAAATGGAAAATTGCAAATGGCAAATGGCAAATCCTTGGGTTCCATCCGCTTTGGTCTTTCAGCGGTGAAAGGAATCGGCAACAGTTCCGTGGAGCAGATCATCACCGCGCGCGGAGAGAAAAAATTCGAAAGCCTGGATGATTTTGCGCGCCGCGTGCCCACGAAGGCACTCAATAAAAAGCTCCTCGAGTCGCTCGCCAAATCCGGAGCGCTCGATTCCCTCGGCGAACGCGGAACGCTGGTGGAGCACTACAATCTGATCGTCGATTACGCGAAGGCTGCGGGCGACGTGAGCCGTTCTCAGGGGGATCTCTTTGGGGCGGCAAGTATGGAGGAAGCACGGATCACCTTCCCGAAGTCCGTGCCTGCCTCCTTGCAGCAAATGCTTCAGTGGGAAAAGGAAACACTTGGGATGTACGTGAGCAGCCACCCGCTTGCGGGCCTCAAGAAATACATCGGCAAAAAGGCGCAGCTCATCGCCAATCTCACACGCGAGGATGCTGGCAAGAAGATCACCCTCGCTGGCATCGTGGAGGGCGTCAAACGCATCACCACAAAGAAAGGAGAAACGATGGCGATTGTATTTCTGGAAGATCCCACCGGGAAAATTGAAGTAACACTCTTCCCGCGCACGTTTGCAGAAGCCGCGGCATTCATCGAGCAGCCCGATACTGTTTTGGTAGTCGCGGGCATTCTGGATGTGCGCGCCGGAATGCTCCAGATGCGCGTGGACGCCGTAAAGCGCGCCTCGCTCACAACGATGATTACAAAAGCCCGCGAAGCCGGATTCTTCGACGAAGAGGAGGCCAAACAGGGCATCCGCCTGGTGCGGCCGCAAGTGGAAGCAGAAGCCATCGACGCGGTGGATGAAGAAGGTAATGTCATCGCCGGTGAAGTCGTGACGCTCGGAAATGAAGTGGTGGAAAATGGTAATGACGCGGACGATTTCTTCGGCCCCATCGGCAAATGGATTCTCCAGGGTATGCCTACCGAAAAAGAGCTGGCGTCTTTGGGATTGGTGGATGGGACATCTTCTCTTGTGGGGCAGGATAGTGATCCTCTCGCGACAAATCGCAAATCGCAAATCGCAAATAGTAAATCGTCTCCCTCCTCTTCAAGTCCGATCCGCATTTATACGATTGATCTTCCCGAGCGCGCCCCGAAGAAACTCCTGCTCGATCTTAAGCGTGTCTTGGAAATGTTCCCCGGAAGCGAAAAAGTGCAGCTTAAAATCGGCGAGCAAAAGATTGATCTCCCCCTCACGGTGACCACGTCGACGATCCTGGAGAAGAAAGTGGAGGAAGCCATCGCGGAGCATATGGTCACCTAAAACATCACGGCAGACGGGCGATCGCCTTTACCTCTGCCTCAGCAGGGGGGAAAATGGCGTATCCATAGTGATTACCACACTGATCTGCATCGGCATTCTGATCCTTGTCGGGGAAGTGTGCCTCTGGCGCCTCTTCTATACGAAAATCGTGGATATGCATTTCCCCCCATCGCTGGATTGCTCAAGCATCCGGTTCTTTTCCATACGCCGCATGCACATCGCGGTGATCGTCCATGCGGTGCTGCTGCTCATCTCGACACTCTTCCCCCTCTGGTTACTGTGGTGAAATATACGCACGCGCCGGCGGATATCGTCTTTCTTGGGAAAGACCCAGAGGAGCGGTGCCACTTTTATTTCCGGCAGCACTGGATCCGGCTCTTCTGGCCGCTCATACGTGTGATCGCATGGTCCGCATTCGTAGGCATGGCACTGTGGCTCTTTGTTGGCATTTTCGGCATACAGGACGCCTCTCTCCGCCGTATCACCCTGATATTCCTCGCGATGACATGGCTGCTCGCTCATTTTCTCTTTCTCACGTCGGTCTATCGGCATTTTCTCTATATCGTCGTTGTCACCGATCAGCGCGTGCACCGCATCAAGAGAACGCTGGTCACGCACAACGATCACCAGACGATCGGGCTGCAGATGCTCCAAGACATCTATAAAAGCCAGCACGGTCTCGTGCAGAACCTGCTCGGGTTCGGCACGCTTACATTGGAGGCGCAGGAAACCGTCCTCAAAATCCATTTCACCCCCCGCATCGCGGAGAAATACGAACGGATTCTCCACATAAAAGAGGTGGAACGCTCACGCAATAAGCACAATGTCCCGTAGACCCCATGCGCATCCTGCCAGCATCCACCGAAGGAATTGAGGCCGCTCTTGCGGTTCTCGCGAGGGGAGAAACTGTCATGCATGCGACGGAAACCTGCTACGGCTTTGCATGTGATCTCACGAATCCCGAAGCGGTTGCTCGACTATTCAAAATTAAGCAGCGTTCGCCTGATCAGCCTGTGAGCGCACTTTTCTCTTCCATCGAAGAGGCTAAAAAATATGTGGAATGGAATGACCGCGCAGAGAAATTGGCGCAGGAGTTTCTCCCTGGAAGGCTTATGATCATCCTTCGATTAAAATCAGATGTGCCTTATTTCCTTTTCCCAACTCCCAACTCACCATCCACCATCCACCATCCACCATCCCCAACTCTCGGCATCCGCGTTTCCTCCCATCCCCTTGCGATGGAACTCGTCACCCGTTTCGGCCGCCCCATCTCTACCACCTCTGCCAATATCCACGCCAAACCCGCTCCCTACTCTGTTGCCGAAATCCTGGCGCAATACAAGAATGCCGCCGGAAAGCCGGACCTGATTCTGGATTCCGGAACCCTTCCTTTCCGCAAGCCTTCGCGGATAATCGATTGCAGTGGATCTTCAGAAACTATTCTGCGATCGTAAATCTTGCAATCAACGGAATGTATGTTACGATTGATATCGTATTCTTTTCCCCAAATTCCCATGCCAGAAGCATACGAGACACCTGATATGCAGCCGGTTGCCCCTGTAGAATCCGGAGCTGTACAAGGTATGTTGGAAAAAATTCGCGCAAAATTCCAAAGAAAGGATGGTCAAGGCGACATATCGGAAGGCGCGATGTAGTTTTGGAATATCGAAACAGCCCGCTCCAAAAGAGACGGGCTTGTTTTTTTGTCAATATTTTTTGTTCACCTCTTGATTCGAAAGCATTTTAACGATAGAAAATATCTACATTTCCCAATATTTTTATGATTGGCAAATCATCAGAAACATCTCCTATAACTCACGTACCTCCCGTCATAGATTCTCCTGTTGTACGTGAGGGCTTCAGTCCACTGGTTGATATAGCCACAACCAAGGGCGAAGTCGGGGAATTGATAACAAGAAGTGTGCTAAATGAAACGGCAAGCTCTCTGCACAACCTCGAGCGACACCCGGATCATACTGGTTTGTAGACACCGTACGTCACAAGCAAAAGCTGGAACGTCTGTATCCGGCTTTTGTGTGGTTTCTTAAGGATTTCCTATGTTCAATTCCCTACCCTTGAGCAATGCTCAAGGTATGAATTGCCCAAGATGCAAACACGAAGATACGGCCGTCGTGGATTCAAGAATCGCTGAAGAAGGACGTGCAATCCGCAGGCGCAGAGAGTGCCCGAAGTGCAATCATCGATTCACGACGTTTGAGCGTCAGGAATTGAATAACCTGATCGTGGTGAAGCGCGACGGGACACGGGAACCCTATAGCCGAAGCAAGATCGAACGCGGCATTTGGATTGCCTGCACAAAGCGCCCGGTCACCCAGGAGAATATCGACAGCCTGCTCGATAAACTCGAAGAGAAATGGGGCGGGAACAAAGGAGAGGTGGGAAGCGCAACGATCGGCAACGACGTCATGAAGGCACTGCATAAAATCGACAAAGTGGCATATATCCGCTTTGCATCGGTGCATCGCGAATTTAAAGATGTGGAGGAATTCAAAGAAGAACTGGGAAAGTTGTTCCGCTAATCCCTATACTTCCCCCCGATGCTTCGTACCCACACCTGTGGCCAACTCCGGGAAACAGACGCCAAAGCCACCGTCACCCTTGCAGGCTGGGTCCACCGCCGCCGCGACCATGGCGGACTGATCTTCGTGGATCTCCGCGACCGCTACGGCTTCACGCAGGTGGTCTTTGACCCGAAGGACAAAGCGCTCTTCACGAAAGCCGAGCACATCCGCCCGGAATGGGTCATCCAGATCATAGGAACCGTTACGAAAAGACTGGAGGGCGCCGCACGCGAGGATAACCCTACGGGCGCGATCGAAATCCGCGTGAGTGACATCACCGTGCTCAATGAAGCCAAGACTCCCCCATTTGAGATCGACCAGGATAAAGATGTTTCCGAAGAGTTGCGCCTCGAATTCCGCTATCTCGACCTGCGTAAGGAACGGATGCGCAAGAACATCATCACACGCCACAAGATCGTGCAATCGATCCGGAAGTTCTTCTACGACCGCGATTTCTTGGAAGTGGAAACGCCGATTTTGATCAAAGGTACGCCGGAAGGATCGCGCGAATATCTTGTCCCCTCTCGT
Organism: Candidatus Peribacteria bacterium RIFCSPHIGHO2_01_FULL_55_13; assembly: GCA_001788925.1. Lineage (GTDB taxonomy): Bacteria > Patescibacteriota > Gracilibacteria > Peribacterales > Peribacteraceae > 2-12-FULL-55-11. Next base: position 39,032 of record MFXS01000007.1, read on the forward strand.
CTCTACCACGGGGAATTCTACGTGCTCCCACAATCGCCGCAGCAGCTGAAGCAGCTCACGATGGTGGCTGGTCTCGACCGCTACATGCAAATCGCCCGCTGTTTCCGCGACGAAGACCAGCGCGGCGACAGGCAACCCGAATTCACGCAGGTGGACGTGGAAATGTCCTTCGCCGAGCCGGAGGATGTGATGCAGCTCACAGAGCAATCCCTGATCGAACTGACCAAAGAGATTCGCCCGGATGTGAAAATCCTCAAGACTCCCTTCCCCCGCTTTACGTATCACGATGCGATGAACACATACGGCTCGGATAAGCCTGATTTGCGCTTCGATCTCACATTCACGGACGTCTCGGATCTCTGCAAAGGCGCAGGCTTCGGGATCTTCGCCAAAGCGGTCGAATCTGGAGGCGTTGTGAAATGCCTGCGCGTTCCCGGCGGCGCCAAGTTCTCGCGCAAAGAGATTGATGACCTGACGGAGACCGCAAAAATCTACGGCGCAAAGGGACTTGCGTGGATCAAGGTGAATGACGGCGGTTGTGAAGGAGTACCTGTAGAAAAATTGGGAGCGGATCTCACAAAAAAGATCGCATCGGCTGCCAAAGGCGCAGCAGGAGACATCCTCTTCTTCACCGCAGATCAGTTTGATACTGCTTGTACCAGCCTCGGCGCAGTGCGCACGGAACTGGCAAAGCGCATGAACCTCGCGGATCCGAAAGTGTTTGCCTACTGCTGGGTGAACGACTTCCCGATGTTCGAAAAAGACAAAGATACGGGCGCAGTTGCCGCCGTGCACCATCCGTTTACACGCCCTAAGAACGAAGACAAAGATCTTCTGGATACTGATCCGCTCAAAGCCCGCGCTGCCGCCTATGACATCGTCCTCAACGGCTCCGAAATCGGCGGAGGTTCCATCCGTATCCATGAATCCGATCTCCAGTCGAAGATCTTCGAGATTCTGAAGATCAGCAAAGAGGATGCCGAGCGTCGCTTTGGCCATCTGCTTCGCGCCTTCCAATACGGCGCCCCTCCACACGGCGGCATCGCCTGGGGCGTGGACCGCATCGTGATGCTTTTTTGCAACGAACCGAACATCCGCGAAGTGATTGCCTATCCGAAGGATCAGAAGGCAAAGGATCTGATGCTGGGATCACCGAGTCCTATGCCGAAGGAACAGATCGCGGAATTGGGGATCAAGATCATGGAAGAAAAATGACCAATGACCAAGAACCAATGACCAGGCAGGGGAAATGACCAAAAATACAATGACCAGGCAATAACCAAACGCCAAGAATACATCCTTAGTCATTGTTTGGTCATTGGTTCTTGGTCATTGGTCATTCGCATTGTTTGGTCATTGTCTTGTTGGTCATTGGTCATTTTCCGCGCCATTGGTTCTTGGTCATTGGTCATTTACGATATCCCCGTGCCCCTCCAGCCCGACCCCAAGCAGGCCCAGGACGACGTGAATGAATTTCTGAACAAGAAGACAAAGGAACGCCGGTCGCTTGAAAAGCGCAGGAAAGAGAAATCAAAGCGCTCGGAGGAAGATACGAAGAAAAAAGAGGAGACTGTGCGTGGCGGCGTGGCGCAGGAGGAAAAGTTTGCCGAGGAGCACGAAAACCGGCTGCGGGATTTTAAGAAAAAGGAGGACCAGCGCAAGAAAGAGGTGGAGGAGCATCAGCGCAAAAAGCGCACAGAAGAAGCTCACATGCTTGAGCGCAAGGAAGAGGAAAAGAAAGAGCATAAGCAGCACGAGGAATACATGAAAGACATGCGCCGTGCCTCCGTGCTCAAGGTGCGCGTGGAAGCCCGCAAGAAAAAATCGGCGGATACGGAACGGGAGATGCGCAGCCAGGCCGAAGCGGAAGGATTTCGGAACAAACAGCAGGCAGAGCTCTTGGAACACCGTGAACTGCGGAAGGTAGAAGAAACATCCCGCAAACGCCGCGGGGAGATCGATACTCGCGAAAGAATGGAAAAGAACGAGGCCAGTGAAGAGGCGCGCAAACACCGCGCGAAGATCGACGCGGAGGAACGCACGGCCATCCAGATGATGGAACAGGGGCTCAATCAGGTCCGCATGCAGATCAATTCCCTTCCCCCAGGCGTACGAAATTCCGAAACAATGCGGTTATCCGCCGAGGAACGCCAGCGCAAAGAAAAAATTGAGGGTGACTTCATGCGCAAGCGGACACAGGTGGAGGTGGATCTGCAAAAAGAACTCTCTGCCATCGCGCAACGCGCCAAACGTGAGCGCGACGCCATCGGAGCGGAGGAGCGCCAAGATAAGACACAGGCGGAAACTTTTATGCGCCAGAAAAAGACGGATGCCGACCGCACCGTGAAACGCAAAATCGATCAGGCGGCGAGAACCGCAGAGGAGATTCTGCACGACATCAATACGGGCGAAGAGATTAAATGACGCCGTAGAGACGCACTCGCAGTGCGTCTCCTATAGAATAGCCCCATGCCGAGGTGGCGAAATGGCAGACGCACCAGCCTTAGGAGCTGGCGGGAGCAATCCCATGAGAGTTCAAGTCTCTCCCTCGGCACCAAATATTCCTCTTAGCTCTGGGGCGCCGCTCTCGCACCCTGCTCGTACATTGTGGCAAGAGAGTTCAGGAATTCGCGCGTATCCGGATTGAGCCCTTCTTTGTTAATACCGTATTCCCCAAGCGCCCTCACTGCTGCCTCGGGGCTGGTCATGAGGAAATTGGCAAAATCGTTGTTGGCGATCTGGGTGTCCGGATTCAACCGGTCTCCGACGTTGATTAGTGGGATTGCTGCGTTAATGACAGTTGCACCAGCCACTTTCTCCTTTGCGTACAGGGATCCGTTCTTACCGATGTATATGGGGTATTTCTGCGTTTTCAACCCTTCAACGATAATGCTCGCGATTGCCTTGGCGTCGCCGTTTGCCTGAAGACTGTTCATCACCCTGTCGTTGCTGGCACCTGGGAACAATGAAGCAACGCGCGCGAGTCCCTTGGAAACCTTGAGCTGATCCGGAGAGATGTCGCCCTTTTCTTTGGACTTGGGCGGGGCAGGCGGAGCCTCTGGAGGCTTGGAGCCCCCATCAGGTGCGCTAGGTGTGCTGGAGGGAGATTTTGATGCATTATCCGCGATATCGAGAATGGTTTTTGCAAGGGCTGCCCCTTCGCCGCCCATAGTCTTAAGGAGTTCCCTTGCCCCCTCCGAAAGCGTGATGACGATATCCATTTTGTTTTCGTCCACAGAGATGGAAATGCCTTTAAGTAAATCCTGGGCGCCCGGAATCTTTGTCACATCAGGACTGTTTGCAATTGCATTGAGACTTTTCGTAAGGTCTTCGACCTGCTTTTTGGCGTCTGCAATCATGTCGTCGACCGCCTGCACGTCTTCCGAAAGGCCCTTCTGTTCGTCAGTGTGTTCTTGAATGTCTTTCTTATTGTTATCGATACGCAGCTTATTGGCGTCGATATCCACTTTGAGATCGCGAATTTGGTCCTCCAGTTGGGTTTTTTGTTTCTGTTGATCGGGCGTCAGCTTGTCGCCTGTGGGAATTGTTCTTTCCAGAGTACGCACCTGGCGCTCCATGCCATCGTTTACATCGTCCAGTCTCTGGACTTCATCTTCTTCTTTTTGGATGGTCCCTTCCAAGTCCTGCTTCTGCTGTTCCTTGCCCTCTTTGAACTTCTGAACAGAACCGGCTTCCTGCACTTCTGTGCGTAGACGGTCCTTTTGTTCCGGCTCTTGTTCGCCATTGGTTTCAGGAGGTTTCTCGCCATTCACTGGCGGTGTTCCCGGATCATTTTCTCCGGGTGCTTTTGGCCCGGCTGGAGGCTGATCTTTGCCCTTCGCCGCCTCCGGCTTGAAGATGGCTTTTATGGAGGCCAAGAGCTCCGCAATAGCTGCTAAACAATTCCCGATTTTCGCCGGTACGGTTCGAAGAGAATTTGTAAGATTTGTAATAGCCTTATTCACGCGGTCAGCGTTCGGGTCGCCGGATTCCGGAGCTCGTTGAGCTGCTTCCCGCAACAGACTGGCATAACCTTCGGGGGTTTGCGTTTTCTGTAGGTCTATTGGATTCTCAGGAGTTCCATAATCCAGAGGCAAAAGCGGGAGAGTCTTTAAAAAGTTAAACTCTGGTCCTGTAAGAGAGGTCACAACATCTGCGACTTGGGTTAAGTCCTGAGGAGAAAGTTGTGTGCCATTGGCTGAAGCCTGTAAAGCCCCCTCAGGCATCTTGCCTACAAAGAAAGCAATTGTAAGTGCTGCGCTGGGGCTTGTTGGGAGTTTCATGAATTTCTCAAACGCCTGCTGTTTGATGGGACTCATTTTAGCCACCTCTGCCGCCACGCTCGCATCCATCTCTTCTTTGGTTGCTGGGCGCAAAGTCCCATTACTCTCTGGGGCCGCTGCGGGGCTTGTGGCCGGAGCTTCTGGTGTTGCTGGTGAAGCGGGCTGAGGCGCTTCGGGGGCTGCGACAGCCGGCTCTTCTGCTGCCGCGGTAAGTGGCGAGCTCTTTCTCTCATCCCATTCCCCGTTTATATATGTGCGAGGACCCATATTTATGCCACTGTATGTACCCCCCTCCCAATAAACAGAACCATTGGCTTGGGTAAAGAACTTTCCTGTATACCCTTCGCGGGTGAAATGGCTGCCGTCTGGCGACTGCTTTAATCCTAGTTCATTGACTGCTGGAGGAGAGGTCGGTCCTGTTGTGGCAGTATCTATGACTGCACCGCGCTGCCCTACGGCATTTTGCGTCGCTTTATCTGCGGTGTCTGTCGTCTCTCCATCTTTCACAGGGTCAGTTGCTTCCGGGGTTCTAGGTGGAGCTTCCGCCGTCTGAGAAGCTTCTGACGGCTTCGGTACCTCTGTGTCGTTACACAGACGCGCCTCGCGCATGAGCCGGAAATGGAAATTATTGAATGCCATATAGATTAAGAGAATTGGGATTCAAGTTGTTGTAGTTGAGCAGCCTCTCTTATTTTTTCCTCAATTTCTGCCGATGCCATCGCTTGTTTACGCTGCACATTTTTCTGTGTGTTGAGGCCTTTTAGGTATTCAGCCGCAGCAACATCGAATTGTGCGAAGTCTTTGTTATACCTCTCCAAACGCTTGATGCGGTCCCCCTTGCTCTCGTCTTTATATTGCTCTTTGAGATGTGGAACCTGGTCGCTGCAGAGTTCAGGATTTATCGGCCTCATAATCTGGTCATACATCACCGGACCCACATTCGGGACAGTCACTGTCGCCTGTGAAGATGTGGTCGTCATGGGTGTTTGTGAAATCTCATTATTGTACACGAAAACGCTGTTTTGCGCCATATCCAAGGAAGGGCCAACGCAAGCCGTGGACGAGGGGATTATTTGGCTTCTTTGGCTTTTTTCGTGTCCTTCTGCAGCAACGCCACCTGCCCTGTCAGCCCTTTGAGCCACTGCGTATCCTCGCTCCCTTCTTCTTTTTTCAGCGCATCAAAATGGATGCGTAGTTGCGCACCCGTGATCCGCCATTGTGGATACTTTGCCACGAGCTGCATGATTTCTTTTGCTGTGACTCTTTTATTTAGAGTGACGACAACTTCTTCCTGATTCTTCGTCCCGGTCTCCATCTTCACGCGCTGCACTCCGCTGCGGCGGGCTGCGAGCTTGAGGCGGAGAATGAGGAACAGATTTTCCACCTGCTTTGGGGCATGTCCGTACTCTTCCAAAAGATCCTGCTCGAATTCTTTGAGGATCGCTTCGTCTTCGCTGCCCGCAAGTTTTTGGTACACGGAGATGCGTTCCCCTTCGTCGGGAATGTAGAACGACGGAAGTAATGCCGGGACTGGCAGAAGAATTTCGACGGCCACTTCGTCCTCAGCCTCCGGAGTTCCTCCGGATTGCAGTTCTTCAACGGCGCTTTTTAGCATCCGCAGATAATGCGAGACGCCAACGGTCTGCATTGTTCCGGATTGCTCGGCGCCAAGAATTTCTCCAGCGCCGCGGATTTCCAAATCACGCATGGCCACCTGGAATCCGCTTCCCAGTTCACAGGCTTCCACAATCGCACGCAGGCGCTTTTTGGCATCCTCATGTAGTTTCTGGCCGTGGTACAGGAAGTACGCATAGGCCTGTAATTTCGACCGACCGACACGCCCGCGCAGCTGATAGAGCTGCGAGAGACCGAAATGTTCGGCTTCATTCACAATGAGCGTATTGGCGCGGGGGAGGTCGATGCCATTTTCGATGATGGTTGAACTTACCAGCACATCAAACTCACCATTCTTAAAGCCCAGGATGCGCTCTTCGAGCACCTCCGGCTTCAATTGCCCGTGGCCCACTACAAACTTCGCCTTGGGGCACAGAAGTCTGAGCTTGTCCGCGAAGGCGTCAATGGTCTCCACACGATTATGCAGGACGTAGATCTGTCCGCCACGCTTCACTTCTGCCGTGATCGCCTCGCGAATAAGAATGTCGCTGTACTTGCGGACTTCGGTGATGATCGGCAATCGTCCTGGGGGAGGAGTGGTGATCGTCGTGATGTCGCGGAGCTTGTGAAGACCCAGGTTGAGCGTGCGCGGGATCGGCGTCGCCGTGAGTGTGAGAATATCGATCGACGCGCGCATCTCTTTAAACTTCTCTTTCTGCTTCACGCCGAAGCGCTGCTCTTCATCGATGATGAGGAGTCCCAAATTCAGGAATTTGACGTCATCCTGTAAAAGACGGTGGGTGCCGATAACGATGTCGATATCGCCTTTGCGGGCCTTTTCCAACGTTACCTTTTGCTGAGCGGCCGTGCGGAACCGCGAGAGCATGTCGATCTTCACGCCGAAGCCTTCCATGCGTTTGCGGAAGCTTTCGTAGTGCTGCTGCGCAAGGATCGTTATCGGTGCGAGCACAGCGACCTGCTTGCCTCCCTGCACAGCCTTGAATGCTGCGCGCATCGCCACTTCGGTCTTTCCGAATCCCACGTCTCCACACACGAGACGGTCCATAGGGTGCACGTCCTCCATATCTTTCTTGATGTCTTCGATCGCCTTCGTCTGCCCTGGAGTTTCCTGATACGGGAATTCTTCCTCGAACTTTTTCATCATCGGGCCGTCGCCTCCGAAGGAATGCCCGCGGGCCTTCGCACGCAGCGCATAGATCTTCAGAAGTTCTCCTGCGATCTTTGCCGTCTCTTCTTTGAGTTTGCTCTGCACTTTCTTCCAATCGTTGGTACCAAGACGAGTGAGCACGGGTTCATTCCCCTCTTCGTAAACGTATTTACTCAATTTATCGGCTTGATCCACAGGCACGAAAAGCTTGTCGCCTTCGGCGTAGGTCAGCTCCAGATATTCACGATCGGTTCCATCCACCTCCTTCTGCGTCATGCCTTCGAAATGCCCGATGCCGTGTTCCATGTGCACCACGTAGTCGCCCGGAACGAGGGAGGTGATGAAATCGAGCGCGAGCTTTTGGACCGATCGTTCACGGCCCGCTTTGCGCAAGGAGAAGATTTCACGGTCGGTAAGAAGCGCGATGCGGAGATCGGGGTTTTGCAGTGAGTGCGGAAGAAGATCGTCCCTTCCTGCGGGAACGAGAGTGATGGCCCCCGGGCGGCGCTCCAGTCCATGCGTGAAAGGAACATGCTCCTCCGTGCAGATGCCTTTGAGCTCGTCGATACGTTTGGTGACCACAAAGAGCGTCCAGTCCTGCTGCAACTTGTCGCGGACATCGTTCAGGAAATCCGTGAGCGTGTAGAACTTAAGTACGGAGAGGTAGCGAAGGTGAACGTGCGTCGTTGCTCCTTCCGGGAATGCCGTGAAGCGCAGAATGTCTGCGTTTTCTGGCACGGTGATGTCGTCTTGATCGTCGATGACGAGAACGTGGGACTCCGGAAGTTGTTCGGAAAGCGGCAGCATGCGCTCGTAGACGATCGGGCAGATATCCACACTGTCTTTTGTTTTGAGCGTCTTCCCGAGGTCTTCGGGATCCGTCTCTGCGATGGATTCCACGCGGTCGAATTCCAGAGCAATACGGTGCGGATACTTTTCCTGAATCGGCCAAACATCGAACGTGTCACCGACTCTGCGATACTGGCCGGGAAGCAGGAAGCGATCATCGCCGTGCATGTAGCCCATGGCGATGAGGGATTCAATGACCTGTGTGAAGGCGATCTCCTTGCCCTTCTTGAGCGCCAGGATGCCATCGGCAAAGTCGGAGAAGACGGGAAAATCCCGCTCCCAAACTTCGCGCGCAATGATCGTGCAGGGGATGTCTTTACCTTCCATGGAAAGTAGATAATTTCGCAATGCATCCGGGACAATTTCGCCGTCCTCGTTTTCCGTGGGATGAAGCTGGCGTGAAGGGACATCGAAAAATTGCAGCCAATGCTGCAGCGCCTCCGCATGGTTCTCGTCATTGGTGACCAGAAACGCCGGCCGCGGGCGATGGCGCAGGATGGTACCAAGAAGAAGCGCCTTTGCCGTTTCGTTGGAGGCGCCGCTTAATGTGAGGGTGTGTTTCGCCGCAAGGGCGTCGGCAAGATCGCGATGTGTCTTCTCACCGAGAAAAATCAGGGGGTCCACGGAACGAAAAAATAAAAAGGATGATATGAAACATTCTACGGAGACGCCTACGCACCTCTCCCCGTAGCCAAAATCTGCGTCTATTGTACGCTTACTCTTCCTGCAGGCGCAAGGGCATGATCAGATGCAATAATGCGTCCATCCCCGCGACCCGAAAAAGCGCCGGATGCTGGCTGTCGGTGATCTCCATCTCGATCTCCTCCCCCGGCACGCGGCTGAGGAAATCCAGAAGATAGGACGAGCTCAACGCGATCTTGTTTTCCGATCCGGTCATCTCGATGGGGAGCACGGCTTCATCGCGGCCGGCCTGCGTACTCGGGGTGATGATGCGCATGTCGCTCTTGCCGATATGGAACGTGAGATTGTTATTAATCTCCTTCGCGAAGTAATGCATGCGCCGCACAGCGGGGAGTAATTCTTTTACGGAAATCTTGACAGTGGTCTTCGGCGACTTCGGAATGATCTGCTGGTAATCCGGAAACTTTCCGTCGATAAGACGGGAGAGTAACTGCGTGGACCCGGCCTGCAGCTCGATCTGCTGCGAACTTAAAGTGACATCGACACTGGACTCTGTTTTTTTCTTTTTCTTCTCCCCGTCTTCACCCTCCTGCCCGCCGGCCGAAGCCTTGGCGGAGGCTGGCCCTTCCTCACTTTTCTGCCCTTCATTATCACCCTTCTGTGACCCAAGTACCGACTGCAACTCATCAAATACCTTCGTCGGGATAATGCAGGAGATATCCGCCGCCTTCGCTCCCGTGATGGTGTACTCCGAAAGGCGATAGCTATCGGTTGCGACAAACACAAGCTTTCCCTTCTCGGAACGCACATACACGCCGGAAAGCACCGGGCGCAGCGTCGTCTTTGCCGCAGCAAAGGTGACGGTATGCAGGGCTTCCAGAAGCGGTCCTGCGGCAATCGGGAATGTCGTCTCTTTTTCTATGGGAGTGATGGTGGGGTATTCCGAAGCCGCCTCCCCAGAAATAAGGGTCTTTGCTTTTTTCGACGTACACTTCAATTGTGTTCCCTCACTCGTCTCCAAAAGAACTTCATGATCGGTGTTATATTGTGCAAAGTTTAAAAATGCTTTTGCAGGAATAGTGATTGCTCCTTCATTTTCAATTTCCGCGGGAAAACTTGTCACGATACTCAACTCCAAATCTGTCGCACTCGCGGTACACCGTTTTCCTTCCGCATGAAGTAAGATATTTCCCAAAATTGGAAGTGCCTGCTGATTGCTGATTGCCCTACTCACTAAGTGGAGTGCCTGTTGGAGATCGGTAGTTTTGCACAGAAGTTTCATGGTTCTATAATAATAGAAATAAGGTATTCAATACATTAGTCATAATCGTAACCCCTTCCGAAGAGTACACAACTGGGGCCTGATCCTGTGGAAATCTCTCATAATCTTTAGGGGTGTTGGACATTATATTTGTATAAATGGCTTATAGACGCGACAGGCCAGGAATATAGGGATGTGTAATGAATGTGGAAAACTCGTGGATATCCTGACCTACCCTTTCGTGTCCTCCTTGATGGTCTTGTTTTTGGCTTGCGTCAAACAAAATATAGTATTCCCTGTGGATATCCTGCCTCCACGGTGGGGAGTGGGGTTTCCGACATATCCACATCCACTGTGGATAACTTTTTTGAACAAAATATGCCAATCGCCCTGCGGTAGAGACGGCATTCTATGCCGTCTTTCTTGTCCGGAGACGGCATAGAATGCCGTCTCTACGGATACATTTATAATCGTTTTTTATATTTCCCACGTTCCTCTGGGTCGATCGCGGATGTCCGATTTTCGCGCACTTCCACCTCGCCGTTCTTCATCGACACATATTTCCCTTCCGGAATGTCTCCACCGACGACTACTGCGGAATTAATGAACGTTCCAGCGCCGATTTTAGTTCCCGGGTGAAGGCTCACATGGATTCCGAGCCGGCAACCGTCGCCGATGGCCGCGCCGAACTTGGTGAGACCCGTGTCGATGCGCTCTTCGCCGACCGTAGAGAGGATTGTGCCTTCATCCAGCCGGAGATTTCCCGTCATACATCCGCCACCAAAGGAGACGTTTCTGCCGATCACGCTTTCTCCAAGGTAGGTCATATGCGTCCAGACGTGATCGGCAAGGACAGAAGACTTCACTTCCGTGTTGTATCCCACCACACAGTCGCGGCCGACACTGCTCCCACGCACGAGCGCATTATTACCGATGATTGTTCTTGCGCCAATCACACAAGGGCCGACGATCGTGGCGTGTGCAAGGACGCGGACGCCCTCGCCAAGGACCACAGAACCTTCAATAGCCGCTGTTTTGTGGATTGTTACATTCTTGCCCTTTATAGGCTTCTTAACGTCTTTTAAGAGCAATTCCAGAAGTGGAATCATGTGCCACGGATACTTCACCGCCTGCCAGTCGCCTTCATAGGAGGCCGCGAGATAACGATGGGATTGGAAGAGCTTTCCCAGTGCTTGCTCGTATCCGTCATCGCGGCTCTCATCCACGCCATTCAGCGCCTCAAGCAGAGCAGTGGGGTCGTTGTGTGCATGCGCGACGATCGTCACGAAATTGCTCGGCTCTTCTCCGGGCTTGGGCTTCTCCACAATTCCTGCGACGGAGGTTCCTTTCATGGTGAGGTAGCCGCCCGGAAAATATGCGTGCATTTTCTTCGCAAGGATTGCGCCGTCACCCTGGGCGGCCTTCGCGACGACAGATCGATACGCATCAGCCTCAACGACATCGTTCCCGCTGACAATAAGTACCGGTTCATTTTTGATCTTCGGAAGTGCGGAAAGAAGCGCGCCGCGCATACCAAGGTCGAGGTTCTTCTGTTCGATTGCAGGAAGCCCGGTGAGTTTTTTTGCGTCTTTGAGATTATGCGCGCCGCCGACGAGCGTAATTTTTTTGAGTCCGGCCTCATGCAATCGATCAATCTGATGTTCCAGAAGCGTCTTCCCGCAGATGGGGAACAGAGTCTTTTCTGAGAGCGGCCAGAAGCGGCGAGAGCGGCCGGCGAGAAGCAGTAAAACCTGCATATCTCCTCAATCGTAGCGGAAGATTCCAATCCTGCGCTACTCAAGAATCAGTGAAATTTCGCCTTCCTGGTCGGTTCTGCGGATGGTGATCCCGGCGTCCCGGAGGCGGTTCAAGACACCCCAATGCGGATGCCCGAATGGATTGTCCTTACCCGCGGAAATCACGGCCAGATCAGGAGCAACAGCGAGCAAAAATCCGGTCGACGTCGAAGTTTTGCTTCCGTGGTGCGCCACTTTCAAAATGTCTGATCGTATGTCGGCACCGGTTTTTAAAATCCCCTCCTCTGCTTTTTCCTCGATGTCGCCCGTGAGAATCATCGACGCTTCTTTATACAAAACACGGATGACGATCGATGCGTCATTGGTTTTCTTCGGAAGCGGTCCTGATGGCCAGACAACGTCGAGCGTGAGTCCGTCATCAAATACAATGTCCTGTTTCGGATCAGCAATAATTACAGGAATATTGTTCTCAGCGATACGCGCCAAAAGCTTTTGGTACTGCGGTTGCTGCGTATCGATCCCACTCAGCAGGATCGCGCCGATGCGGTAGCGTTCCATGATCTCCGGGAATGCTGCGATATGGTCAAGATCCGAATGGGAGAGAACAAGGAGGTCGATGGTCCGATCGAAAAAGGACATATGTCCGGCGATCCCCTCAAGCGCGGAAAAATCCGGGCCGCCATCCATCACAATCTGTTTACCGGATGGTGATACGAGGAGGATCGAATCCCCCTGACCAACATCGAGAATATGAGCATGAAGGCGGCCGTCGGGAAGCTTGACGATCTCTTTGGTCAGGAGACCAAAGAAACCAAGGAAACCAATGAGACCGAGGATTATTCTCTGTCGGTGTTCGTGGCGCTCGCGTTTGGTCATCCCTCCAAACTACACATCTTCAAGCCAAAAAACAGGTGTACAAACGTACAGCCGGCAAGAGAAATGACCAATGACCAAAAAACAATGATCAGGCAGGGAAAATGACCAAAACCCGATAACGCAATGACTAGGCAATACTCAATGATTTAATGTCATTGGTCTTTGGTTATTGTTTGGTCATTGGTTCCTGGTCATTGGTCATTTCTTTGTTCCCTTCTTCATTTTCCTCCATCCTGCATACGCCCCGATGCACGAGGAGCCGACGGCGAAGAGGCCAAATCCGGAATTCGCAAGATTGCGCGCGCGGATCTCCGCAAGGATCCGCTGCTCTGTAAGAACGTCCACGCTCGGAACCACGCTTCCAACGGGCGGCATTGTGGGCCACACCGGAGGCGTCACCGATCCCTGAACTGGCGGCATCGTGGGGACAGCGCCGTTTCCAGCGAGAGTAACAGAGTCAAAGACTCCGGTCGAGGTTGCTCCGTACACATTTACCACCTGCAGCGAGATGCCGAACATTCCGGGCTGCACGCCGGCGAATTCCACACCCGCAATATCCATCGGCACCATCTGCGGTTGGCCGAAGGTCTGGCCACCATCCAGACTCTGGCGCACCGCATAGTGCGCGATGTCGCCGCGGGTGATATCCGCCTGCCACTGCGCCACGACCGTGTATGTTCCGCCGAGTTCCGGAACGGCGTGCAGGCTGAAGCCCATGACGTCCGCCGGCTTCGTCGGGTCTGTCACCACCGGAGCGGTGGGCACAACAGGTGCAGTTTGATCGGTACCGAGTTCATGTCCTGTAAAGAATGCCGTGCGGTCCGTGGCATCCAGCGGCTGGCTGTTTGTTCCCTGCAAGGGCTCGCTCAGTTTGACGTTATACACGGCGCCTTTCTGCTGGGTCTGCGTGTCCGCCACAACGACGGTATCGCTCACGAGAATCTGCGTAATCGGAAGTGGCGCTCCGCCCGGGCCAACAATCATAAAGGCCTGCGGTGCGGCCTGCGGATCCACGGTCACAGGACCGGAGAATGTGAGCTTCACCTGGATCGGCGAGAGCGCTTCGGCAAGAAGCAGATGCACGCGGCCGTCATCCACGGGTTCGGTATACGTGGGGATGGACTGAACGCTCGCAGAAGAACTCGAAGAAGAGGGCACCATGAGGACGGAAGCCGCGCTCGAGGACTGCGCCTGCATCGAACGAGAAGACTGTTCCAGGCGCGGAGCCTCTGAAGAGGCGGCTGCCTGCGCGAGATCGATGTGAACTTCCTCTACGAAGGACTCGCTCTCCTCTCCTACATTGTTTACCGCGAGCACCGTAACGTAGAGAGATCCCATTACCGGGGGCGTGGTGAAGACAAAAACGTTTTCCGTTCCCTGCGTCTCCTCGAAGTCATCGTAGACTCCCCCACTTTCCAGGATGGATTCCGAACTGTAGTAGAGGCGGTAGCGTACGACTGAAGAGTCCGTGGAAGGCTGCCACTCGATCCGCACCTCACCATTCGCCTCCTGCGTTCCAGAAAGGCCCGTCACGGCTGGCGGAGGCGCGGCAAGCGTGATCGTCGGGATCAAAAATCCAAGCACGATGGCGAGAGATCTGAGGCGGGACATGGTTTTTGTGTTCATCAGTATTTTAGCAGATTTTCCTCTGTCCGGCAATTATCGTTTTGAGCCCTGCCTATAGCTCCTTTTTCATAAACAATGTGTGTATCCCCAGCGCCCATCCCCCAATGATCATTCCTACTGATGCCACCGCCAATCCCACAACCGAAGAGACTTCATTGTGCAGTACCGGGGCAAACCTCCAGAGTCCCGCTCCAAGTGCGATGGCGTAGAGAATGATCTTCCCGATTCCCGACACAGGTATCGAGACACGCATAGCTTGGAGAGCTGCGAACACCAAAACAGTCGCGAGGAAGATATGCACGACGTTGCTCGTGACCGTCGCACCGATATAACCGTACTGCGGGATCAATGTGTAGTTGAGCGCGATCGAAAGTACAGCGCCGCAACCGAGCATCGCGATCAGCGGTTTTGATTTTCCACGGTTGAGAAGCACGTAGAACCCGTACTGCACGAGGCCATTCAGAAATACCGGAAGTCCCATGAGCATCAGCGCCGTGTCCGATCCATGTCGTATCGGTGTACTCAAGTACGCATCAGTCGTCAGGAGCTGTACCAGCGGCCGCGACCAGAACGCACAGAAAAGTCCGGCGGTGATTCCAAGGAGCAGCAAGATCATCAGTGTTTTTCCAAGCAGAACGGCAGTGTCCTCCCCTCTTCCGTCGCGCTCACTCAGGGTTGGCAGAACAGAGTTCAGTAGGAATGTTGGGATGATGTACCCCATCTCTACCATCCGCAGTACGAAGCCATATTCAGCGTTCTGGATTTCAAAATCAGGTCGCAGAAGCGCGATCATCGTCACGTCCAACTGGCGGTAGAGCGCCATGCAAAGGAAGGCGGCCCCGAACGGAATCGACTGTCGCAAAATCGAAACCATCACCGCCCGGTCGGACCGCAGCCGGATCGTTTCAAAGCGCGCCGCCGTGATCCAGGAGATCAAAAAAAGCACAAAAGCGCCGATGCCGCCGATGAGAAGAAAGGCGTAGAGGATGTCGGTGCTGTTCGAGGTGTGGACGCCCGCAACAATGAAAAGTCCGATGAGCCCCGTGGTGATCACCCGTTGGGTCACCTCCGCGAGAAACACAAACTGCATCCGGTAGTGGACCTGGAAGACCGTCCGGAGAATTCCCGCGAGCAATGTGAAAAGCGGCACGAGCGAAGCGATGGTTACCGAAAGTGGCAGCGGAGTTCCGCGCCACTGCGGCATCATCCAGATCAATGCGATCGCGAGGCCGAGCGAGAGAAGCAGAATCACAGAGCGGATAATGATCAATGCTCCAAGCACGGTTGCACGGTCCTTCGCGCGGGCCATTTCGCGTACTCCTACAGCGTATAGCCCGAAGTCCGCGAGGATCCCGAAGAGCTGCAGGAAGCCGTAGGCCGAGTTGTAGTTTCCCGCGAGTTCTTTACTGAGCCCGATCGCGACGAACTTAACGGTCAGAATCGAAAGTGCGGCCATCACGATCTGGCTGCCTAATTGCCATAGCGTTGACGAAGCGATCTGTTTTGTAGGCACCCCCAGAGTCTATTGCAAAATCGCTTAAATGCCATAGAATCACAACCGACGCATGTCCCTGCCCTTCACCCACCTCACATCCACAAAGCAGCTCACACGGAGCGACACGGATGCTATTTTGGCGGTTGCGAAGGAGATGGAGGGAGTTCTCAAGAAGGGCGGATCAGATCTTCTCAAGGGAAAAATTCTCGCGAGCCTTTTTTACGAGCCGAGCACGCGCACACGGTTGAGCTTCGAGTCCGCGATGCAACGCTTGGGAGGAGAGGTGGTCACGGCAGACGGCATCCAGTTCAGCTCGCTGTATAAAGGAGAATCCATCGAGGACACGATTGTGGTTGCCGGCCAATACTGTGACATCATCGCCATGCGCCATCCGGAAGTAGGAAGCGCGGATCGTGCTGCGGCGGTTTCTCCAGTTCCCTTCATCAATGCCGGCGATGGACCGGGCCAACACCCCACACAGGCGCTTCTGGATCTCTTCACCATTCAGAAGGAATGCAAAAAGATCGACGGGCTCAACGTCGCGATGGTCGGAGACCTGCGGTATGGCCGCACGGTGCATTCCCTCAGCTTCCTCCTCGGGCTCTATGACAACATCGAACTCACCTTCGTCTCGCCAAAAGAACTCACGATGCCGGAAAAAGTAACAAGTTTCTGCAAAGAGAAAAACATTACGTTTTCCGAAGCCAGCGATCTCGAAGCCGCACTCGATTCCGATGTGCTCTACATGACGCGAATCCAGCAGGAGCGCTTTGCCGACAAGAGCGAATACGAACGGCTCCGCAACGTCTACACACTCAAGGCGGCGCATCTCAAAAGCAAAAAGACAGTGGTGATGCATCCTCTTCCCCGCCTTTCTGAAATCAGCACTGATGTCGACACACTTCCGAACGCCGCCTACTTCCGCCAGGTCCGTAACGGCGTCCCGGTCCGCATGGCGCTGCTTGCCATGCTTCTTCAGAAAGCATGATGCCCCCACTTATCATTCTTCTCCCGCTCCTTCTGGTCGGGAGTGTTGCTTCCACGATTGCTGGTGGAGGTCTGGGGATTCTTCTGACGGTCGTCGCGAGCATGTTCCTCGATATCCGCACGAGCGTCGTTCTCGTGGGCTTGCTTGGATTCATCATCCAACTCGCAAAAATCTCGCATTTTCGCAAAGACATCCAGTGGCAGATGGTAGGGTGGTACGTCGCCCTCGGGATTCCGACGAGCATCGTGGGTGCAGTCCTTCTCTTTGTACTTCCTGAACGTTGGGTGGAAGTCGGATTGGGGACGGTGTGTCTGATCTTTGTCTTCATGCAGATGCGCAGACAGAAGATTCGCATCCCGCCAACGCGCACCAATCTTCTTCTTGCCGGTGCCGGTAACGGTCTTCTTTCAGGGATGATCGGCAATGGCGTTCTTCTACGCTCTCAGGCACTTCTTGCCTTTGGCCTTACCAAAGAACAATTCGTCGGTACCTCTTCGCTTCTGGCCTTCATCCTGAATCTCAGCAGGAACACCGTGTACTTACAGCAATTTCCCTGGACGCAAGAAACCGTCGTCCTTCTGCTTCTCTCGATCCCCGTAGTCATGATCGGCGTGCGGCTCGGGCGGTACATCCTCCAATTCGTCAGTCCGAATACATTTGAGCTTCTGATGTCTTTCGTTATCGTTGCAGGGGCGATCAAGCTTCTCTTCTTCCCGTCATGAGCAATCTCATCACCCTCCCCGGCCTCATCGACTGCCACGTGCACTTCCGCGAACCGGGGCTGACGCATAAGGCGGATATGGTTTCGGAATCGGCAGCAGCCGCTGCAGGCGGAGTCACGACGGTATGTGAAATGCCGAATACGGTCCCCGCGACAGTCACGGTGGAGGCGCTCATGGATAAAGTACGTAGAGCGGAGAAAATTCGGAATTCAGAATTCAGAATTCAGAATTTTGACATGCGATTCTTTATGGGTGCCACTGAAAAAAAACATCTACTCGCCTTACGAGATATCTGGCGAGGATCTTCTCCTGCGCTTCAGCAACTTAAAAAAAGGTGTTGTGGGTTAAAAGTATTTTTCGACCACTCCACGGGCAATCAAGGAGCGGATCAGGAGACGATCACGGAAGCGTTCAGGATGTGCGGCGAGATGGGGATACCGTTGGTGGCGCATTGTGAAGATGCAGAAATAAATTCAGTTACGGGTTACGGGTTACGGGTTACGAGTGACGATGTTTCGATCCACTCAAAAATGCGTCCGCCGGAATCTGAAGTTGCTGCGATCAAGCGAGCGATTGATCTTGCGCGGGAATACGGAACACAATTCCACGTCGCGCATCTTTCTACAACAGGGGGATTGCAATTGGTTCGTGAAGCCAAAAAAGAAGGATTGCCCGTTACCTGCGAAGTCACGCCGCATCATTTGTTTTTAACGGTCGAAGATTACGAAACCCTTGGAACACTCGGAAAGATGAATCCCCCGCTCCGGTCTAAAGAAGATCAGGCCGCGCTCTGGGGCGGCATTGCAGACGGCACTGTGGATTGTGTTTCCACTGATCACGCGCCGCACACGCTCGACGAAAAAAAATCAGGTGATCCCTTAAAGGCGCCAAGCGGCGTGCCGGGAGTGGAGACGATGGTACCGCTTCTTCTGACGGTGGCGGCGGGGAAATGGCCGCATCCGAATCCGAATGCAAAAAGCATAAAGGAAAAAGCAAAAATACAGATTTCAGATATCGTGAGATTGTGTTTTGAAAATCCGAACCGGATCTTTCAGTTAGGAAGGACAAAAACAGACCGGACGATTACGGTGGATCTTGATCAGGAATGGGTTATCCATGGCAAGGAGCTGCATAGCAAATGCGGGTGGACGCCGTTTGAGGGATGGAAGGTGTGCGGCGCAATACTATGATTGCATTCCATGAATTCTGCGGAGTAGCATTTGTGTATGGCTTTTGAACAGGAAGCGACAGTGCCGGATGGAAATGAGAGAGACAAAGTCGAACCACGCAGGCTTGGGGCAGAAACAGTTCCGGCTGCTCCTGCTCAAGCTCCTGAACGTGCGCCCGCTATATCTGCAATGAGTGAGAGGGAAATAATCACAGCAGCGAAGCGTGAGATGGCTCACTTAATGCCATCACAATTAAGGTAGAGTTGTCCGCCTGGGTGGACGTCTTTACAGAAATTTCAACGCTTCTTCCAAGGCGTCGAATCTTTTCTGCGGTTTCACGTGAAATTTCTCGGGTGCGAAGGGCCGTCGCACTATCCAGCACTCCATTCCCGCATTCTTCGCTGCTTCTGCATCAAACGGCTGGTCACCGATGTACACGCATTCTCTGGGGTCAACGTTTAATTTCTGCGCCGCCATCAGGAGCCCATCCGGTCGCGGTTTGGATTTGCCTTCGAGATCCGTTTCATCCAAGAGCACCTTCACCAGTGACCGCAGCGGAATGCGGTGTTCGATCGCATCGATGTAGGTTTTATGCGATCCTGTCACGATGCCCGTGGGGTACTTCTTCGCAACGGTTTTGAAGCAGGTTTCCGCGTCGTCATGCCAGACGATTTCGTTTCGGAGCATCTCTTCATAAAGTTCATCGCGTTTGGTGCGCAAAGCTGCGTAGTGCGATTGCTCGATACCGAGCTCCGTGAGCCAATCGCGCATCGGTTTTCCGGATGGGTACAGAAGCGCGAAGTCTTCATCGCGAAAAGCATGGCCAATATCTTTCAAGACCCGGCGGTACGCCTCACGCCACAGCTTCGGTGAGTCGATGAGGGTGCCGTCGAGGTCGAAGAGGATGGCGGAAAAGGGCATGGGACAATTTTACAGGCATCCGTAGAGACGGACCTGTGGTCCGTCTCCTTTGTATCGGAGACGCACCCGAGGTGCGTCTCTACGGTAGATGTTAAACCTCGACAATAATCGGTATCACCATCGGTTCCCTATCCAGGGCCCGATCGAAATACCGGTACAAGGCGCCGGTGACGGCGCGCTTGAGGGCTTTGCGGTCTGTCTCCCCGCGATTCACGGCTTCCTCGTATGCTTTCTTGCTCGCGTGGATGACTTCGGCGGTGATGGTCTGTTGCTCGGAGCCGTAGATGAGTCCGCGGCTCAGGACATCAGGGTCGCCGACGAGACGTTTGCTTTCGCTGTAGGCCCGGAGGATCACCATGACCACGCCGGATTCACTCATGATCTTGCGATCCAGAAGAACCCGCTGGCCTTCGCCGGCAGATCCGCGGCCGTCGATGATGACGTCCTGGACCGTGAGCTTGTGCTTGCTCTTGCGAGCCGCGCCGTTGCGTTCGAATTCCAGGATCTCGCCGTTACTGAGAAGGTGGATCTGGTTATCCGGATAGCCGATGCTCTTTGCGATATCCGCGTGCGCGGCGCGCATGTGCGGTTCGCCGTGTTCGGGGATGATGTGGCGGGCGCGTACGAGGCGGTGCATCAGAAGGATGTCGCCGCGGTGGCCGTGGCCGGTCACATGCAGTGCCAATTCCTGGTTTGTCTTCACGATAGCTCCGCGCAGGTGCAGGTTATTGATCACCTTCGCGACAGCACGCTCGTTGCCGATAATCGGATTGCTGCTGAGGATCACCGTGTCCCCTTTCTTCACTTCGATGTGGCGGTGCGTGCCGAGACCCATGCGGGCAAGGCCTGCAGCCTCTTCACCCTGGCTTCCCGTAGTGATGATGAGCGCTTCGCGGTCGGGAACCTTGTCCATGCCCGGGCCCACTTTGCGTATCAGCCCGCGTGGGGCTTTCAGGTAGCCCAGATTCTGGGCGATCTCGGTATTGGTCTCCATGCTTCTGCCGGAGATAAACACTTTGCGGTTATAAGTCTTGGCGTGCTCCACGACCTGCTGGATGCGGTTCAAAAGCGACGAGAATGTCGAGATGATCACGCGGCCTTTGGCATCGCGGATCAGGTCTTCGAGCGTCGCGGAGATTTCGCTCTCGCTCTTGCTGAAGCCGGGCTTCGTGGCGTTTGTCGAGTCCGCGATGATCGCGAGCACTCCTTCTTTGCCGAGCTCCGCCAGGCGCTGGAAATCTGCAGGAGGTTCATCTCCCGCGGGGGTAAGGTCGAATTTGAAGTCGCCCGTATGGACGATCTTTCCGTACGGCGTATGGAGAACGATCGCGGCGGAATCCGGAATACTGTGCGTGACCCGCAGATACTCCACTTCCACTTTGCCGATGCGTATCTTCTGGCCGTAGGGAACGACGTTCAGCTTCGCCTGGCTCGTCAGGCGCTCCTCATCCAGGCGTTTCTTCACGAAGGCGATGGTGAGCTTGGTGCCATAGCTCGGCGGATAGTGCAGCTGCGGGAGCAGATGCTGCACCGCGCCGATGTGGTCTAAGTGCGCGTGGGTAAAGAGTACCGCTTTGATGCGGTTCTCGCGGCCCTTGAGTGACGTCATGTCCGGGATCAGGTAATCGATACCGAGCATGTCCTCGTCCGGGAACTGGAGTCCCAGATCGATGATGTAGAGGTCGCCGTCCACGTCGATGACGCAGCAGTTACGGCCGACCTGGTCGAATCCTCCCAGAGGATAAATGCGCAGTCCGCCCTTGCTCAGGACAGGTTGCGGAGGTGGGGCGGCGGCCGGCATGGGCCGTCCGTCATTCTGTACTCCGGGGCGTACCCCGGGTTGAGCCGGCTGTTGCTGGCCTTGCCGATGATGGTGCGGGGAATGTCCCCGGTTGTCCCGTTGATTCCCACGGGAAGGATGAGGAGCACCTTTTTGGGGGTGACCCTCTTTAGTATTCAGGTGCCTCTGCACCCATTGTCCGACGGTTTTCATTAAACGGTCTTGGAATAAATCGCTGCAATTGCAGTTCGTCTCTAGTGTATGCTCCTTTGCCTTTTGCGTCAATAGACTAATGTTGATAGTTCCTTTTTTTGGCTTATGATAAACGAATTTTCATTTTCAAAAAATGATTTTAGGATCGGGAGTCGGGAGTTCGGGAGGTCGGGAAGTCGATTTTCCCACTCCCCATCTCCCCACTCCCAATTCCCCAAGCCACTTGCCCCTGCCTCCCCCACCCGGTAGCCTTCCCTACCGTATGGACATTACGGTCCAATCGGGCCAGACCAAGGCGGGAAACAGAAGCGTTCTCTCGACGCTTTCCATGGAATCCGCGCACGGCGAACAGGTACTGCTGCTTCTTCAGATGGATGCGGACTCCTCCGACGCCAAGGCATTGGAAAAGGAGATGGCGAGTGTGGTGCGGCACAGCCTTCTGGAAACCGAAGGCGACGCCTCTGCCCGGCTCGATGGCACGCTCAAAGAACTCAACGGGCTTCTTAAGGGGCTTCTGCTTTCGGCGACCATCCAGGACGTGCATGCCATCATCAGCATCGTCGACCAGAAGGGTAATCTCCATGTGTCCCATGCCGGGCGCGCCGAGGCGTATGTGGTGCGCGGCGCTTCGGCAAGCCAAATTACCGAGTACTCGAAGGGCAAGTCCACGCCCGCGTTCGTCTACATCGCAAGCGGTTCCCTGGAGCCACGCGATATGGTCGTCTTCTCCACGCAGCGGCTTTTGAGGGCGCTCACACCGGCGCAGCTGGTGCAGGTGGCGCAACGCTCGGGCCATGTGGTGGATGAGATCATCCATACGCTTGACGGAGAGAAGGAGGAGGCGGCAGTTGCCGTCCTTGGCGTAGGGGGCAAGCATCAGATGGCGCTCGAGGACTCCCCCGCTCCGGCTAAAGAGCGGCGCGGCACTTCACCCATCCGTAACCGCGGCAATCGCAGAAGTGCGGGCGCGATGCAGAAGGTCACAGCATTCCTGCCCGTGGTCACAGACAAAGCCCAGGACATCATCAAAGGACTCGATCTTCCTGCCTTTGCGGCTTCGGCCAAAAAATGGACGGCGAGATTCCGCAAGGATCTCAAAGACCCTGCACACAAGCGTCGGGCGCATCTTCTACTTCTGGCAGGCACTATCGCAGCGTTCATCGTCATCTGGGCACTTTTGCAACTCACGATGAACAGTGAGAAGAGCAAGACGCGTGAGGAGCTCGGTGTGCTTGTGGAACAGATCGGCACGGAGATCCGCACGGCGGAGAACCGGCGCATCGCGGGCGACGTGGACGCCGCAAACGCAATCCTCCAACGCGCTGAGGAGCGGGCGAAGCAGGTCATGGATAACGAGCTCGGGCTCTACCGCATGGAGGCGCTCGATCTTCTCGATCGTATCCGCAGCAAGCGTGAAGAGATCAACAACATCGTTCGTCTGGCGCCGCGCATTGTGGCCAACCTCGCCGCGAAGAACCCCGACATCACCGCCCAGGGCTTCATCGGGCTCGCGGACGGCGAATTCGTCGCCTACGACCGCCAGGATCTGTACCGCGTGCTTCTCAACTCCGTTGAAAATCCCACACATCTCACGGATGAAGAGCTGATCGTTTCGGGTATCAACTTCCCGCGCTATCAGACGCTGGTGTTCCAGACGACGGGAAACACCGTGGTGGAGCAGATCGCGGGCCAGCCTACGGTCATGAAGACCGAAGACCCGGCCGGATGGATCACGGGACAGAGCATGGAGGCCTATCTGCGGTTCCTCTATGTCCTCTCCCCCGAGAACAACCAGATCTACAAGTACGAGCGCCTCAGCAACCGCTACGGCCCCCCGTCGCAATATAACGTGAACGGCGAAATCCAAAACGCTCTCGATATGGCCATCGACGGGAACGTCTTCATTCTCAAGGATGACGGCACGGTGGTGAAGCTTCTGCGCGGCGAAGTGAAGCCGTTTGTGGTCCGCCATGCCCCGGAGAACCTGCTCCAGGATGCCACGCGCATCTACAAAGTCTCGGACGGAAGCATCTACTTCCTGGACCCCGTGGGAGCCCGCGTCATCGTCGTTACTGATGGCGGCGCCACAGGAGAATCCTCCTATGTGAAGCAGTACGTGCTTGAGGGCGACCAGATCGGAAAGCTGATCGATCTCTACGTCGATCCGGATGAAACACGCGTCTACGTCATCGATGAGAAGCGTATTTATGCTGTTGATCTAGGGACGAAGTAATTTGCCATTGTCCATTTGCGATTTACCATTTGCGATTTTTAAATGGCAAATTGCAAATGGACAATGGCAAATCGCTATGCTGGCAGCATGCGCGTCCTTGTCTTCGGCACCTTCGACCACCTCCACCCCGGCCATGAATTTGTTCTAGGGGAAGGATCAAAGCGTGGCGCACTTCACGTTGTTGTTGCGCAGGATCTTACCGTCGAGCGCATCAAGGGACATCGGGCGGATCAATCGGAACAAGAGCGGATGCAAGCCATCAGCGACCGCTTTCCCGAAGCGAAGGTTGTGTTGGGGGATCATGAGAACTATCTCGCGCCGGTGAAAGCCATCGCCCCGGATCTGATTTTGCTTGGATATGATCAAAAGCTGCCGCCGGGGGTCGATCTGGGCGATCTCCAGTGTACGGTAGAACGGCTGCCTCCTTTTAAGCCGGAAAGGTTTAAGAGCAGCCTGAAGAGAGGACAGAAATAATAGGAAAGGCAGAAAGGCAAACAATCCTACCTTTCCTGCCCTCGGTAGACCTTCCTGCGTAATGGCAATTCTGCTATACTATCCCGATACCCACACAAACCATGTCCAACCATCCTTCCCTCTGGAAACAACTCGCTGGTGCCGTCATTGGCGGCTCACTCGGGCTTCTGGTCTATACCGCCTACGAGCACTCGTCACCGACCGTGATCGCATGGCTCACGATCCCACAGAAGGATCTTGCCAGTAACGGCGAAGGATCGCGTATGGCGGACAATGATCCCAACAACAAAGAGAATATCCGCTTTGAAGCCCGCGCACGCGAGATCGCTCAGGAATTTGGTGCTGCCTACAAAAATTATCAGGTGAAGGAAGCAGCTCCGGCATCTTCCGCCGCAAGTTCGGAGAGTGTTTCTTCCGAGGCCAATGCATCGGGAGTCGCTCCTTTCGAGGGCGCTATGGAGGAAGAGGCAGCTTCGTCTGCGGATGCGGGCGCATCGTCCTCTGGCGATTCTTCCGCAGAGACGGAGGAAGGCCGCGCGCAGGCTGTGCGGGAAATGTGGAACGATGAGAGTATCGAAAAGGCTCCCGGACCGGATACCGATGCGCTTCCGGATTCAGGACTCGGAGTGCTTGGAGCTCTTGTAGCCGCGGGTGTGGGTGCAGGAGGGCTGAGGGCCAGACGTACAAAGAGGGCGTAGGGCGTAGGGCGTAGGGGTGCTACTCTGCGCACGTGACCTTATCTGTTTTCAGCGTAGGACTTTTATTATTGTTCGGTTTGGCGTTCGGTAGCTTCGGGTCTGTCCTCGTTACCCGTGTTCCCAAAGGCAAAAACATCGGAGGGCGTTCGAAGTGTCCCGGATGCAAGACGCAGATCCAAAACAGAGATCTGATTCCCGTCGTCAGCTATCTCCTTCTCCGTGGCAAGTGCCGCAACTGCAAACGAAAGATTTCTCTGCGCTATCCCCTTCTCGAGCTCGGGAGCGCTGCCGTCATCGTTCTGCCATCCATCCTTGAAGGCTACATCGATCCGTTTACCGTAACACTTGGGCTTACGTTGTGGATATTCCTCCTCCTTGCGGTGATCGATCATGACTCCCAGGGAATCCCGGATGTGCTGACGCTGCCGCTGATTGCTGTCTCCTTTTTTTCCTCTTACTTTCGCGGAAATCTCTTATGGGAAGGTCCGATTCTTGGAGGGGTGTTTTTCGGCGTGCAGTGGCTTCTTTCCCGGGGCCGCGTTCTCGGGTCAGGCGATATCCTCATTGGCATTGCGATGGGATTCATCCTCGGCAGCTGGCTTCCGACACTCATCGGCATCGGGCTTTCCTATGTCATCGGTGCAATCGCAGCAGGGGCGCTTTTGATCACAGGAAAATATAATCGAAAGAGCAGAATCGCGTTCGTGCCGTATTTGTTTGCGGGGACAATGGCGGGATTATTACTGGGTGATCGGATGATAATGTTTTTTATTTTTTGAGCATATGAAATTGGGACTTGCGTCATCAATCTAGTAGATGAGGGACAAGTCCCAGAATATCTACGATCGACATTTTACGATAAGCAATAGCTTTCGCCGCCCCCGCACCTTTTTTCACAGAACCTGGTACTTCCAGTTCATACCCCAGCTATGGAAAAAGGTGCGGGGAGGATGTCTATGCAGACGTACCCATAATATGCTCTTTTGATAATTTGTCAAATGTCACTTTTAGCCATTTGGTGAGCTATTCCTAAGAGAATTCAGTATTCTAGAGGTGCATTGTCTATGAAAGTTGTCGCCCAAAACCGCCGCGCACGTTTTGATTACGAGATCGTCGAAACCCTGGAAGCCGGCATGATGCTGACCGGTCCGGAAGTGAAATCCTGTAGAGAAGGGCACGTCAGTCTCACGGGAGCCTACGTTCTTCTGCAAAAGGGAAAAGCGATCCTCCGCAATGTCACCATCGCCCGGTATCGTTATGCGGCCGGAACACAGGCCAATGAACCCGACCGCGAGCGCGAACTTCTTCTCAAAAAAACCGAACTCCATCACCTTACTTCAGCCACGGATCAAAAAGGCATGACGATTGTCCCTCTGGAAATACGCGCCGGGAAATATATCAAGATCTTGATCGGCTTGGGGCGAGGCAAAAAGAAGTTTGATAAGAGATCCAGCATCAAAAAGCGTGATGTAGAGAGGAGGCTGAGGGAAGGACGAGAGTATTAGTGTATGAGTATACGAGTATATGAGTATATGAGTATATCAGTGTATTAGGGTGCCATGTTATCAAAGCGGCTCCCTCATATACTGATATACTCATATACTTATATACTTCCATTGTGTCCCTCCTCCCCCAACCCCTTCAGCGTGCCATCGAGGAGTTTTCCAAACTTCCGGGGATCGGACATAAGTCCGCGGAGCGCCTGACGTTTCATCTTCTTCGAAGTTCCAAAGCATCGCCCGAAGCGCTCGGAAATGCGCTTTTGAATCTCCGGGTGGAACTTAACTATTGCAGCGAGTGCCAGATGGTCACTCTCCAGAAAAAATGTTCTGTGTGCGAAGACAGGTCCCGCGACCAAGCAACCATTCTCGTCGTCGAGTCACCACTCGAAGTGATTGCATTTGAGAAGACAGGATACAAAGGTTTGTATCATGTGCTTCATGGTGTCCTCTCTCCTATCGACGGCATGGGGCCGGAGCAATTGAAACTTAAGGAACTGGTCGATCGCTGCGGTAAAGGTGGCATCGGAGAATTAATCATCGCCACCAATCCGGATATCGAAGGCGAAGCGACGGCCACCTATATCCGGCAGAAATTAGGGCAGCAGGTAGCCAAAATTACGCGTCTCGCGCACGGGCTTCCCATGGGTGCGGACATTGAATTTGCGGATCAGGTGACGCTGAAAGAAGCGATAGCGGGGAGGAGGGTGTTGTAGGTCGTCGGCATGTATTCACGCATAATCTAGCCGCACCCCTGCAGGCGATGCGGCTAGGAATTTTCCACATAAAAATGCTGGCTGTCCTTGTGGGGACAGCCAGCGGGTCTTTCGTTCGGATTCCCTCCTTACTTTCTTGTTCACGATTGGTAGGACGTGCTCTTTACGGTGGTATCTGGATACTCAATCCAACTGAATTGAGTTGAGCCACCATTGTCTCGATCGAGCCACCGGATGAACCCCGGATCATCCAATTGCAGAGAAACCTGCAGAGATGATACTTGTGTTGACGTGTTGGGGTTCGTCACATTCACCTGGAGAACAAACGTTTTATCTTCGCCCTGGCTGATTTCCGTATCAACCAACGAGGCATCTAGCCCCGTGAAGATAACCCGGAATGATCCGGTAATCGTTCCACTGGCAGCAGTCGCCGTGCCGTCCAACCGCTCCAAGCGGTACGTACTGGATGAAACGGTTGCATCCGCCTTATTGATGAAGCGGAATGCTCCAGCATCCATGGCCACGTTCACGGCATTCACCGTAAACGTGAGCTGGTCCACAACGACCTTATTCAGGCCGTTCTGTGTGTTCGTGTTCGCCGCTGCGGCGAATTTGAACTGGCCAACATTGCTGGGCCCCGTCGGAACGGCAGTGCCGTTCGCGTCGGGGTTGACGTTCACTATCGAACTAATCTTCGACATCACCACGGTGTGGTAGGGTCCCACAATATCCGCGGCGATATCCGCGGCGATATCATTTGATGAGATACCTCCTTGAGCGAACACCGCATCGACGTCCGCGGCAAACGTGTCACCACGAACTCCTCCGTTTGTGTCAGCATTGACTCGAACCTTGATAATTACATCTTGGTTCGAGCCTTTACCAACAACCAATTCTCGATTCGGCATACGGAAACCGTAGTTGTCACCAGTGATGGCTCCAGCTTTGGTCCCCACCGCGAACGGTGTTGTAGCTCCCGGTAGGAAAGCTTCCAGCCGGTCGAT
>MFXS01000008.1:0-4061 GCA_001788925.1 Candidatus Peribacteria bacterium RIFCSPHIGHO2_01_FULL_55_13
TTGCTTCCAACGTGCAGCTCACCGATACGCTCCCGGGCAACATCACCTTCGTTTCCGCTTCCGGAGGCATCCTCAACGGCAACGTCGTGACCTTCACGATCCCGACGATGGGCTCCGGACAGACGATCACACGCTCCGTCGTCGTGACGATCAATAGCGGCATCACAAACGGCACAGTGCTCACGAACACCGCCGCCATCGGCTCCTTCCAAGCCCAGGACACGACAACAGTGCAGGCCACGCCCACCCCGACCTTCACCCTTACGAAGACCGATGGAAAGACCACAGCCACTCCGGGTGAAACGCTCACCTACACGATTGGCGTCACCAACACCTCGACGGTCACCGCCAGCAACGTCGCGGTCACTGACACGCTCCCCGGCAACGTCACTTTCCTCTCAGCTTCGGGAGGAGTGCGCAACGGCAACACCGTCACATGGACGGTAGGATCGATCGCCGCCGGCCAGACCGTGAACCTCTCGCTCCAGGTTCAGGTGAACGCGGGAACAAGCAACGGCACACTCATCAGCAACACTGCTTCCGTAGGAACGGTCAGCGCCCAGGACACCACGACGGTGCAGGGCACGACCCAGGCCACGCTGACTCTGAGCCTCACCGATTCCACGGATCCCGTAGCACCGGACCAGACCTTCACGTACACCATCCAGCTCACGAATATCGGCGGGACGCAGGCCACCGGTGTCGGCGTGACACAAGTCCTCGACGGCGACACGGAATTCCTCTCGACAGGTAACAGCGGCATCCACAGCAACGGCCTCGTCACGTGGACAGGCCTCACGGTCCCGGCCAATGGTACCTTGCAGCTCATCACGACGGTGCGCGTGCGAAGCTCTGCCCAGGACGGCAGAGTCCTCAATTCCACGGCCTTCAGCAACTCGCTTTCTGACACGGAAACCACGCTCGTGCGCACCTCAGGAACGGGTACGCGTGACGTCACGATCGTCGTACGCGACTCAGTGGATCCGGTGGAACCATCGGAATGCTTCGACTATCTCCTCACGGTCCGCAACAACCGCGGCATCACGGAGGTAGTGGACGTCACCGGATTCCTGGATGACGATACCGAATTCCGCGACGCCGACCGCGGCGGACAGCTCCTCGGTAACACCCGCATCGAGTGGCAGGACATCTCGATCGGAGCCAACAGCTCCGTGCAGCTCCGCGCCGGCGTGTGCGTGAACAGCAGCGTCTCCGACGGCCAGAACCTGCAGTTCCGCGGCAGAGTGGAAAACGCCGAGGACACTGAGTACACACGCGTCGTCTTCGTCGGCAAGCCAGTCCCGCCGATCATTCCGCCGATTCCCGGTGCATTGATCACGGTGGACAAGAGCGCCGACCGCCAGGAAGCGCAGCCAGGCAGCATCATCCTCTACACGGTCACCATCCGTAACCAGGGCGGCACACCCGTCGGAGACATCGTGGTTGAAGACATCTTCTCGGCAGGCACCATCACGGTGGAAGAGGCCGGAGGCGGCGTGATCACCGGCAACGGCATCACGTGGACAGGCGTCAGTCTCGGAGCCAACTCTACCCGAGTCCTCCAGTACCGCGTCCGCGTCAGCCCCTCCATGCGCCACGGCGAGATTATCAGCAACACCGTAACCGTCCGTAGCCCGCTCGGTGTGATGAGCGACAACGAACAGGTACGGATCCTGAGCGGTCTGCCCCAGACGGGAAGCTTCCTCGGAGGAGACCTCAACCAGCATCTCCGCCCGCGCACAGGAGCAACATCCGATGCGGACGTTCCTCTCTCCTCACTCCCGATGATTCTCTGGACCCAGCTCCTTGCCATCGGCCTCGGCGCCGGCAGCTGGTTCGGGAAGAAGGCGATGCTCGGAATATAAGAAAACGACAATCGAAGAGAAACGCCTCGGATACGCTCCGGGGCGTTTTTCGTTATTCCCCCAGCACAAACTTCCGCACGATCTCCGGCGTCTGATCGATGGCACTTTTGAGCGATTTCGCATCGGCCGCGGTCATTTTGCTCAAGACCCACGCAGCAAGATCCTTCCCCTTGGGCTGCGGCCCGATGCCCAGACGAAGACGGGCAAATCCTTCACCGATACTGTCGACGATCGACTTCATCCCGTTATGGGTGCCGGGACCTCCTTTCTCGCGGAAACGGATCGTCCCAAGCGGCAAATCGACGTCATCGGTAAAAACGATAAGTTGCTTGCCTGGTTCCAGCTTGTAGAAGCGCAGAAGCTTGACGATCGAATCACCGGAAAGATTCATATAGGTCTGCGGCTTCACGAGGAGAATCGGCGCGGTGACGATACGCCCTTCCTGAATCACAGCATTGAACTTCTGCATCGGCTTCCATTCCCCTTCTCCAAATTCACTGGAGAGATGATCGAGCGCGGCGAACCCCGCATTGTGGCGCGTGCGGTCATAGGTGGCACCAGGATTGCCGAGACCGACGAGGAGCAGCTGGGGCTTCATGACGTGAGTGTAGCAGCCTCACACCTCTTCCTCCTCATTCTCGAATTCCCTCATCTGAAGCTCCCGTGCAAGCACCGTGGAAAGAAGCTCCTGCACCTGCTTGGCATCTTTCAAGTTCTTGCTGTGGAGGTACACCTCCATCTGCGCCAAAATTTTTGCTTCCACCTTCCGCGGCTGAGCCACGGTCTCCATGGAAATCGCCGCTCCCGTGGAAATTTTCTCCACCGAGATCGTGCCATAGCGAAGCAGCGTCGGCGTGACGCCTTTGATCTCGTAACTTACGCCCTGGATGTCGCTATACAGCACGCGCGAGGATTCCCGGTGGAACCACCCGTGCCATGCCACGTCGATGATGCCCTGGTCCGTGAGGATCCACGCGTCGAGAAAATAATCGAAAAAGTTTCGCAGCCACCAGCCGCCCACACACACGGACCAAATCCCCACCCCGATTGCTACAGACCGGTACGGTGCGGCGGCAAGGAGCGCGACTCCCAACCCAAACGCCAGTGTGGGCCAGAAGAGTCCTTTGATTCCCATCAGCCAGTGGCGATGCACAACAGCCACCACCGACTCGTCGTCTTCCAGATGCCGCTTGAACATGGGGCCATCCAATCGCATAGTATCAGTGTACACACTTTTTGAAGCATTGAGCACTCGTGCAAAAATTGAGAATTGAGATTGGAGGAATTGAGAATTCATTCTCAATTTTCAATTCTCAATTCTCAATTCCTTCGCTAGACTACGTCGCAATGGAAAAACAACGCAGCCT
Source organism: Candidatus Peribacteria bacterium RIFCSPHIGHO2_01_FULL_55_13 (assembly GCA_001788925.1). Lineage (GTDB taxonomy): Bacteria > Patescibacteriota > Gracilibacteria > Peribacterales > Peribacteraceae > 2-12-FULL-55-11. The sequence goes on from MFXS01000008.1 coordinate 3,233, forward strand.
CCTCTGGCACCTCCTCGATGTTGCCCTCAACATCGTTATCATTGTGGGCATCGTCGCGGGCATCCGCACGTTCCTCGTCTCCCCCTTTCAGGTGGAAGGCGATTCCATGGTGGATACGCTGGAGCACAAGGAATACATCATCATCAACAAACTCGCCTACATCCTCGGCGATCCCGCGCGTGGCGATGTGGTGGTCTTTCGTCCGCCCAGCGACCACAAGAAGCACTACGTGAAGCGCATCATCGGCATTCCGGGCGACGAAGTGATCATTCGCGGAGGCAAGGTCTACCTGAAAACACCGCAGGCCGAGCGCGCCGTCGAACTCCCCGAGTTGTACCTGAATGACCATAACGCGGACCACACCTTTGCGCACCCGCCAAACAGTGGGAACACGCAGGAACAACGGTTCGAGGTACCCGAAGGCAAGTACTTCCTCCTCGGAGACAATCGTCAGGCCAGCCAGGACTCCCGGAGCTTCGGCGCAATGGCAGAGGGATCTCCCTATGTTCCCGACGGAGACATCAAAGGAAAGGTCTGGTTCGTGGCGCTGCCGATCAGCAAGATTCAGGCGTTGGAGAAGCCGGAGTATGGATTCTGAGCTGCTCTGCTTCTCAGCTTCTCGGCTGCTCAGAAGATGTACGTGTTCCTACTTTTGATATCAGCCGATCGCAGAAGCTAAGAAGCTGAGCAGCTGAGCAGCTGAGCAGCTTTTGAAGCTAATTTAGCACTTGCATCCCCCTAAATACCCGGTAATATAGGTATGTCGCCCCGGGAGGCGTTTTTTGATATCATCCGTACACGTATGAACGCCATCCAGCGCTACATCACC
>MFXS01000008.1:4069-14276 GCA_001788925.1 Candidatus Peribacteria bacterium RIFCSPHIGHO2_01_FULL_55_13
TACCCGCCAGCAGGCGGTGCGTCTTTCTGCAATCACGATCGCCTTCACGGCGGTGTCCGCCGCGGTCTTCGGCCTCATCGACTTTACGCTCGCCAAGATCCTCGACGTCGCCCTCACGCTTTCCATCTGACCCCCCATGCCAAAGCAAGACCCTAATGCCGGAAGAAACTGGTACGTGGTGCACACCTATGCCGGATACGAAGACGCCGTCGCCGCGGCTCTCAAGCAGCGCGTCGAATCTTTCGGCATGCAGGACTACGTCTTCGACGTCCGCGTCCCCAAGGAGAAACAGCTCACCTTCAAAAAGAACCAGCCGACCGAGGAAGAGAAGAAGCTCTTCCCGGGCTACGTGCTTGTCGACATGATGGTCACCGACGAATCCTGGTACCTGGTCCGAAACACCCCGAACGTCACGGGTTTCGTGGGCTCCGGCAATATCCCAGTCCCCGTCACTCCGGAGGAATTCGGCATTATCGAGCGTCGCATCGGCGAGCAGCAGACGAAGTTCAAGAGCGACTTCCAAGTGGGAGACTTGGTCATCATCGTGGACGGTCCTTTCAAGAACTACGAAGGCTCTGTGGATTCTGTCGACGTGAACAAGGGCAAACTCACCGTCATGGTGCTCATCTTCGACCGCGAGACGCCGGTGGAGCTGGACTTCACGCAGGTTAGGAAGAAATAGTGCTTCCGTCAGCAGTATTTCTGCCAAGAGGATGACTCTCTTAAGAGAATGGATCTTCATTCTTCATTTTGACCTCCAGAATGATTGGCGAGCTAGAACTGCTTCCGTTGATTCCGCTAATAAGCTTACGTTGATGTACGGTACTGCATTCAGTATTCAGCTCCTCTTTTAAACGTAAGAAATGCTGAAGTGCTTCTTGTCTTCTCTGCTTTGATCTTGTCCAGATAGTAATACGTGTCATCTCTGCGTCAGTGAACCTGTCCTTGCCACTTGTGCTGTACTGTACTGCCTTGCGCCGGACAACGGCCTCCCCGAGACGGATTCCCGCATGCGGATCTCCTTCTTGCTCGATATCAATGAGAAAGAAATGCACATCGGGATTTTCCGCCTGTGCGAGAATATCCTGAGCATTGGCAGAGGCTGCGGAGATATCGTCAGGAAGATCATAACGCGAGAGGGCGATCATTTCTTTGTAACGCAGCAACTGCGTTCCATCGTCTTCAAAGATACATGCGAGGCCTAAGTCTTTAGCAGATGCCTCTTTCACCTTATTTCTGCGTCGGAGATCAGAAAGCTCATAGGATTCAAGGTCGAAGCCGTGCCCGGTATCCGTTTGCTGCCAGGTTGAGCATTCACTTTGCCTATCAAGTTCTTCTATTGCAGGCGAAAGACCGATGAGAAATTCATCGTGTGCGTCGAAGTGGCTTTCAAGATCAGAGTTTTGATGCAGTATCTCCAAATCATGCAAAACATGCAGGCAGGCGATGCGATCTTCATTTAATACTTCAAATACATCGTCACTCGCGCCATATCGCTCAACTAATTCCTGCCAGTGCCTGTGAAGCTGATTTTCGAAGCGATAGTACTCTCCAAGTAGCCGATAAAACTCTTGAGACACCTCCGTACCTCCTGATTCAGATCTACGATGCGCAAGGTTCTGGCGGATCGATGTACTCATCAATGACTGCTGCACACAAAAACGAAGATGCCGCGGAAGATAGGTGAGCAGGTAGAGTAATGAGAAGCGGTCCGGAGCAAGGGTCAGGTTTTCGTTTGTCTCTGTCTGTTCGCGTACATACCAGAACGCTTCATCAATGCCGTGCTCGCTATTCTGAAGGTGCTCCGCCACTTGTCGGATAAATGGCAGAATATGGGCGCACATCTGCGGATCGTTGCGAATGGACTGAAGGACATCGAAAGACCCCATGGATTCTTCAAGCTGCGCATCAAGAGCAGTGTAGTAACCTTCTCCAACAGTAAGAGTCTCTACATCCACAGAATCGTCGGGAGAAGATATGCCCAATGAGGAGAGGATGGGATGCGTGTCGGTATCCGAACGCCAGTCGGACTCTCGCCTCAAATCCAGACGCCAATCCTTCCGTTCCTCTTCTATCGCATGCGCAAGAGCTTTGCTTATCTCCGACCTCAAAGAAACTTTAAGTGCATCAAGCGTCTGCGTCACGTCAAACGTCTCCGCCACAAGGGCATTTCCCTTAGCAAAATTCAGAACCTCCCGTAATCCTCTGCCCAAACTCGTCTCCGGAAGATCGTAAGGGAGCGAACCATGAATCGTTGCATATTCCGGCCGAAGAGCAAGCTCTCGCATAGTAAAGAATAGTACCTTTCCTGAAGCCATTGTTACAATATGCAGAGGTATGCCAGCTCAAAGAATGCTCATTTCTGGCCACGTCCAAGGCGTCTTCTTTCGTAAAACTACAAAGCAGAAAGCAGATGAATTGGGCATCACCGGCTGGGTCCGCAATACCGATGACGGAAACGTAGAAATCCACGCGGAAGGATCGCCCGAAGTGCTGGAACAATTCCAATCCTGGTGCCGCAAAGGTCCGCCGGCGGCACGGATCGATCAAGTACAGAGCATGGATGTTCCCGAAGAAGGATTTACGTCGTTTGTGGTACAGAGGTAACCGCATCAGCACCGAGCGCTCTGATTTCAATGGATCGCAGACGCAAGGGCAAAAGAAGAGCAAGAAGAACCGTCATGGAAACCGCTCCGGCCGCGTAGCCGATACCCAGGCTCTGCACGCCGTAGTTTGGCAGGAGCCACCACGAAGACCCCACGGCGATGATGCCGCTCAAGACCATCACGATTGCGGGCGTCAGTGTGTGCTTGGTCGCATAGAACCCACGCAGGAGCAGATGGTTCAGGCTTTCGAAGGGAATGCTGAATGCATACGCGAGGAGGATCGTCCTGAATACAGGCAAGAACTCCGTGATGTGAACGAGGCTCGCGGCAATCGGCGCAAGGAACGACAAGGCGATGGCGCCGGGGATCGTCACGAGCAGCAGCAACCCCGTCCCTTTACGCAAATAGATGAGGAAGCGTTTGCGTTCGTTTCGCGCGGCAGCCTGACTCAGCAATGCGAAGGCAGATTGCGCGACCGCGATACCAGCGACGCCGACGATCACGGACTGGAAATTGCGCGCGTAGGCGTTGAGCATCACGGAACCTGCATCGAGCCCTGAGGCGAACTTGTCAAAAAATAGAAGTTGGATCTGCATGGCTCCGAGCGCAGCCATGCGTGGAAGCATCAGAAGTCCCATTTCCGGAATGAACGGATGCCAGAAGCGGATCCTGAGCGATGTTCCGGAACCACGCACCGCCCACATCCGCATGAGTACAAAGACGATCGTTCCTCCGAGCGTTCCCAAGATCGGTCCGTACGCGCCATGCAGCGGCGTGAGGAAGATCGTTCCGAGAATGGTTCCACCGGTGTAGAGGATGGGCGTGATGCCGTAGATCCAGTACCGCTGAATGGTAATGAGGTACTGCCCGTAGACGTTGCCGAAGACGAAAAGCAGATTCGTAAGCAGAGTGATTCGCGCGAAGTGAATATAGATCTGGAGTTGCTCGCCCGTGAAACTCACCAAGTACGGCGCGATGCGCGGCATGAAGAGCGCCAGGATCACCGCCATGACGCCAAAGAGCAGCGCTCCCATTCCTACTGCTCCTCCGAGGAGATGATCGATGTCTTTCTGATTCCCCTTCTCTTTGTACCCCGCAAGCATCGGCACGAGCACTGCGCCGATAGCGGAGAGGATAAATGCCTGCAGCAGAAAATCACTCGGGCGGAAGGCAGCAATATAGGCATCCACCACACCGACTTCGCCGCGGGCGCTGAAGGTGGAAGCGAGAACGTTGTCACGAATCAAACCGGCGAGCGACGCACCGAATTGCGTTACTGCGAGGACAAGCGCGCCGCCGATGATGCGGTGCTGGCCGAGATGCTTCTGGAAGAAGGCGAACACGGAGCTAGAGTAGCAGAAGCGGGAAATACATTTGCCATTGGATTCGTATACGGCTCAATAAGAAGTGTGATGGCATTCTGTCTCACCTCGACAATGCCTTGTTGAGCGAGTTCCATCACTGCGATGTGCACTTGTTCTGGACTCACTTGAGAATAATCCCGCCAGTGACGAGCATTCGCACTGCCGAGTGTGCTTACCGTTGCAAGTAAAGAAGGTCGGCTCAATCGCCGGAAGGCGTTACGATGATCATTGATTCGCTGAGTAAGTATATCCAGCGTCGTTTGCTGCTCGCCCGTTGCTATTTTTGGAATGTAATGCAGCACACCACCATCCGCCTTCAATGCTGATTCCTTGCGTATCTGCTCCATTCTTGCACGATCCGCTTCCGTCTCAACATGGGGAGCGGACGACATCTCAAGATACACCTGCCAGTGGAGTAGATTGTCGGATGGCATCCGAGTGAAGCACTCTACCATTTTCCCGTGCGTCGATTGCCATTTTTCATGCATAATCCCCATACTTCTTTATGAGTCCCGCAACCCGCAACCCATCGACAGGATTAGGGCAGGCTTCACAACTGGCTCCCCTCCTCCCGTTTTCCTCTTCGTCCGATGCGGAGGTCGCGGCGCTCCTCAAAAAGCACCGCATCGGCCTCACAGTCGAAGAAGCCCGCAAGATCTGCATGATGCTCAAGCGTGATCCGACGCTGACGGAAGCCACCATCTGGGGCGTGCAGGGATCGGAGCACTGTTCGTACAAATCCTCGCGGAGATTTCTGAAGACCTTCACGACGAGCGGCAAGCACGTGATCCTCGGTCCCGGCGAAGACAGTGGCATTGTTGCGATTACGGATGAGCCTAAAGGTAAACGCTGGGGGCTTGTCATCTCCCATGAGTCGCACAATCACCCCAGCCAGATCGTCCCGTTTGAGGGCGCAGCGACCGGCGTCGGCGGCGTCGTCCGCGACGTGGTGTGCATGGGCGCCCGCGTGATCGGTGCGCTCGATATGCTCCGGCTCGGAGATCTGCAATCAGAGGAATCGCGAACGATAGCAAAGGAAGTCACGCGTGGCATCGCGGGGTACGGAAACCCGCTCGGTGTTCCCAATCTCGGCGGCGACACGGTGTTCGACGCCTCCTATAACAGCAACTGTCTCGTGAATGCGGCTGCAGTCGGGATTGTCCGTGAAGATGAAGTCATTCACAGCGGCGTTCCCGAAGAGGCGGCGGAGGTCGGCTACGACATCATCGTCATTGGAAAACCGACCGATCGTTCAGGATTTGGGGGCGCATCCTTTGCATCGGCATCCATGGAAGCCGACAAGAAAGAACAAAACAGCGGCGCCGTGCAGGAACCCAACCCGTTCCTGGAACGTCATCTTCTGGCTTCTACCTACGCGCTTTTTGACTGGCTCGCGGCAACGAAGAATCTGCATCGCGTCAGCTTCAAAGATCACGGCGCGGGAGGAAATGTCTGCGCGACCGTCGAACAAGTTGCAGGCCGTGAGTTCGGTGCCGATATCGATCTGGAAAAGGTCCACGTTGCGATCAAAGACCTGCCGCCGGAAGTAATAGGATGCGCGGAGACCCAGGAACGCCTCTGCTGGGTGGTGCACCCGGAACTCACCGCGCATATTCTCAAGCACTACAACATCGACTGGGATCTGCCGAGTGTTGCTGAAAATGCACGTGCCAGCGTCATCGGAAAAGTGAACGGAAGCGGCGTCTACCGCCTTACGTACAAAGGGGAAACCGTTTGCGAAGCCAAGTCCGTGGATCTTACTAGCGGGCTGCAATATGTCCGGCCAACGGAAGCGCTTATCGTCGAACGCGAGGAGCCGATTATTGTATGCGACGGAGACAAGTTACGGGTTACGAGTTACGGGTTAACCCGCAACCCGCAACCCGTAACCTTCACGATCCGAGAAATATTTGATGCAATGCTCCGCCACCCCAACGGCTGCAGCCGCGAAGCCCTCCTCAAGCATTACGACAAAACCGTCATCGGAAACACCATCATCGAAGCCGGAGAAGCTGATGCCGGAGTGATCACGCCGCTGCAGGATCTCTCCTCGCATGTAGAGGACGGAGAACATCCCGGATGGGAACTTCCGGAGAATCAGAAAATGACCGGCGTTGCACTCGCTGCGGATGGCAACGGTCGTTACGGACGGATCTCTCCGTACTGGCAGGGCGCGAACGCGGCGATCGAAGCGATGCGCAACGTGGCGGCAACCGGTGCCACGCCCCGGGCCCTCTCGGACTGTCTCAACTACGGCAACCCCGAAATCCCCACGCATCTTTCGGCGCTCGAAGAAGGCATCTGCGGCATTGCCGAGGCAGCACGCGGCGTCGCGATCGATGGAGAGGCGGTCCCCGTAATCTCGGGCAACGTGAGTCTCTATAACAGCAAGCCCGATGGGTCCTCCATCGATCCCACGGCAGTCGTTTGCGCAATCGGCGTGATGCAAGACGGCAGAAAGGCTGTTGGATCGACGCTGCAAGGAACGGATTCTCTGCTCTACTTCATTGGCTCCATCAAGGATGAATGCGGCGGTTCACTCTACTATCAGGTTCTGGAAGCGATGACCGGCGCACCGCGCGACGCGCTTCTGGGAAAAAATGTTCCGCAGCCGGAGTTTGCCATAGCTGGAAAAGAGATGATGTGCGTTGCGAATGCGATCAACGAAGGGCTCATTCGAAGCGCGCACGACGTCAGCGACGGCGGACTGCTGCTTGCGCTGTTTGAAATGACCATACCGCAGCGACGGAGAAAAATCGTGACAGGCATTTCTGTCGATATAAGCAACATCGCCGGAACCCTCCGGACCGACTCCGCGCTCTTCTCGCAATCGGGCGGATTCATCGTCGAGGTCCTGCGGGAATCACAGAAAGAATTCGAAGCATGCTGCAAGAACACCGGCGTCGCAGTTGTACTCTTCGGAGAGACGCAGAACTCCCCTCGCCTCGCGGTGATCCGAGGAAAAGAGACAATCCTGGAAATAGATCTTCTGGAATCACATAAAGCATGGAGAAATGCCTTATATGATCATTTTAAAGGCGGTAAAGAGTAGTTGACTATTCGAGGAAACATTGATTAAATAGATTCCCTGTTTCTTTCTTCTCTTTCGTATGACGTCCCGTCTCCTTCGGTCCTCTCTCGCCCTCGCCGCATTCGTCCTGGCGACACCCGCCTTTGCGGCATCGATCACGGTGGACCAGCGCAGTGATGTGGCGATCTTCGGCACGTGGAACATCACGCCGCCGACCGGAAGCCAGATTCATAGCTTCGGCCGTGAGCAGCGCCGGGTGATCGGCAATTTGCCCGCAGGAATGTACACCTTCGATGTGAAGCCCCCAGCCGGAGCCACGACCACCATCCGCCTCATCGAAAACAGCGTGACACTTCAGTCCGTCACCGATGATCGCATCTCCTTCACCATGGCCGACACATCGTCGTACACGGTGCAGGTGGCCTATACGTATCAGGGCCGCATCAATGTTGAAAGTATTCCGACCGGAGCGCCGTTTGAGCTTACAGCCCCCAACGGCATCCGCTTCACGGGAGTCGCCCCGGAAACCTTCCGCGATCTTCCTCCGGCCTATTACTCGGTACACTTTGGCCTGCGCTCCGGATGCAATGTGCCACGGCCCATCCAGCGGAATCTCGGCACGAATGAAGAAGTGACCTTCCTTGGCGAATACCGCTGTGGATTCTCGTCTTCGCCTGCCCTGAGCTCTGTCGAAGGGTCATCCGCCTCCCGCGTCAGTTCCTCTTCGCGCAGCGCTTCGGTCCGAAGCAGCAGTTCTTCTTCTTCCACAGTCGCCCGCGCACGCGTCCTCCACGTGCTTCAACAGGGCGAAGCGCTTCCGGGCGGAACGATTCGCGTGACCGTTGGGTTCGTGAATACCAGCCGTTCCACACTGGAAGACCTGACCCTGAGCGAAACCTTTGATCCTTACATCCTCTCTGTTTCCTCCGTTCCCGCAGGCGCTTATGTGCAGGGCAATACGATCTTCTGGAGGATCCCGCGCGTCTACGCCGGCCAGCGCTGGAGCGACAACGTGCTCTTCGCAATCGCCGAGAACGCCCCGACGGGGGAAACGATGCTCAAGGCTGAGCTCGACGGTACGGCGCTCGATGGCGCTTCCCGAGACCAACTTTCGGATACTGCCGTCCTCGGCGTCGCAACACTTCCGGCAACCGGTGGAGCCTTCGATGTGCTTCTTTCGTTCCTGGGACTTCTGCTCCCGGCCCCGGTTCTCGCACGCATCCGGAGGAAATAACAAGTATTTGATAAAGCGGGCGGCGTCGGCCGTCCGTTTTTTTTAAAAGGTTCTAGTTCCCGTCGTTCTTGAAAACTGATACGATGCCATCCATGCACACTACACGCGTTTCGTTGCGCATGGCCTCTGCAGCATGTGCTCTTCTTATCCCTGCAGTTCTTTTTGCGCAGAGCGAGTCTTCGCAAAGCAGCGCTTCCTCGGAAGTCTCCTCCGCGATGTCGTCTTCGTCTGCCCCAGTCACGGGAACGGCACGGATGGTAGTGGAGCAGGTTGGCCCGGAAGAGGGCGTCACGGGCGTGTGGTCGCTTTTAAAGCCCGATTACAAGCGCGTCGACATGGGGGAAAACACGGGATACACGTTCGAACAGACCCCGGCAGGAAACTATACGATCGTCGCTACTCCCCCTTCGGGAGCAACGACCTCCATCGAACTCTGGCGCAATAGCGTGCAGGAGAAGCGCGTGGATCTTCCACAGATCTCCTTTCTCGCGGGAGACGGCGAATCGATCCGTATCGTTATCAACTACGTGTACACGCGCATTGGAAAAATTTCCGTGACCACGGAGCCGCAGGGCCTAGGATTCTCTATCAAAGGACCCAACGACCTCGTCTTCACTGGAAACTCGCCCATGGAATACGCCGGTGTTCCCATTGGTCAGTATACGGTCACATTCGATCCGATCGAAGATTGCATCGCTCCGAAGCCGAAATCCGACAAGCTTGTCCACGACGGCCGTATTCAGTTCTCCATCAAGGTGGTCTGCGACAAGCTCGATCAGCTGCCCCAGAGCCGCATCCAGGAGAACGCGCTCGAATTCGTAACGGTGACGGTGGGCAATGAGCGCATCACCTTCGACGACGTGAAGACATCAGAGTGGTTCGCCACCTATGTCCACGCGGCGATCCGCACAGGAATCATGGGCGGATACAAAGGGCCCGACGGCAAGCTCACGGGAAAATTCGGCCCGGGCGATAATGTCACCCTCGCGCAGCTTGCGAAAGTCGCACACGGACTTGCGGGCATCGACGAGAGCAAAAACCGCACCATCCCCCAGAACGAACGTGCGCGTGGAACCTGGTTTGCGGATGTCTTCGCCTCCGCAGAGCGTCAGTACTGGCTGGCGTACCGCGCCGTGCGTGATGATCCGGAGCGCCCCGCCACCCGCGCAGAGGTCGTCTGCACGTTGCTGCAGGCGCTGGATGTCCCGCGCCTGTGGGCCAGGGAAAAACGGTTTACGGATGTCACGCCACTCACGCCCTACGCCGACTGCATTGAGACCGCCGCAGAGAGCGGACTGGTGAAGGGCGACGACGCCGGAACGTTCCGTCCGGAAAGCCCCATCAACCGTGCGGAACTCAGCAAGATCCTCGTCACCGCGATGGATATCTACGGAGAGAAAACTCTGGAGATCCGGGGGAATTATGATGGAGTAAAATGAAATGACCAATGACCAAGAACACAATGACCAAACAATGACAAAGAATACATTCTCGATGTGATTGGTTATTGCCTGGTCATCGGTTTTTGGGCATCGGTCATTCGCACTGTTTGGTCATTGGTGCTTGTACATTGGTCATTTTCTTTCCTCTTCCATTCTCCGCGCTAAACCCGTCACATCCCCCGCCCCCATCACCAGAAGCACATCTCCGGATTTCAGGATTTCCTTCCGCAGCGCTTCCTCAGTGGCGGCTAACGAGATGCCATCGCGACACTCGACAGCGCTATTGTCCTGGATATCGTTCAGGAATTTCTGGAGATCGACACTCGCGGCGTCCCGCTCGCGACGTGCTTCGTACACGCCCGGAATGATCACGAGATCGGCGCCAGTAAACGCCTTGGTGAAATCGTCATAGAGTTTGATGGTGCGGTCATGCGTGTGGGGCTGGAAGACGCATACGATACGATTCTTCGGATATTTTTCGCCAACCGCCTGCAGCGTCGCTGCGATCTCTTTCGGATGATGACCGTAGT
>MFXS01000009.1 GCA_001788925.1 Candidatus Peribacteria bacterium RIFCSPHIGHO2_01_FULL_55_13
GCGCAAGGAGCGCCGCCAGCCTGTAAAGACCACGATGAAAACCATGATCCGCAAAATCACGCTTGCGGCCAAAGAGGGCAACACGGCAGAGGCGCAGAAACTTCTTCCGCAGGCCTACAAAGCAATCGACATGGCAGCGAAGCGTCACATCATCCACTGGAAGAATGCCGCGCGGAAGAAAGCGGGAATGGCGAAACTCGCGTCGACGAAGAAATAAATGTCTTCCCCTACGGTCCTCGGCTTCGACATCGGCACCCGTCACACCGGTGTCGCCATTGCCTTTGCGGATTCCGGAATGGCTGTCACCAAAGATACGATCGACCACACATCCAACGAGGAGTTACTCGCGTCGATCGGCGCACTTGTTGCGCAGCATCATGTTAAGCATTGTATACTGGGACTTCCGCGCCTTCCGGGCGGTGAGGAAGGGGGTCAGGCGGCATTTGTCCGGTCGATTGGGGACAAACTTGCGCAAAAAGGCATGAAAGTTTCTTATATTGATGAGCGTTATACGACGGCAAGAAACAGCCAATACGATGGGAATGCTGCAGCCGCTTGTTCGATTCTCACTATATATTTAGAGAGAACAAAGAATTTGACATAGATGGAAATATCATTAAAATTATATCCTTTACCTGCTCATTAGACAACTTCGATGTACCAAAAGACACGTTGCAACAACTCCATATGGAGTCGAGCCAAATCTGAATCTGATCTTTTGCTTCTGTCAATATTTTGGTAAAACGAAGGTTGTCTTTCCCCCTCCCTATGGTCGAACCTGCTACCTCCACCGCTACAAAGTCCGGTCACCCGCTGAGTGTCAATCTCCAGGAGCTCCTGAGCAACCTCTTTATGGTGCTGACGGACAAGGAGTCGCAGGTCATCAAAAAGCGCTTCGCGCTGCAGGGGCAGCAGAAGCAGACCCTCGAAAAGATCGGTAAGCAGTTCAACGTCACCCGCGAGCGTATCCGTCAGATTGAGTCCATCGCGCTTGGCAAGCTTCGCCGCACGGTCCGCACGACGCGTCTCGACGAAGTGAACGAAGTTGCCCGCGGCGTTCTTCGCCTGCACGGCGGTCTGATGCGCGAAGACGAGCTAATCTCCATTGCTCTCAAGCGGATCGTCGGCAGTTCCGATGTCGACGGCGCCGTCCTTCGCCTTTCCTTCTCCATTGATAGCGAGCTGCATGAGGGCAGCCGCAGTCTCTCCTTCGTGCCGTTCTGGCGCGTGGAGTCGCTTGCCATGGAAGACGTCACGACGCTCGTGAACGCCATGGTGAAGGTTCTCAAGAAGCGCCGCACCTGTATGACGCTCGATGAAATGGTGGGAGCAGTCCAAACACTCAATCTCTTCCCCGGCCGGGTCCCGAGCAAAGAACTTATTGAGAGCGCCCTTTCTATTGACGAGCGCTTCCGCGAGATCCCCGAAGGATGGGGGCTCACGGACTGGAGATTTGTTCGCCCCAGAAGCATCCGCGACAAAGTCGAGATCATCCTCAAAAAGACCGGCCAGCCGCTCCACTTCATGGAGATCGCTAACCGCATCCGCGAGGCGAAGTTCGACCACAAGAACGTCACCGTCCAGGCTGTCCATAACGAGCTCATCCGCTATCCGCAGTTCGTCCTTGTCGGCCGCGGCCTCTATGCTCTACGCGAGTGGGGCTATGAGCCGGGCACGGTCGCCGATGTCATCGAGCGCATTCTTAAAGAGAAGGGCCCGATGAGCAAAAAGGAGATCATTGCCGAAGTCGGCAAGCAGCGCACCGTAAAGGTGGGCACTATTTCTCTGAACCTCCAGAAGATGCCGTACTTCAAGCGCGTGGGTCGCGCGGTGTACGCGTTTGATGCTGCCAAGAAATAGTTTTCCTTCCTAAAACCACGGAAAGCGCGTGGTTTTTCACCGTCTCCATGCCACAATGTTCCTGATGCGTAGCACTCTTCTGCTTTCGGCCTTCATCCTCCTTCTTGCCGGATGTACTCCAAAGCCTGAGCTGCCACCTCTCCCCGAGGGGCCTCAAACTCTAACCGGAACGGTCGTTCCGACAACAATCTCCACCTCTCGCCGCGGCACACACGTCCTCAAGGCCTCCGGAGAGGATATCGCCTACCTTGAGAGTTCCACCGTGAATCTGCGTGAATTTCAGGGCCGCTCGACGGCACTGAGGGGGCATTTCGAACACAATATCGATCGGGAGGATCTACCCGTTCTCGTCGTTGAAAGCGTCGTCTCTTCTGAGGAGTCCGTCCGTCCGTGGAGTTCCTCTTCGCTTTCGCTGACTGCGGAAGTGCCCACGCGCTGGGGTGTATCGGGTACCGGTGCGGCCGTCGCGTTCATTCCCGTGGGGTCGCTGCATCCGGTGGTGGGTCTGGCATTCAAAGCCAATACTCCCATGCCCAGCGGTATTACCCTCACTGTCGGGGGCGCAAAAGCGATCCGCTTCCTCGATGAACTTTCGGGAGAGCAGCGTATCGCCGTGGAGCGCAGTGGCGGCTACCTCGAAATCGCGTTCACACCGCAGCGTGAAGATGATCTTTCCTCCGCGCGCGCCGAGTGGCTCGCGTTTTTGCGCTCGCTGAAGATCAGCGGAGCGGTTTCTGCTGGGGGGAGCAGTCGCGCCGCTGTCTCCTCGGCATCCTCAGGTACCCGCGACGGCCAGCCTTGCGGCGGCCTTGCAGGAATCCTCTGCCCTGCGGGGTTCTACTGTGCGATTACGGATCTGGAACAGAATATCGGGGTGTGTCGTACGATTGAATAAATGCATTGTTTTTTGTAGAGACGCACCTGTGGTGCGTCTTTTTGATGCAGGAGACGCACGCTACGTGCGTCTCTACGGTTGCAAAAAATAACAACACCGCCTGTTTGTTAAATTCCTATGGGTGTACAAACATACACCATACTATTTCTTATACCGTTGCAATTCCTCTTTCTTGCAGGAATTTACACCAGCGTACAGTATGGGTGTACGTTCATACACCTTTACATCTCTCTTCCGTTCCACAACCATGCCGAAGACTACTTCCCCCCGTACCATGACTGCTTCCAGCGCCTCTGCAAAATCCCCCACACCACAAAAATCGTCTCCCGCGAAGGCAACGAGTTCCCCGAAAGAAGAGGCCGTGAAGCTGGCCCTCGCTCAAATATCGAAGCAATACGGCGAAGGCGCCGTCATGCGCATGGGAGATAAGAATGTCGTCGCTATTGAAAAATTCAGCAGCGGCTCTCTCGCACTCGACCTTGCTCTCGGCGGAGGCGTCCCGAAAGGCCGCATCATCGAGATCTACGGTCCGGAGTCCTCGGGAAAGACGACACTGGCGCTCCATATGATCGCCGAGGCCCAGAAAGTCGGCGGCCGGGCGGCCTTCGTGGACGCGGAGCACGCGCTTGACGTCACCTATGCCAAGAAGATAGGTGTGGACATCGACAGCCTTCTCGTCTCCCAGCCCAATGACGGCGAAGAGGCGCTGGAGATCACGGAAACCCTCGTACGTTCGGGCGGCATCGACGTCATCGTCATCGACTCGGTTGCGGCCCTTACGCCCCGCGCAGAGATTGAAGGCATGATGGGTGACAGCCACATGGGACTGCAGGCACGCCTCATGAGCCAGGCGCTGCGAAAATTGACCTCGATTGTGAGCAAGACCAACTGCTCGGTTATTTTCATCAACCAGATCCGCATGAAGATCGGCGTGATGTTTGGAAACCCCGAGACGACCACCGGCGGAAATGCTCTGAAGTTCTACGCCTCCATCCGTCTGGATGTCCGCAGGATCGATAAGATCCTCGAAAAGATTCCGAGCGCAGAAGGAGCCACATCGAAGACAGCTGCCGAACAGGAAGTCGTCGGCAACCGCACCCGGGTCAAAGTCGTGAAAAATAAGATCGCTCCCCCGTTCCGGCAGGCCGAATTCGACATTCTCTATGCCAGGGGCATCAGCCGCGCTGGCGATATCCTCGATCTCGGCGTGAAGCACGGTGTCATCGAGAAAGCCGGAAACTATTACAAGGTGGGAGAAACAACACTCGGCAATGGCAGGGAGCCCGCCCGCCAGTTCCTGGAGCAGAACAAAGACATCGCCAAAAAGCTCGAAAAAGAGATCCTGGTCATAGCGCTTCCGGCGTAGCGCCCACCATCGAAGAAAGGATTTGGATGGTTGTATGGCTGGATGGTTAGAATGGTTGGGCGCTAGCGATTATTGAAGCGCTTCTATCTCCTAACCATCCAACCATCCCAACCATCCTTTTCCACAGTTCATCAACAGCAATCCCCAGACAAAATCAAACTCCTGCGCCCCGGCAAGCCGACTTCGTTGCCCAGTCACTGTCTCTCAGCGAGAATCCCCTCCCATGGCGACATCTGTAAGCCCCGCTATCGGCGTGCAACCGCATTCTCTGGATGCGGAAAAGACCGTTCTTGGCGCTCTGCTTCTTGATCCCGACGCCATCATTAAAATCAGCGATTTCATGATTCCGGATGACTTCTACGATCCGGTGTACCGCTCGGTCTTCCAGGCGATTTTCGGGCTCTATCAGCAACACCAGCCGATCGACTTCGTGACGGTGAGCGAGAAGCTGCGGACCGATTCCAAAATTCAGGATCTGGGGGGCTCGGCATTTTTGGCACAGCTCGCCGCAGAGGTTCCTACCGCGTCACACGTGTACCAGTACGGACAGATTGTGAAAACCAAGGCGGTCCACCGCCGCATCATCGCCGCAGGACAGCGCATCTCCGCGCTTGGCTACGAAGAAGGGCGCCAGATCCCCGACATGCTTGAGGAAGTGGAAAAGACCGTCTTCAATATCAGTAACACCTTCCTCAAGGACAAATTCGTCCACATCCGCGATGTCCTCACTGCCCGCTACGAGCGCTTCGCGGAACTCCACGAAACCAAAGACGAAGATCAGGTGAAGGGAGTCCCCACAGGCTTCAAGGGTCTCGATATGAAGCTCTCCGGGCTGCAGCCATCCGATCTGATTGTCCTTGCCGGTCGTCCGAGTATGGGAAAAACCGCACTGGCTCTGAATATCGCGCAAAACGCCGCAATCCGTTCCCATAAGAGCGTGGGCGTATTCTCATTGGAAATGAGCAAAGAACAGCTTGTGGACCGTCTCTTCGCCTCCCTCCTCGGTGTCGATTCGTGGAAGCTCCAGCGCGGCAAGCTCGACGACACCGATTTCCAGAACATGGGTCCGATCATGGACGAACTTTCCAAGGCCAACATCTTCATCGACGACTCCGTGGCATCCTCCATTCCGGAGCTTCGCGCGAAAGCCCGCCGGCTCCAGATGGAGCACGGGCTCGATCTCCTCATCATCGACTACCTCCAGCTCATGAGTACGGGGAACGTGAGCTACGCGGGGAACCGCGTTCAGGAAATCTCCGAAATCTCTCGTTCGCTCAAGCAGCTCGGCCGTGAGCTCCACATCCCCATTCTCGCGCTTTCACAGCTCTCCCGCGCCGTTGAAAGCCGCCCGGGCAATATCCCACAACTCTCGGACCTACGCGATTCCGGAAGTATCGAACAGGACGCTGACGTCGTGATGATGATGTACCGCGAGGACTACTACGAGGAAGACAGCGACCGTCCGGGACTTACCGATATCTACATCCGCAAACACCGAAACGGTCCCATCGGCCGCGTGGAGCTTTTGTTCAAGAAAGAGCAAATGCGCTTCTACGACATCGACAAGGCGCATTCCACCCGGGACGACGACGAGTAAAAGTGGGTGTGGCGTTCGGGAGAATAATCGATACTATTCTTTCATGCCTGACCTCCTCCCCTTTCGCCCTGAAGTTTCCCTTGCGGCGATCCTTTTCTACGCTGCGTTCGCGTTCGCCATCGGATTGATGCTCACACCTCCGTTTGTAAGCTTTCTCCGGAAAAACAAAATCGGGAAGCAGCTGCGCGTAGAGACGATGGATGGCAGAGAGCCGACGGTCTTTCGAAAGTACCATCAGCATAAATTCGGTACGCCGACGATGGGAGGAATACTGATCTGGGGGTCGATCCTCTTTACGGTGCTGATTTCCCGTTTGCTTTCCCTTGGGGGCGCAGTCGAGAATTCACTCCTTCAACGTGGACAGGTCTACCTGCCGCTCTTCACCATGCTTGCGCTCGGTCTTCTCGGCGGGCTCGATGATTACTTCAATATCACCGGCGTCGGCAAGAAGCGTGGTCTCGATGTTCTCCCGAAGATTGGCGCCCTTCTTCTCATCAGCACCCTCGGGGCGCTCTGGTTTTATGGGAAACTCGGCTATGACAGCATCTACGTTCCCTTCTACGGCGATGTCATTATCGGGGCGTGGTACATTCCCGTGTTCATCTTCATCCTAGTGGCGACGGCCAATGCGACGAACTTCACCGACGGCCTCGATGGGCTTCTTGGCGGACTTCTCGTGATCGCATTCGGGGCGTTCGGCGTTCTTGCGTACATCGAGGGCCTCATGGTTCTTGCCGCGTTCTGCGCAGTCTGTGTCGGCGCCATTGCCGCTTTCCTGTGGCATAACGTCCCTCCGGCACTCTTTTTTATGGGCGATACGGGATCGTTGGCTTTGGGCGGAACGCTCGCCGTGATCGCAATGATGATCGACCAGGTTCTGGTATTGCCGCTTATCGGCTTCGTATTCGTGCTCGAAATGCTGTCGGTGATCATCCAGCTCACCAGCAAGAAACTCCGAGGCGGGAAGAAAGTCTTCCGGGCCGCCCCCATTCACCATCACTTTGAGGCTTTGGAGTGGGGGGAAAGCAAAGTAACGATGCGGCTGTGGATCGTCGGGGCGTTCTCCGCGGTCGTAGGGTTGATTATCGGAGTGTTTGGGTAAAGAATGGTTAAATGGCTAAATAGCTAAATGGTTCGCAAGCGACAACCTAACCATTTAGCCATTTAACCATCCAACATTCACTCTTAAATTGTAAAAACCACCCACCTCGCCCTACAATGCAACCATGATCCGCGTCGCTATCAATGGGTACGGCCGCATCGGACGAGTGGTCCATCGGCAGCTCCTGCAAAGATTTTCGAACGAGGTGGAAGTCGTGGCGATCAACGCCTCCAGTGATGCCGAGATGCGCGCGTATCTTCTGAAATACGACACGCTGCATGGCCGCTTCGACGGTGACGTTCAGGTGGATGGCGAGCATCTCAAGGTCAACGGTAAGTCTGTGCGCGTGGTCAAAGAGCGCGAGCCTGCAAAGTGTCCGTGGAAAGAACTAAAGGTGGATTTGGTGATTGAATCTTCCGGTAAATTCCGCAGCCGCGATAAGTGCGAGATGCACCTCAAGGCCGGGGCAAAGGCCGTTCTTATCACAGCACCTCCGAAAGATGATGTCACGATGATTGTGCGCGGCGTGAACGACGACCTGCTGCAGGAGTGTCTGCCCATCGTTTCCGCCGCTTCCTGTACGACAAATTCCATCGCGCCAGTCATCAAAGTGCTCGACGCTTGGAAAGGAATCGCGCGCGGACTGATCTGCACCACCCATTCCTATACGACGTCCCAAAATCTCCTCGATAACTCCACGGACAGTTCTAAGATGCGTATCTCCCGTGCGGCGGCCTTGAACATCATTCCTTCAACGACCGGTGCCGCGAAGGCGGTCGGGAAAGTCTTTCCGCATTTGCTCGGAAAACTGGATGGTATGGCGCTTCGCGTCCCGATGCCGGATGTCTCCGCATCGTATTTGGCTCTCCAGATGAAAGAGCCGGTGACGGCCGAGCAGGTCAATGCCGAACTCACAAAAGCTGCTGCAGGAGATCTCAAAGGCATTCTCGCCGTGGAAGAGGGCCTCCTCGTTTCTTCCGATTACATTTCCGATCCGCACTCGAGCACGGTGGATCTGGAATCCACAACCGTCGTCGACGGCACGATGGTGCAGTTGCTCGCCTGGTACGACAACGAGTGGGGCTACGGCATGCGTGTGACCGAAATGGCAGCGCAGATCGGCGCTCTTCTCTCGTAATCTCCATGACCGCCTCGCCTCCTCCGACTGCCGCGCATACGACTCTCAACGGACATTTGCAGGACAAGGCAAAAGCGCCCGATGCTCTTCGCCATGTGATTCTGGACATTGCGCGGGCCGGACGCAGTATCCGCCATGCGATTCAGACCTCTGAAGGAGGACTTTCGGGCGGCAGTAATCAGTTCGGCGAAAAACAGCTGAAGATCGATGTCATCGCCGACCAGTTGATGGAACAGTATCTCCGTGAAAGCGGCCATGTCGCCTGCTTCTGCTCCGAAGAACACGATGACATCGTCGAGATCGATCCGAAGGCACCCTATAGCGTCGTCTTCGATCCTCTGGATGGTTCTTCCCTAGTGGATGCAAACTTCGCCATCGGTTCCATCTTCGGCATCTACCCCGGATCGGAAATCATCGGCCGCGCTCCACACGAACAGGTCGCGGCAGGATACGTCCTCTACGGTCCGCGGACGATCTTTGTGTATAGCACGGGATCGGGAGTGCATGCGTTCCTCCTCAATGATGAAGGAGAGTTTGTGCTGCTGCAGGAACATATGGGCGTCGCCGATACTGCAAAGAATTACAGCCCCGGCAATCTCTCCGCGATTCACGATAATCCCGGCTATAAGAAGGCACTGGACCATTGGCTCGATGGCATGACCTTGCGCTATTCCGGCTGCATGGTTGCCGACATCCACCATGTCCTCGCAAAGGGGCAGGGTGTTTTCACGAATGTGGGCGGATCCAAGTACCCCGAAGGCAAGCTCCGGCTGGTCTTTGAGTGCGGCCCGTTTGCATATCTTGTCGAACAGGCGGGTGGAGCATCCTCGGATGGCAAAGCATCATTGCTCCAGAAGAAAATCATGACGCCGGATCAGAGAACGCCGATTATTGTGGGATCGAAGAAAGAGGTGGAGGATGTGGTGCAATTGCTCCATAGCTAACAAAGCTCTACACATTTCTTCGCTTGCAGGAGTGAAGAAGATTATCAGAAAAATCGTTGCTTTGCCTCTACTTTTACTATTAGTCTCCACAGCTATGAACAGAAAATTTTCCACATACGGCAAAACTGTAGACCCCACGAATGTTGTTGAGATGAGACTTTCTCGCAATATCCAAAGGAGTGAGAGGCTATCTGAAATAATGGTAGGAACTATGTATGAGCTTCTTGGTACGAACGACGGGAGTGTTTGGATAAGTAGAAATGAAGGAAGAATATTGGCGGAGATTCCTACGGGTTTTGTATTACAAAATGATGATTGCAGAGATTTTCGTCATCGGTTTCATAGCCTGTTTAATAGAAATCGATCACTTGAAAAATTTCGTCATATTTAATTCCAGAACGGCTCTTTTGCCGACTTCTCCATTGCCAAATCCAGTGTGATTTGCCGGTCGGCTTCCACCACTCCCCCGTCGATCTTGTAGAGCTTGCGCATGGTCTTATAGGTTCCCCACGGGTAAAACCGCTTTCGGGGCTTTCCGCGCCGCCGTTCATCTCCTTCTTTCGGGGGCCGGATCACCTCCGGCATCTGAAGCGGCTTTGCACTGCCATTCTTTCCAAACTCGACTTTGCCGACGATTATGCGCTTTTCGGGATCGGCGTACACAAGGTCGTCGTCGTTGTAGGGACTGTCGGACATGAGAAAATTCTATCAGGAAATAAACCGATTTACGATGTACGATTGATGATTTACGATTTTCTGCATTCGGCTACAAATAGTAAATCATCAATCGTAAATTGTAACTCGTTTTAGCGGAACATTCGGTGCTCCTCCGGCTCCGGTGCCGGCGGCGGAGGGGGCGGAGGCGGAACGGGAGCGGACTCATTACGTTCAGGAACAGCCTGCACCGTAAGCTCGGGATGATGGAAAAGTTCCTGGACCGAGGATCTGCGCTGCTCCTGGAAACGGAGGAACGCATACAGAGTGGCCACAAGACTTCCGACGAGCGTCACGTAGATGCCGAAACGGATCTCCATACGGGAAAATTCAAAGGTAACTTTGGTGAGCACCGAAAGAGACGCGAGAATCAGAATCGAGGAAAGGCCCGTGGCTCCGAGGCGTACCACTTCGCGGTAGCGGCGCTTGATGAGCACCGGTCCGCCGGTGAGCGGAATCACCGTGATGAGCAAAATAAAGGTCTGGAGCAGGAAGACCGTAAGACCGATGAACGACGTATAGAAACCCAGTCCCGAATAGGTGACATTGTCTCCCCCCAGCCACTCTCCTCCCATCCACGGAAGCAGTACGCCGATGAGACTCACCATGGCACTCACATTGAGGATCTGTTCCTCGAGCTCGAGCGCCGTCAGTTTACGGAAAAATGCGTAGGCCATGCGGAAAGGATAGCACCGGCATCTCCGCCCGCCAACCGGCAAATCTCCTCGAAAAACCTCAAGGAAGTGCCGTTTGTTGTGAGGTAAGCTACGCCCATGCAGATCTGGATCGACGGACGGGCAGCGCTCGGCGCTTCACGCACTGGCAAAGGACAATGGGTGTTGCGTACGGTCACCGCGCTCCTCAACAATACCCCTCTCACGATCCTCACTGACGGAAGTCCTGTTCCCGATCTCTGGAAAAGCGATAACGCAAGCATCCGATCGTTTCCCGGCGGAGCAGGGTGGCATCTCGCTGCTCGCAGCGCCATTCTGAAATACCAACCCGACGTTACTATTGCACCGAGCAGCTTTATCGTTCCCGCGCTTTTGCCGCGATCGATCCGCTGCATTCCCATCATCCACGATCTCATCGCGTTCCAGAGCGATCCGCATGAATGGAAAGCAAAGCTGATCGAGCGCCTTACTTTGAAGAAAGCTCTCAAGAAAGCCGCGCATGTCTGCACGATCAGCATGTCTACCAAAAAAGATCTTCTTGCACGGTTTCCATTTGTGGATCCGGACAGAATCTCTGTGATCTTTGCAGGACCGCTCGACGAACACCCGGCACACAGTATTCCGGACGGCAAAACGATTCTCTGTCCCGGCACGCTTTGCCCGCGCAAGAATCAGCTCCGATTGATCCAGGCGTATGCAGGTCTTCCTGATGTAATGCGTAATCAGTATCGCCTCCTGCTTGTAGGCGGCCGGGGATGGCAGGATGCAGAAATTGTCCGACTTGCGAAAGAAACACCCGGAGTGGAATGGCGGGGATACGTCCCCGAAGAGGAGTATCGGACTCTGCTTTCGCAGTGCACGCTCCTCGCATTTCCCTCGCTCTATGAAGGATTCGGATTGCCGGTTCTTGATGCCCTCCAGCGGGGCATTCCCGTGCTCACAAGCGCTGGAGGAAGCCTTCCAGAAGTCACCGGAGGCTATGCAGTCACTGTAGAGCCCAGAAGTGTTGAAAGCATTCGGACGGGGCTTCTCCAGATCCTGCAGGATGCCAAGCTGCGTGAAACACTGCGCGCCGCCGGACCCGGGCAGGCACAGCAATTTTCCTGGGATCGTACTGCGGAATACCTGCTCCAGGCCCTATAATTCTCTCGTGCTCACCTACAAGCGCATCGGCGTCACCGTGAAATCGGGCTTGGAGGACAAGTCGCAGGCTGTGGCCGATATCCTCTCGATTTTGCAGGAGCTCGGCGCGCAGATTTTTTTCGATCCGGAGCGCAAGGCCGACATGCCCGAGGCGGCACCGTTTCCGGCCTACACCACACACGGGGACATCGACCTCCTTTTGGTGATCGGCGGAGACGGCACGATTCTCCGAACCGTCCGCGAGCTCAAGGATTTTTCCATTCCGATTCTGAGCGTGAACCGCGGCACGGTTGGATTCCTGGCGGAGACGGAACTGCATGAAGCGACGACGATTCTTCCACAGCTGCTTTCGGGAAAAGGTGTCATCGAAGAACGCAGCATTCTCTCGGTGAAGGCGGAGCGCGACGGAAAAACGATCTTTGAAGGATACGCGCTCAACGAAGCGGTCATCGCGCAGGGAACCATCGCGCGGCTTGTGGATCTGCAGGCGCGGATAAAGGGAGAGGATCTCACGGTGTTCCACGCCGACGGCCTCATCATCTCCACGCCGACCGGTTCCACAGCATACTCACTCGCTGCAGGCGGTCCCATTGTCCATCCCTCGCTCGCCGCGACAATTCTCACCCCCATTAATCCCCATAGCTTCAGTCAGAAGCCAGTGGTGATCCCGAGTGCATTTGAAATTGAAATCACGGTCGCGACCAAGGCAAACAAGTTTCAGGCGGTCAACGTGATCCTCACCGTCGACGGTCAGGTCTATATACCGCTGCAGGGCGGCGACATCGTCACCACCTGTGGATGCGGAAAAACCGTCCGCTTCCTTCGACGCAAGCAAGACACCTTCTTTGGGACGCTCCGGGAGAAACTGAAGTGGGGCGAGTAATCCCGTCGTTTATCTTGCGATCATCTCTTCGCGCTTCTGGCCTGTTCCGATGTAGCGGACAGGAAGCCCGGTTTCCTTTTCGATCAATGCGATGAGATCCTGCGCTTCCTTGGGAAGCTTTTCGAAGGACGTTACGCCGACCGTGGAGGTCTTCCATCCCGTACATTCCTTCATCACCGCTTTGCCGTTCTTCTCTTCGATCCCTACCGGAATGACGGCTTCCGTATCGAGCACATCGAGCTTCGTGATGTTCCAGCAGGCGCATCCGTTGATCATCGCAGAGCGGTTGAGATCCGGAAGATGCAGCCAGCCGCAGCGGCGCGGGCGCTTTGTCACAGAGCCATATTCCCCTCCCCGTTCCCGAAGACGGTCTCCTGTCTCTCCTTCAACTTCCGTGAGAAACTCTCCAGCTCCCACTCTCGTGCAGTACGCCTTGGCTACTCCTATGACATCTCCCAGATGTTTCGGCGCAATACCCAAACCTTGCAGCGCTCCCGCGATCGTCGTCGAGCTGCTGGTGACATAGGGATAGGTTCCATGGTCGATATCGAGAAGTGTTGCCTGCGCACCCTCGATCAGGATCTTTTTCCCTGCGCTTATACGATCATGCAGCAGTGTCGTTGCATCGATGACGCAATTTCCCAGCATCGCCACAGCGTCCTGTAGCTGTTTCTGTTCCATTCCGGCATCGACAGTGATTCCGTACTGCGCCCCGAGTTCCATTGCGCGCTCCCGCAGGAGCATATCAAGGTCATCACTCAGCTTTTCCATACGGATGCCCGAACGTGCGGCCTTGTCCATGTAGGCGGGGCCGATTCCCCTTCTGGTGGTTCCGATGCCTTTCCCTGATTTGGCTTTACGTTCCTCGAGCACTCCGTCGATTTCCTTATGGAAATCAAAAAGGATATGCGCCTCATGCGAAATCTTGAGTCGCGGAACGATATCGATTCCCGCATCCCGAAGAAGTCCGATCTCCTCTAACAACGTAGGAAGATGAATCACCATCCCCGCGCCGAGAACGATTTCCGCATGCTCATGCAATGAGCCACTTGGGAGAAGCCGGAAGACGTGCTTCTTTCCTCCGACGACGATCGTGTGTCCCGCATTCGCACCTCCGCAGGCCCGCGCCACCACGTCAAAATCCTCCGCCAGAAGATCGATCAGCTTCCCTTTCCCTTCATCCCCCCACTGCGCGCCGATAACGGCGGTAACGGGGCTAAGGCATGCTGGAATATGCATTGTAAAATCACTCTATCACCCTTGATTTTCCGAAGAAAGGTCTCTAAGATATTTTGCACGTTTCCCCATAAATTATGTCTAGTGAAAAAGATTCAGAGGTCGCCTACGTACCAGAACATCAAGTTCCCGCATTATTGGAACATCCTGACTTTGGTAAGTGGGTACAGCATTTCAAAAGATGCAGCGGCCGTGATGGTATCAATGTCGTGCTGAAAGGAAGAATCTTGCCAAAGAATGTTGATGAAAAAGCCAAAGCGTTTCAACCAGCAACTGCTCAAAAATTTTTAGAGCATTTTGCTCTCCAATCTGGAGATGGAGGTACGCAACCCGCAACGGATGAAAATGATGCACTGAGTATTGCTTAAGTTTCAAGGCATTCGTACACCATGCCATGACAATAAGGGCTTTGTATGCATTCTGCACCTAACCGAAGAAGGATTTCCTCTCCGCTCTCTCCGGCAAAAAGGGATCGACTTGGCTCAAAGTCTTTGACCTCAGGACTGAGGTTTGCAGTATCAGAGAGATACGGGGGATTGCTTATAAGAAGAAAAGGATCCGAAAGATCGGCAAGAGGAGAAAGCAAATCCCCCTCCAGAAACTCCACTCTGGCAGCACCGAGGCGTTTTGCATTTTCCTTTGCAACCTCCAATGCTTCTGAGCTGATATCGATCGCAATCACCCGAAGATCCGGTCGCTCCAACGCAAGCGTGATCGCGATGCATCCGGAGCCTGTACCCACATCGACAATCGTTGTTACAGCAGAGCAGTCCCGCAACACCTTCGCCGTGCCGATGATTCCGGTCTCCAGATCACGAACGTCGTCTTTCGGATTGCTGAGAAAATCCAAAGCCATCGACACCAGATTTTCCGTCGACGGTCGCGGAATATGCACGCGCCGGTCGACGTGGAACACCCGGCCGTAAAATTCCCGCTGTCCGATGACATAGGCAACAGGTTCACCCGTCCTGCGTCGGTCAACGTACTGCCTCCACCGCATTTCCTGGGCCTCATCGATTGCATCATGGGAATGTGCCAGAAGATAGGCACGATCGCGCTGCAGAATGAACGCCAGCATGGTTTCTGCGTCGATTGGGGCGATGCCGGACGATTGAAGTGCTTGTGCGATATCCATGTTCAAAGCAGCGGCACAATGGAACAATGGACCGGTGAAGACAATAGGAATCGACTGCCGGTTTGCCGGAACCCGAAGCGGCCTCGGGCGCTACACGCGTGCCATCGTCACGGAATTATTGCGACGAAAGGATCCGGTCCGGTATATCTTGTTCGTTCGATCGGAAAAAGAAGAATGGATAGAACATGCGAGACATATTGCAGATTGCAGATTGCAGATTGCAGATTTCGCACACTATTCGCTTGCTGAACAAATTATCTTTCCGAAGGTGTTTCGCAAAAGTCGCATCGATCTTCTCTTCTCTCCACACTTCAATGTTCCTCTCCTTTGTCCGGTTCCCTTTGTCGCGACGATCCACGATCTGATCCTGCACCGCCATCCCGGGGATGCATCGTTTCTCAAGCGCACGGCCTACCGTATGCAGATGGCATTCACGATCAAGCGTGCGAAAGCGATTCTCGCAGTCAGTTCCTTCACCGCGCTCGAAATCGGAGGAGCCTATGGGCCGCCTGCTCATCGCAAATGCCATGTAACGGGAGAAGGAGTTGAGGATGCATTTCATCCGGCGTCGATCGCATCGGTCGCCGCAGTACGCACACGCTACGGGCTGCAACAACCGTTCTTCCTCTATGTGGGCTCGGGGAAAGGGCACAAGAACGTGCCGTTTCTCATTGATGCGTTTGCAAAAGCCGATCTCAACGCAAAACAGCTGGTGCTCGTGATGCCGTCACCTCCGCCTCATCTTCCGAAAAACGTTCTCCATCTTCCTGTCGTGAGCGATGAAGATCTGCCTGCGCTCTATTCCGCCGCCGAGTGTTTTACGACGGCATCGCTCTACGAAGGGTTCTGCCTTCCGGTCGCCGAAGCGCTTTCCTGCGGATGTCCGGTGATTGCGATGCAGTCGACGGCGATTCCGGAGACGGCAAAGGGGCAGGCGATGCTGATTGCTCCAACGGTCGATGCTTGGGTACAGGCACTGCAGAATCCGCCTGTCCGGC
>MFXS01000010.1:0-33769 GCA_001788925.1 Candidatus Peribacteria bacterium RIFCSPHIGHO2_01_FULL_55_13
TACGCACTCAAAAACAGGCTCCACGACGGAAAGACACTGCTTCTGGAAACCGGCGCGCTCATTAACGACATGTTGAACCCGCGCTACGTGGAGCGCATCGCGACGATCGCAGGGAAGATCAAACGTAGCGAGCACCTCTATATCATCGGTAAAAGCTGGCACTACCCGATGGCGCTCGAGAGCGCGATCAAGATCCAGGAAGTGAGCTACGTGCATGCGGAAGGGTTTGCGGGAAGTGAGCTGAAGCACGGGCCCATCGCGCTGATCGAGTCCGGCACGCCCTGCATCGCACTTCTCGGAAATGATGAAGTCACGAGCGACATGCTCAATAATGCGACAGAGCTGAAGGCACGCGGTGCGATGCTCATCGGTATCGCCCCGAAGCGCCATGAGATTTTTGACGAATGGCTGAAGACCCCGGATGCCGGAGCCGCACAGCCCATCGTCACAATTATTCCGATTCAGATCCTGGCGTACGAACTGGCGGTACAGAGAGGGAAGGATCCGGATATGCCAAGGAATTTGGCGAAATCTGTGACGGTAAAATAATGTGGCTCCGTAGAGACGGACCTGTGGTCCGTCTCCTTCCTATCGGAGACGCACCAAAGGTGCGTCTCTACTGTTCATTCGGCGGTATCCCATAATACTTAAACAAAAATGCGGCGATGTCCCTGAACACCGGACCGGCGGTCTGTGATCCGTAAATATCACGGCGGGGACGATCGAATTTCACGAGGATCAGGAACTTGGGATTGGGCACTGGCGCGTAGCCGGCAAATGTTGCGATGGTGGAACCCGTACCGGATTCGTACTTGCCGCCGGGACCGGCGATCTGCGAGGTTCCCGTTTTCCCGGCCATACGGTAGCCCTTTACCTTGGCAACTTTGGCAAACCCCACGTTCATCGAACTCACGAGCATCGCAGTGATGGTGTCGCTGGTTTCCGGCGTGATCACCTGATCGACCATGCGCGGAGAATATTTCTCCACAGTGCCGTCGCTATGGATGATGCTGTCGATGATCGTGGGCCGCATCAGCTTGCCGCCATTGGCGAGCGCCGTGTAGGCCGTAATCATCTGCAGGGGCGTGGAGGAGACACCTTGGCCGTAGGCGGCGGTCGCAAGAAGCGCGTTACTCCATTTTCTCCAGGGGAGAAGTTCGCCGGGAAGTTCGTCTTCGAGTTCGATGCCCGAGACTCTCCCGAAGCCGAAGCGCTCGAGACTGCGGTGGAAGAGCTTTCTTCCGAGCTTCTCGGAAACCGAGGTCATGCAGGTGTTGACGGAGAACTCCAGACAGTTGGTCATTGTCACCTTGCCGTAGTAGCGGTTCAAAGCGTTCTTGATCGTGTACTCGTCGACGCTTACGGGGCCTTCGTCGTCATAGACATCGCCCGGCGTCACTTCGCCTTGGTCGATGGCAATGGCCATCGTCACGGATTTCATGACGGATCCGGGCTCGTAGATTTCCTGAATATTGCGGTTCAGGTACGCACCGACACCGATGTTGTTTTTGTACTTGAGCCAGACGTCCGGGCGCTCGGTGGGGAAGATCTCGCGGCGGTGATGCTCGCCGATGAGGAGGTAATACCGGACGATATCTCTGAGGTCATAGAGCGTCTCGAGCTGCATGATTTCCTTCGCCGTCTCTTCACTCAACACCGCCCGCCCCTCGGGCGTGAAGAGATCGTCGACGAAGGAGCGCAGAATGAATGCGCGCGTGTCGGGGTGATAGAGTTCGACGATGATCTGCTTCCTCTTTCCCTCATCGAGAATGACGGGCTCGTGTTCGTAGACGTCTCCGTAGTTGTTGCCATCGAAGAGGGGAGCGTTGGCCATCGCAAGGATGCGGCCGGTGTACGGATCCATCACGATCGCCTGCGCGCTCTCGGCGTCGAACCGCGCGATGGATTCCTGCAGAAGTGCCTCCACTTTTTCTTGGATGAAGCGGTCGATCGTCAGCACGATCGTGGAGCCGTCTTTCGGATCGACGATCCTCTGGTCTGCGGTAAGAATCTGGCCACCCTGAGGGTCGCTGACGGTCGCGATCATCCCTTCCTGACCGCGCAGCAGAGGATTGAACGTGCGCTCGATGCCGTACTGCGCTTCACCGACGGCGTTGAGGAACCCGACGACGTGGGAGGCCACGGAACCATCCGGATAAAACCGCCAGTGCTCGGGCAGGAGGGCGATACAGCGGAGGGGATCCTGGATCTGCTGGGCGGCTTCACGCGTCGGCGCTTCGCGTCTCCGTGCGCGGGTATCTTCCAAAGATTTGAGCTGAAGATCCCGAAGCGCTGCAGACATGTCCGGAGTCAACCGGCGCATGACCGGAATGTAGCGCAACGGCCGACTGCGGAGATACCCGCGGAGCACTTCTTCATCAAGGACAAGAGGACCTGCCAGCCGACGCGCAAACGCCGGAATCTGCAGCTGGGGTACTTCCTCCGGGTTGGCATAGATGAGGCTGGCATCTGCGACGATCGTCACTCCGGGAATCGCCATCTCCTCCACTTGCTGCATCTGGACCTTGGTCGCGCCATAGAGGAGCGGTACGAAGGTGACGCGCTTTTCGCGAATGCGATTTTCGATTGCACGCGCAAACTGACGGCGGACTTCGGTGAGTTCCGGAATTTCTTGGGGGGCCGGAAGCGAAAGCTGATCGGGAATCGGCTCCAGAAGTGCGCCGGTATTGAGCCTGCGAACGCGCTCGAGAGGATCGAACGCTGCGCCGTAGAAGGTAAAGAGTTCGCGAGGACACGCCGGCTGTCCCGCGCTGCAGGCTGCATGGATTCCCTCAGTGACGAGCGTGTCGGCAAGCGTCTCTGCGATCATCGTGGGATTGTCGGTGATGACGGGATCCACATAGATCAGGTCCAGTGTGGCATTGGTCGCGAGGATACTTGTTTCCTCAGTGCGCGCATTTCGCGAAAGTACTTCGCCACGCTTGGCGGGGAGCTTCACACCGCCGAAGTGCTGGGCCTGAGCGAGGTCGAGAAAATCTTTCCCTTTGATCACCTGCAGCTCGATCAACCGCGCGACCACAATGAGTGCGGCAACCGCAAGAACGAGGTGCACGATCACCATCCGGCGCTCAAACGAGCGCTTGCGATGAGCCTCAAAAACGGCCGCGGATCGGGTGCGGGACACGGGCAGAAGTGTAGCGGGTATGAAAAAGAGAGACATGGCTTAAAACCATATTTTCGTGTACAATAATAAGATTTCACAAACACCCATGACGTCTGAAGAATTCATCACCGCCGTTCAATCCTTCTCGGGCCTGGAATCTGCGATGATTGAAGAGCTCATGCAGTTGTCACCTACCCTGACACCAGAGCAGCGCAAGCGTGCGGCAGTACAACTGACACCCCTGTCCGCCGAACTTGGAAAGCTACAGAAAGTATGGAAGGGACTTACAGAGGATGCTTCCGCAATCCTCCAGGTGTGCCGTCATACATTTTTACCTCAAATCCGGCAGATAGAAGAATCGGTCGATCATGATGCGGCCCTGAAGAAGGCAGAGGCATCACTCATTACAACGTAAGAAGCATTATCATTTTCCATTTTTCTATGAAAAAGTATTCCATCGACGGTGAACGGCGCCTGATTGCTCATCAGCAAGGCGCGGAGCCAAACCGCCCAAAGTACGTGCCGCCAGAGGAAGTGAGGCAGTCAGGAGGAGAGGTGTCGAAGGATGAGAGCGAACTCGCTCGAGAATTTTTTGAGGCTGGCAGGAAAGAAGTTGAAGATATCAGGCTGCGCTGGCCAACTCTGACCAAAGATCAGCAAGAAACATTCAAGGAACTGGAGGAAAATTATAAAAACAATGTTCTCAAGAAATTCTACGAGTTGGACGTACGCAGGGAGGCAGCGGACGCACGTTCGCAAAAAGTCATCGCATCAGCTCATGCGGTCATCGAAGGTCTCAGAAATCTTTCTCAAGAGACAGCGCCTGTCACATTCGAGCGGCAGGTCATGGGAAACAAAGACCGAAAATCATTCAACCCGGATTCCTTTTACAACGGACAGCTCATCGAAGATGCAAATACAATCGGCACCGTGGACCGTCCATACTATGCGGGCCTCCACGATCGGGAGAATGAGTTTCGCCGCAATTACGGACCAATTCTGAAGAATCTTGAAGAGCATAAAAGTTCCCTCAATCCGGCTGAGAGGGATCTTCTGACACAGGCTGCGCAAGAATGGGCACAATTTACCAACTGGGCCGACGGAATTTACAAAAGCAAAGCCACCATCGTTCCCAAGATCACGGCAAATGACAATTACGATCTGGCAGAAGCGGCCATTGCGAAGGCCGAATTTGTGCTCGGTAGAACAAGCGACCGCTTCAAGGGAATGACGTACGATGACAGGATGGTGCAAAAACAGTGGGAACGGATTTCTTCGGATAATATCCGCGGGCTCAGTGCCACTCCCGGCACAGGACAGTTCCGCAATGAATCCTACATTGCAATCCCGAAGACCAATTTTCACTTCGTTGATGCAAAGGGCAATGTGGCCGAGGATTTTGTGTTGGGTAAAGACAGCAATCCCCGTGGACTCGATCGCGTTTTCTTCTCGAATGGACAAAGCAGTAAGCAATTGCCGAAGCTCGTTCTTAAATCATACCTGGGCAGGATGACATTTGAGCCTAAAAGAGACGTGAAGAATCCGCGCGAGATCCGTTACACACTTGTCGAGAAAGTGAACGCGCCTGATATTTTGGCACAAGCGTACAAACTGGCAGATGTTGTCGCGGGGCGCACCACGCTCTCCGCAGATGAGCGTGCGAACATGATCGAATCGATAACTACAAAGATCAATACAGAGTATGCCACCGCCGGTTTGGCAGTAGCAGAGACATGGAAAAGGGCCATTGGAGCTTTGCCGGAGAGCGAACGTACGGATCTGCAGAAACTTATCCATCTCAGTGCAGACGGGTCGAAATTGGAGGCTGATACAAAGCAGGCGGTCGTTCTCTGGAAAGCGGAGGAAAACCGGCCGTGGGATCCGGAGATCGATGGAAAAACGTACGTAGGTATGTCCGAGGCGCAAATCCGCGACGGTCTTGCCATAATGGCGCAGCAGGGGAATCCATCAGCAGAACGGCAATTACGTCGATTTGATGCATATACTCAAAGTGTGGTGCATGCTCAAGATACGCTGGATGCAGAAGAGCGCGACCAGGAAAAATCCAGGAGTGACCGAGAAGCGCTTGGAATACTTGCAGGAAAAATCGCAAGAGAAAAAGGAGCTCTCCTTGCTCCTTTTAAAGACGGTACACTTGCCGACAAAGTGAATACTCTGGGAGGCGTCGTCCGTTCTTTGAACGAAAGTATTGCCTCCTGGAATGCGAATCAGCACGTACAGAAAGAGAATGGCCCCTTCAAGACGCAAAAAGCCCGGACATTTGAAACGGAATTATCTGGACTTCAAGAGAGCATGAATGACGATCAGCGATTGCTGTTCAATGCGCTCGTGAGCGTACAAGACGGAAGGATTGTGCTTGGCGATGTGGAAGCGGAATTGGCACGACGCATGCCCCCTGTCATTGAAAATGGTCCTGGAGCGGTTCCAAGCGGTGAAGTAATGGTGTCCGTTAATTCACCGGCAGCCGTAACCGAATCCGTAGCACCCCCCGCCCCCGCGGTTACAGAAGCGCCTCAGCCTTCTCGTGAAACATGGTCCGAAGTGGCCACTGGAGAAGAGGTGAAAACCCTCAGTCAGAAAATCGTGATACCGGCGGCACTCACTGGATTCGATGAGAAAATATCTGGAGAGCTCATTGCGGCGAGTAACGAAGCGAATCATCAAATTATCACTGCACTGTTTGACGTCCAGGAATTGTCAAAAGGCGGTAATACATCCTTGGCTGTTGACAGCCTCCAGCGTGCCTATGCTGCAACAATCCGGTGTATGCGATCTCTCGATACAGCGATCCCGCGCGCAGCAGAGGTGTATTCAACACGCTTTTTAGGAGTCCCCCTTCCGAGCCCCACTCGAAAGGGTCAGTTGAACCAACTTCTGAATACAGAGAAAGATGTCGATGCCAAACTCGGAGCGGTGTACACGCTCCTCAGGAAGATCGGTGGAGATAATGTCGTTGCAAACATGCGCGATCCTTCCACATTCGGTACACGGGATGTCCGTCTCACGATGATGAAGGCGTCTATGAGCGGCAACCGCGGAGAATCCCTCAAGATATTTTCTCCCCAAACGTATGCGAATTTTTACGGAGTCACATTACCTGCTATTGAAATAGGGGAGGGAGGCACAAAGATCGTTGGGATAAAGCCACGCCGGGATTCTTTCAACGGCAGATAGGGGAGAAGAATGGGAAATTAAGGGATTAATGAGATGCAAGGGATTCCCTTCACTCTCTTAAGTCCCTTATTCCCTATCGATTCGTCTCTGCAAATCTCGCCATTTTATGCTATACTATGTAGAAATGCCCACACCGAATTGGACAACGCTCAACGGCACCGATTTGCTCCATGCACTCGAGCAATGGTGCACGGAACAGGGGGTTTCGGACATTCACACAAGTCCCGAGAAAGAGCACGTGCGCGTCGAGGTGCGTCTTCACGGCATGCTCAACCTTCTCACAACCATTTCACACGCCTCCTACGAGGATTTCGTCCGCCGCGTGAAGTTCATGAGCAAGCTGAAGCTGAACCTGACGAATGTCCCCCAGGATGGACAGTATACGTTCCAGGCACCTGATCGCTTCGTGAACGTGCGTGTCGCGAGCATTCCCTCGCGCTTCGGCGAGACGTATACGCTCCGTCTTCTTGACCCCAAGCGCGGCATCGTGGCGCTCACGGAACTGGGCTTCCCCCAAGAGATCCATGAAGCCCTCCAGAAACTTGTGAAGGTTCCGAGCGGTCTGATTCTTGTGACCGGTCCTACGGGATCCGGCAAGACGACGACGCTCTATGCACTCCTTAATACGGTCGTCGGGACGCAGCGCAACATCATCACGCTGGAGGATCCCATCGAATACGAGCTGAGTGGCATCGTCCAAAGCCAGATCGATACGGAGCACGATTACACGTTCTCCTCGGGCCTCCGTTCGATCCTTCGTCACGATCCCAATATCATTCTGCTCGGAGAAATCCGCGATCTGGAGACTGCGCAAACTGCCGTCGACGCATCACTGACCGGCCACTTGGTGCTTGCCACGCTCCACACGAACTCCGCAATGGAAGCGATTCCGCGCCTCCTCTCGATGGGCGTGAGCCCGTACACCTTCGCGCCGGCGCTCCGGGCGATCCTCGCACAGCGCCTCGTGCGCACCTTGAGCCCCGAGTGCAGTAAGCCCGATGCAACATGTGACGTCGCAGACAACAAAACCTACAGCGGCCGCATGGCACTCCCCGAGCTCATTGCCGTAAGCCCCGCCCTTCAGTCGATGATCCTGAATTCGGATCCCTCCAATACCATCCTGGAGCAGGCAAAGAAGGAGGGATACCGCACGATGCGCGAATGGGGCGATATCCTGGTCAAAGAACGCCGCACGACGCGGGCGGAGGTGGATCGGGTGACGCTCTGAGTCAATCACAGACCGGCCACTGCATCGCGATTTTGGCAAGTCTCTTTGCCCTTTCCTCTCCGCTCTTTCCTCTATTAGTATGAGGAACCTTTATGCTGCGACGTAGACACCGCACCGGCCCCTACCCACTCGCGCAGACGAGAAGCCCCGTCCGGGCGTTGATCCCGCTGGCGGCCGCGGCTGTGGCGCTTTTGATTCTGCTCTGGGCAGGAAAGGCCCTTCTCTCCACACTGCAGTTCGGAAATGCGGTGCAGCGTACGGCGGTCGTCCTTCGGGGAGATGATCGGGGATCGGTGAGCGTGTCTCTCAATGGCGAAGACCCGCGCGTGTCTGACAGTGAACTCAAGCTCTACCCGGGAGATTCGGTTGCTACCGATCGCGGCGCTGCGGCCACACTGGAGCTTTTTGACGGCTCTATCATCCGCATCGACCGCGGCAGCGCGCTGACGATCGAAGAAAGCGTTCTCGGTGCCAAGGAATCGGCCTTTGCGCTTGCCATGGAACGCGGCAGCGCCTGGATCCGCACGCCGGAATCCGTTGCATTCTCCGGAACCGTTCTCAGGACGATAGAAACCGCAACCTATACGGCACAGATCCCTTCCGGCGCGGAAGTCTATCTGACCGAAGCGGCAATCGAGGTCTATGCCGCCGATGGCGTAGGGGTCACATTCCGGGTGCCGGATATCGATGAAGATTTGATTGCCGGCGAAGGTCAGAAGTTCACCATCCCCACAGAGGATGCGACTCTGGAAGAGGCATATGCCGGGCGCTCTGCGCTCTCGAGCGACTTCGCAGCAAGCGCGTTTGTGGCCGAAAGCAGGACGGTCATTGGCGTGCGGACATCCGGCGATGCAAGGCCCGCACCCCGTTCGGATTCTCTGGAGACACTCACGGTCACGAGTCCCGTAGACGGCGCAACCATCACCTCTGCAACCGTGGACGTCACCGGCGCCTACGCAACGACCGTCGATACTGTCCGCGTGAACGGATACCGCGCGCAGATGGATATGGAGAAGCGGACGTACGCCATCGAAATCAGCCTGCCGGATGCCGAAAGCATTCCCGTCACCGTGGAGGCGCTGGACAAAAACGGCCTGGTCCTTGAAAAGGAACTCCTTACTCTCAAGCGCGACCGCACGCCGCCCGGAAAGCCGGGGATCATAGCGCCTGCAGCCGACGGCGCGACGTTTAAGACGAATAACGAAGAGCTCGAGATCCGCGGCAGCGCCCCGCGAGGCACTGCCGGCATCATCGTGAATGACTACCGGTTGCAACTCTTTGAAACCGGCGACACCGAGTGGAGCTACCTCGCGTCCACAAAGCTCAATAACTTCACGCAGGGCGAAAACATCTACCGCATTGTCGCAGTGAGCGAAGCGGGATTCAGGAGCGACCCCGCCGTCCTCACGATCATCCTTGGGCAAGGGGACGAGGGGGTGATCTCCGCAGGATCTTCGTCTGCGGGTGCCACGACCTCCACGGGCGCTCTTCCGAACAATGCCCCGACCAAGCCCGGAACCCTCACCATCACCGCCCCGAGCGCGGGACTCGAGCATCAGGCGACGCTCAGTGGCACC
Organism: Candidatus Peribacteria bacterium RIFCSPHIGHO2_01_FULL_55_13; assembly: GCA_001788925.1. Classification (GTDB taxonomy): domain Bacteria; phylum Patescibacteriota; class Gracilibacteria; order Peribacterales; family Peribacteraceae; genus 2-12-FULL-55-11. Next base: position 9,125 of record MFXS01000010.1, read on the forward strand.
GGTGCGGAATTCCTGATCGAAGGCAACGTGCCTTCTGGCACGGCCTCGGTCTGGGTGAACGACTACAAGCTGCAGCTCTATACCGCAGGCAAGACGTTCTTCAACTACATCGCGAGCACCGGGCTCAATACGCTGAAGCGCGGCAGCAACACCTATGAAATCATCATCCGTGATACGGAAGGAAAGATTCTCGATCGTGTTACCTACACGATTATTCTTTCGGTTCAATAGCATTAGTCTGTGCGACTTGCCCGGACATTTTTGTCGCCTCTCTTAGCTTTTTCGCTTCAACGGAAATCAAATAAAGCACCTGTTCATCGAGATTAGGGGGCATATGTTCTGAAAGCCATGCAGACGGATGTAAGCCTTCAGAAGGAGTATGGTTGACCATATATAGATATTATAAATATTTTTTAAATAATATCAATTTTTTTCCACGCCGCTCTAAAGGCAAATTCTTGAACAAGATTTCTTGTTCTTGGCCCTTCTTCCCGCTTCTGCAGATCCTCGGAAAGAGAAGCGTGATCGCCGGGGTAACCGATCGCGATCATCGAGCCCGGCTCAAAGTCCTCGGGCACTTCCAGAACTGCGTTGGCATTCGCTTTGTCATAGCCCGACATCTGATGACCGACAAGACCGAGAGAGGAGAGTTGCAGCACGAGATAGGACGATGCCGCGCCGACATCGTGCAGGTTCCAGTTATTTTCCTTCCCGTTTTTCACGAACGTCTTCTTCCCGAAACTGATCGCCAGCACGCCGGCATTCTTCGCCCAGGCGTTTCCCGGAACAAGGAGCCCCTCGAGCTTTTCGCGAAATGCTCCGTCCTCTTTCAACGCGTACACATAGCGCCATGGCTGTTCGTTGTAGTTACTCGGCGCCCAACGGGCGGCTTCAAAGAACGTCGCGATCTTCTCCGCCTCCACAGCACGGTCACTGAACGCCAACGGTGACCAACGGTCGATCATCGGCTGAAGGATGGGCTGGGCAGCGGGAGCGGGTTTTTGAGGCATGTTCATAGAGCTTTGGGGAATGGGACCATCATAACAGACGGTCAGGGGCCCGGATCATTTCATGAAGTGAGTCTGATCGTACGGAGAGATGCCCCCTGCTACGGCAAAGCGATCCCCAGCTTCTTCAGCGTGGCCTGGATGTGCATCGGGACAGGCGCGCTCACCGCATGCAGCTTTTCGTCTTCGGGTGAAACAAACTTGAGCTTCCACGCATGAAGCATCAGCGCGTCGATGCCGTAGCGTGCAGCGGTATCGATGCTGCTGCGGGTTTCATAGGATGGATCACCAAGGACGGGGTACGCGATGGTCTTCAAATGCACACGCACCTGATGCGTGCGGCCGGTATGGAGATCGAGCTCGAGAAGCGCCGCATCGCGCTCTTTCGAGACCCCGAGCGTGCGGTACGTCGTCTTCGCTTCACGCATGTGGCTCACCGCATGAAACACCGCCATCTTCGTTCGGTCGCCGCTATGGCGTCCAATAGGCGCATCGATCATTGCGGCAGCCGGCTTCGGGATGCCCGCGACGATCGCAAGATACTGTTTCTCCACCGTTCGGTCGGCAAATTGCTTTTGCAGGAACAGGTGCGCCGCGGGGGACTTCGCAAGGAGCAGGCACCCTGTCGTTTCTTTATCCAGACGATGGACGAGCACCGCGCTCTGCGAGAAAGGAATCTTGCGCTTCTTGAAGAGAAACGCCGCGCCATGCAACACCGTCGCCGCGTCTTTTGGAATTCCCGGCGCAGGGTGAACCGAGATGCCTGCGGGCTTGCTCACAACCATGCAGGCATCATCTTCGTAGAGGACTTCCAGCTTGAGATCCGTCGCCTTGAGAAGCTCTTCCGTGAGAGGTTCATCGCTCTCCGAAACTTCCACCTGATGGCCCGGCTCAAGGACAAGCGCGCCTTTCCGCGCAATACGGCCGTTGACCTTCACCAGCCCCTTGCGCACGGCGTGACTGGCCTTCATACGGCTGGAAAAGGCCTTCTGCTCAGCAAGAAAGGTATCGAGCCGCTGTTTTTTCTCTGGAGTCCAGTTTGTCATTTTCTGAGGCATTCTACTTGAGATATCGATCAAGAAAATTAAAATGCTGGCAAGGATTCATACATCCGGATCCCCATATTGGGCAACAGTCCATCATCCTGACTGTTGCCCTTATTTTTTATCTTGATGCAAGAAACTCCGGAAATTTGTCCGTATAATTAGAGCAACTCTCCACATTATATTTTTTTCCGTGGAGGGTCAGGTCGGCAGGAATCCCTGCCGCCCGTTTTAAGCTTCTTTTCCTGATGCCTTTCGCTAAAATACCATCCATGTCGTCATCAGAACTTTTAACGAGAGGCGTAGAGGAAGTGGTCCCCAAAGCTCTTGCCGAGGAGAAACTGCAATCCGGCAAGAAGATGCGGCTCTACCTCGGCATCGATCCGACGGGGAGCAAATTGCATCTTGGTCACAGCGTTCCTCTCCGTAAGCTCCAGGCCTTTGCTGATGCCGGACATGAAGTGATTTTCCTTGTGGGAAGCTTCACGGCGATGATCGGGGATCCTTCGGGAAGAGACGCCCTCCGCGAGCCGCTGACAAAAGAGCAGGTCATCAAAAACTTCGAGACGTATAAAGAGCAGGCAGGAAAGGTCTTGGATTTTTCCAAGGTCACGATCCGCTACAACCATGAATGGCTCGATAAACTTACTGGCGCCGACTTCCTCAAGCTCGGTAGCCACTTCACGGTCCAGCAGATGCTGAAGCGTGACATGTTCCGCAAACGCATCAAAGAGGAGGCGGACATCGCTATCACCGAATTCCTCTACCCGATCATGGTGGGCTACGACTCGGTCATTCTCGATGTCGACTGTGAACTCGGCGGCTCGGACCAGCTCTTCAATATGCTCGCCGGCCGCACGCTCCAGCAGAAGCTCGGCAAGCGCGACAAGTTCGTGCTTACAACAAAACTGATCGAAGGCACAGACGGCCGCAAAATGAGCAAGACCTACGACAACTGCATCTGGCTGGAGGACTCCGCAAAGGACATGTACGGAAAGACGCTTCGGATCGAAGACCGGCTAATCACTACCTACATGGAGTGCTGCACGAATATCCCGATGGAGGAGATCGCCGCTATCAAGAAAAAAATGGTGAAGAAGGAAAATCCTATGACCTTCAAGAAGCAGCTCGCCGAGGAAATCGTCCGGATGTATCACGGCGAAGAAGCCGCGAAGAAAGCGGCTGAAGAATTCAGTCAAGGAAAATATGAAACTGAACATGACTCAACAATTTTTGTTGATATTGTTAAAGAGGACGACTTAAATGAGGCTATGCAAATTAAGGCTAGGACTAGAAAAGGTAACCCAAACAAATAATGGAACTTATTCCCTTTAAAAACTGGTCGGGCGAAGAGCTCAAGACATGGAGGCAAGAGGCATCAAAAATAGATTCTTCCAAAGACATCACCGTTGTTGATGTTATGGTTCACAGCAAATTAATCCCCTCAAAGAGCCAAGCAAGAAAACTTATTGATCAAAAAGGAGTAAGGCTAAATGGAAAACTAGTAACAGCCCATGATGCAATTATTGAGTTAGGAGAACTTAAAGTTGGAAAACTCAAAGTGTTTTCATTGGGACATTATTTGAAACTACATATCATGTGTTCAAGTGGGGGTACTGCATCTGTAGATTTATCCCCGCTATTTCAGAGCAAAAAGATTGAAGCTATTGCCGACGCTCTTAGAAGTACTGCTTTCTTTATGGAAAGAAAAGCATATCTCAAAATTCCTGTTCAACTTTCAGATGAAAGAATTCTTTCAGATCATTTCAAGAAATTATTGCTATCAGGCTTAATGAATTATGTAGAGCGAGAAAACGGTATAATTGAAATAGATGTTTATATGGATGAATATATGAAGGATTTAGACGAAATTATAAAATATGTGAAATATAGAGATATTGCTGTCGAATTAATAAAGAATCAAAAAAAGAAGGACGGCATTACATGGAATCTAGAATGCCCAAAATGTAAAAAAAGTACTCTCAATGGCGCATATAACATTATTCTAGGTGGTAATCCTGAAGAAAAATATAACGTAAATGGTTCGTGCCAAAACTATTCTTGTAGCTTTAAATTTAATGAACTTGCATAACCAAAAAATGCGAATATTTTCTGCTGTCATAATCCCTCTTCTCCTCGCAGCCTGCCAGCCAGTGCTTCCCGTTGCGACGGACCAAACTTCTTCATCTACTTCTTCTGAGGAGAAGACACAATCCGCTGCATCGGTGCCATCAATTTGGAATGAATCTGCAGCCTATATCAAACCCTCCGACTCCGAACTCCGCGACCGCCTGACTCTCGTACAATTCGACGTCACCCAGCGCGACGGAACCGAGCCGCCGTATCGTAATACGTACTGGGACAATCATGAGGAGGGGATTTATGTGGATATCGTTTCCGGCGAGCCGCTTTTTAGTTCCCAGGACAAATACGAATCCGGGACGGGCTGGCCGAGCTTCACGAAGCCGCTGGAGCCGGGAAACATCGTCACGCACGAAGATGATCAGCTTCTCTACACACGCATCGAAGTCCGAAGCCGGCTGGGAGACAGTCATCTGGGACATGTCTTTGATGACGGCCCGGAGCCGCTGGGGCTGCGGTACTGCATGAATTCGGCGGCGTTGCGATTCATTCCCCGCGACCGATTGGAGGCCGAGGGATACGGACAGTACATTGACCTCTTCCCAAGAAGCACACGATGAAAAACTCCTTCTGGCTGGCGCGCATGATCGGCTCGGGACTGGCACATGTTCAGCACGCAATCGATGAGGCTGCGGATACGGGATTTCGCATGCTCCGAAAAGCCGGGACGAAGACGGAATCCGTGCCCAAGCCCGAAAAGTCCAGGGTGCTTGGCACCCTTAAGCGCACCGGAAAAAGCACTCTGCGCTTCCTCGGCGAAACGGGGGAGTCGTACTATCAAAAATACGACGATCTCAAAAACAGGAAGAAGGGATCCTCTTAGGAAACGGCCACTCCGAGAAAGTACGGCGCGCTTGCCGCGGAATTCACCAAAGTATTCACAGACAAAGAAATGCCTTCGGATATTCCCGAAGTAAAAGCCAAAAAAGGGGAGCTACTTCTGGGTCTGCTGATGCGCGAAAAATTGATCACTTCAAAATCCGACGGACGAAGATTGCTTGAACAGAAGGGGATTCACCTGAACGACAAAGCAGTGACGGATGTGAATGCGGCTGCTGTGCCGGGGATTTATAAAGTGGGGAAGAGGAAGTTTGTACGTATTGTATAGACTTGCGTCTTTCATTGTTAAAAAGAAGAAGGTGCGTGAAACCTTCTTCTTGTACTGTTTTCCTAGCAGGCGACGATCTTTGACGTCGTACGCGTCTGCAGGTGCGACGTTCCCGGAGCGACGAAATTCGTCTGGGAATACACGGAACACGTTCCGTTAGCATTGCGGACAACGTGCGAGTTGTTGTTGTACGCACCGCCGTTCACACCTGCGCCCTGACCGTGGTGGATGCAACCGTGACCTTGCGCGCAGTTTGTACGGCCAATGGAGTAGCCGCGGTTGCCGTTTACAACGTGACCGGCGCCGGCATTGTTGCCATTATTGTAGATGTAGCCTCTGGCGGCCGCAGCGTCGGCAACGCCCGTGCTCATGACAAAGAAGGCCGTTGCGACACTCGCCGATGCGAGAATTTTGTGAAGTAACATAGAAGAAAAGGGGGAAGAGGGAAATAAAAGACCCATCGGGCCTCAGCAAGGAGACGGCTACTTCTCTGTATTCTTACACAACAGGAACTAACGCGTAGCGTTTCATCAAAGCACCTGTTCGCACGGATCAGCGCAGCTACTCAGGGTGATCAATTGTCGAGTGTACGAACGTACAACCCCTTTCCAAGCTTATATCCCCACCCAGTACGGCACGCTTGCTGCGGCGCTCACGAGGAGAACCGAGAGGAGGAATGCGTAGCCGAGGGAGCGTGTATCGCGGGTCATTGCAGAGATTGAGACGAAGGGAAATTCATGGTCTTACATATTGAGGATGCATTCTATAAATCATTAATAGATATATGTCAACTATTTGGATGGTTTTGTCAGGGTGACAGAGCATCCAAGAGAAAGAAGCTGCCCATGGATCCGCCGGTCGGCAGGGGAGTGATCCGGGCAGTGGGAGGGGAGTCGGACGGAAATGACGTGCCCCCGCGGGGACTGCCGGAGCCAGGCGATGAGATCGTCGGCGTGCTCGGACGATGCACAGTCGATCACGACACTGGCCCCGCACCTTTGATGCGAAAGCGTGCTGCTACCATCGTTGTCAAAGGTGCGGGGCATACACCTGAGTGTACGTACGTACACCCATCAAATCAATAGGGCAGTGGTATATTCACTCGCCTGTCGTACACCTTTCACGTCTGATCATATGCAGAAGTCCCCTGTCCCCACTGAACTCATCGAGGAAATGATCTACCTGCTGCGGGGAAGGAAAGTGTTGCTCGATTTCGACCTTGCGGTGCTCTACGGAGTCCCGACATCTCGTCTCAATGAGCAAGTGAAACGTAACATTGAACGCTTTCCTGAGGATTTTCTCTTTCGTCTGACACAGGAGGAACACCTGCACTTGATATCGCAAAATGCGATATCAAAACACGGTGGCCGTCGGAAACTTCCCTATGCTTTTACAGAGCAGGGCGTTGCGATGCTTTTTATAGTTACTTTGAATTGAACTTACCATACATTTTAATTAGCTGCTGTAAAGTCTCATTCATGGATCCCATCTGCAGGTTCTCCAATTCAATTTTTCTTTCCATTGATAGCGGAATTAAAGTTCGATTTTTAAATTGATCCGACCGCGTATTAAATCCATTTTCTATTGCAAGCTTCTTCTTAATCCAATAAATCTCTCGCTGAAATAAAACTGACATATCATCAACTAGCTCCAGAATTCTAAATGTAATAACGGAGGGCGAATGTGTATTCCATGAATGCTGCAATAACTTGTTGATGTGATTATCTGCTGTCAGCTGTACCAAGTGATCGTGCAAACGACGAAAAACATGCTTGGAAGATCCGATGTACGATTCCTGAGTTGAGATATTCTGAATTTCATATATGCCTGCAATGTCTAAGCTGCTATTCATGAGCGCGAATGGTGTTGTAAAATTCAATAAGATGATGAATTGATTCATCCATGGTTCCTAATTGCAGTGACTTTAAATTCTTTTTTACATCTGCATTAACCCCAATACCGGTTTTGATTCTTAGGGTTCTCTTATCATTGATATTTGCGTTATCGTCGATAATTTCACAGTTTGGGATTTTGCTTACCCAAGAACGGAGATGAGAAGATAAGTGATATTTATTTGATGTTAATTCTAAAATCGAAAAGCTAAAGGCCGTCGGTCCAAACACATTCCACTCCGACTGAAGTGAGACATTTTCATGTACACCTTTATTAAGAGACGCAATGTGCTTCAAGATCTTATTAGCAATACTTACAGAACCGCCAACGAATGATTTTGATGTTGCATCGCATTTGATTCCATAAATGCCTATGAGTCCACGTCGAGCGTTTTCCATTCTTTAAGTATACAAACTATAAAACTTTTCCATGAAACTTTTTATGAACATCTTTTAATTGGGGATTTGTTACATGTGTATATACCTGCGTTGTTCCCAAGTCTTTATGACCAAGTAATTCTTGAACTGATCGGAGATCAGCGCCGTTTCTAAGTAAGTCAGTAGCAAACGAATGGCGCAGCGTATGCGGTGTAGGATGATTCATTAACCCTGCCAACTTGGCATACTTCACGACGATTCTATAAATTGAATTGCTTGATAATCTATATTTTTCACCAGGAGGTAGTTCCAGATTGGCTTTGTCGAATTTACTAATAAATAGTGGATAAAGGTGATCGAGTCGAACTGCTAAGTAGCTCTTCAGGGCTTCGACAGATTGGTCACTAACAAACACAACCCGGATCTTCCCCCTCTTACCGCGAACACTGATTTCACGGGTGATAAAATTAAGATCTGCGACATTAAGACTTCTGAGCTCCGCAAGACGCAAACCTGTTGAAAAGAATAATTCTAGGATTGCTCTGTCTCTTTTACCAATCTTGGTGCTTGAATCTGGAGCATTTAAAAGAATTATAAGATCTTCTCGAAATAGAACCTTGACCTTCCGCTCTTCTTCCTTGAGACGAGTAATTCGATCTGGTGGATATACATTGAGTTCTTCCTCTCTCATCAAATATCGCAAGAAAGCACGAAGGATTGTCAAATGATGATTTTTTGTGCGGACTGCCAGCTGCTTTCCATGCCTCGTGATATGTGTATGAAGAGATGCTTTATACATGCGGATTGTTTGCTTGGAAAGCAGCAGCGGATCATCGACATCACAAAGAGCTGACAGCAGTTGTAATGATTCGCGGTAGGCCTTAATTGTTAAGGGTGATTTATTTTCCTCCGCCTGCAAAAATATTAAGTAGCGGTCAATGGCGTGGCCAAGGGGGGTTAACGTTGTCGCTTCAGCCGCTGTGGATGGTTTCGGTGACATATACAGTGATTATCGTGTGAATGTTGAGAAACAGAGGAATTGTACGCCTGGAGGGAAGGGGAAGTTTTGGCTGTCAGAGCAGGGAAGTAGGGTTTTCCACATTAAACCCTATTCAAGATAATGCATTTTATCTTGAGTATTCAAGTGACTGTATAGAGAATGTGTTCTTGTTATACTGCTGCGCTAAAGTCCCAGCTCAGCATCTATGTCAAATGCAGAACTTCCATCGGGCGACAGAGAAAGATCGCGGGCACGAATACTGCACGCACTTCCGAACGAAGAACTGGAGCGTCTTCTGGAGGAGATGCGGGTGGAGCGTGAGATGTTGATGAATGTCACTGCAGACAATCGCCCCATTGGCATTTCTGTCATGCAGGCGGATATTTCTATTGCTCCCCTGTTGCCCACGGAAGACGGCGCTCCGTTCAGCGTAGAAATCGATCCGGATAAGCCATTCCAGCTCACAGCTCTCCTTCCCAAACGCGAGATTGCTCTCGCGGATGGTTTTTCCATGCAGGAAATTTGTATGTCCGGCCATACAGAAGATGATGAGTTGCGCAGCATCCACGACCAGGGAAAGATCCTTCAGGGGGTCGCTTTGCTCTCGAGAAAAAATGCAAAGCTTCATAACATTTACGTGCCAAAGAGGATTGTTGATCACATGCCGCAAATTGAGGGCGGTGAGATCAAGCGGGATGAAACTGATCTCATGTTGGAAAAAACCGAGTCCGGACATGAAACAGTTTCTCAAACACTTATTTTTTGGCGTGTGAGGTCTGATATAGCACAAACCCTCGATAGAGGAATTTCTCCAGTGCATCAGCCGCTTCTCCATCTACCAGGAGCAAAACAACCGCTGGCCGCTTTCCGCTTTGAAATCAAGCCAAGACAAAGTCAACCAGGGGCTACCACCATGTAATACAACATCGCCGCTACTTCCCGCGCCACACTCCGGATCGTAAACGCATCATTCGGAGGAGTATCCGCCGGATACACCGGTAACTTCCCCCATCCCTGGAGCTGCGCAAGATACTGAATACGCGCGAGGTGGTAGTGATCGCTGATACCGACAATCGATGCGCAGTCTGCAACGAGTGGCCGAGCGTACACCAGGTTCTCCCAGGTGGAAGTCGCCTCTTCTTCCAGCGTGATGATCGCGGGATCAACTCCCCTGCGCATCGCAACGCCACGCATCACGGCAGCTTCGGATTCATTGCTGGCGGCTCCCCTGCCGCCAGTAAAGATGAGGCGATCCACCATCCCCTCGTGGACAAGCCGGGCGGCCGTTGAAGTCCGGCGGGTGATCCCCGGCCCCGGATCGTCGGTCCTGTGGACGGCTGCCCCGAAGACGAGGCCGCATTCGACCGGAAGGAAGGCATCGCCCTCAAATGCGATCAGAATGCGGGCAGTGAGGGCAAGAATGGCTATGGCAAGGGCCAATCCACCATACAGGCATGCGGTAAAAAACAGCCGAATAGGAGCACTTTTGATCATCGGGCGGAGGAAGAACGCAGCAGCGTTTCGATCGTGATATGGGCGGGAATCCTGGGGAGACTGCTGTTCCACGGCGGCCACAGGCGGATATCGGCATTATCGACTTCCGGAAGGTTACGGAGGATGCGCAGCGCCTCTTCGGTGGTGAGGCCTGTGACAAGCTCGCGGACTTTCTTACTGAACTTTGCGCCGGCGGGCGTGAGCGGATCGAGAATGAATTGCTCCGTCCCCGAGAGGTCCACCGTGAGCTTGATCCACGAAAGATCGTCGCTGTAGTCGATGACGTGCGCGACAAGGCGGTCCATGCTGATGGTATCGGGAAGCAGACGCTTGCCGACGCCGACGTGCTCTTCGAGTTCCTTTTTGAGCATGTTCAGGATGTGCTGCGCATCGTAAGCATAGGCCGTGTAGGTGAGAGACCCCTGCACGGGCACGGAAGTCACCGCTTCCCCCAGAAACTGCCGCGGAAGATCAAAATCATGGAACTCCGCGCGCGTGAGCTCGTCGTAGTAGAGGATCTCGATGAACGAATCCTTCTCCTGGGTGTTATGGAGCGTCTTCTCCTCATCCACGAGCTGCTTGGCAGTCGCGAGAAGTTCCTGCTCCAGCTGCTTTCGCGCGGTATCGAGATCTTTCTCATGGAGCACCGTGCGGAAGGACGTTTTCCCGCCGGTGAACGCCGTTCGGTTCTCCGCGTACACTTTCGTACGCTCGTCGGGCGCGAGTCCCAAAAATTCCCACTCGAGTCCGGCCGGGACGTTACCGCGCTCGCCGATGATCTCGCCATAGAGATCGACATCGGCCGCTTCCACCCGCGCGATGACTTCCTCACCGGGCTCTACATTCACGGGATCCAGAAGCAGGAAGATCATGCCGGCGTTGTTGGCGATACGCGTGCCTTTCCGGAGCGAATACAGTTCATTCGCTTTATTGACAACCGCGACGTCTCCGTGAGAGTTCTCGCCCACAAAATCTTTGCTTACCTGGTCGAAGGTGAAGCTACGGGTGACTTCCACGCGGATCGGCCGAAGCTCCATCGTCCGCACACGCGTGGGCACTTCCACGGTGCTCCCCGATTGCACAAGCCACACGTTTGCGGTCTGGCTGACGGTATCTTCCCGCGGCCACACGCGGATCTGCGCGGAAGGCAGGAGCCAGAAGAGGACGAAGAAAAAGAGCATCGCACTGATACCCGTCAGGAACCAGATACGCAGCTTCGGGACGCTCAGAAGCCCCATCGACTGGAGGCGTGAGCGAATCTGCTGCTGCCAAACGTGCGGTGAAAACGCACGCAGCGCCTCCGGGAGCATCGGGTGACCTTCGAGAAGCATCCGGAAATCGGTGACACGGTCGATGATCCGCAGTCCCTTGGACCGCAGCCCCGTGATAAGTACCTTCTCGCGGACCGCGAAGCGGGCTCTTCCCCCAAGCCTTGCGCACGCGCTCAAAAATGCGTCGCGCTCCTTCGCACCGGATTCGAGCTCCGCGCCGTATCCCGTGAGAACAATCAGCAGTTCTCCGCGCTCATCCTCCGCACGCTTGAGTAGCTGCGACCACGACTCCCCTTCCTGCGGCAAAAGGACGGTAAGAGATGTCATGCAGAGCGTGGGGTGATGTTATTTGCGTGGTTCGACGCGGCTCACCATTGATAAAGCACTGAGCGCCGGGAGCTCCTTTCCACCGATGAACTCGAGCATCGCTCCCCCGCCGGTGCTCACATAGGTATACGCGTCGATCGGGTATTTGTACCGGGTATGGAAATCGATCGTATCCCCCCCTCCGAGGATGGCCGTGGCTCCGCCTTTGCACGCTTTCGCGACAGCCTCGGCGATGCGCTTCGTGGCATGGGAGAATCGGTTCAATTCATAGAGCCCGAGAGGCCCGTTCCAGATGATGGTTTTTGCCTTCTCGATCACCGCGATGAAGCGCTCGATGCTCACTTTGCCGATGTCATAGATCGCCATATCACCGAGAATATCCTCCACCGGGAGATCCAGCTTGGTCGCGGTTTCCGTGGCTTCGCTTGCGACAACCACATCCCGCGGCACGTGGATTTTTGCTTTTCCGGCGAGCTCGCTTTGCAGCATCAGTTCCTGGCACTTTTCCATCCATTCCTCTTCGTACTTGCTTTCGCCGACATCGAAGCCGCGCGCCGCGATGAACGTATTGGCAACGCAACCGCCGATGAGGACGTCGTCGCCTTTGTTCAAGAAATGCTCGATCACCGGAATCTTGGTTTCCATCTTCGCACCGCTGATGATGAGCACGACGGGCTTTTGAGGATGCTCCGTCGCCTTGGTCAGATGGGTAATCTCTTCTTCCAGCTGCAATCCCATGAACGATGGAAGCAGCTTCGGGACGCCAACCATGCTCGCGTGTGCGCGGTGGCAGTTCGTGAATGCGTCGTTCACGTAGAGGTCGCCCAGTGACGCGAGTTCTTGGGCAAATGCCGGATCATTCTTTTTTTCTCTCGGATCAAACCGGAGATTTTCCAGAAGCAGGACTTCGCCGGGCTTCAGCGCTGCAGCCGCTTTTTTTGCAGAGTCGCCGGTGCAGGAATCGGCAAACAGGACTTTGGTCTTGAGAAGTGTTTCGAGAACGGGAACGAGTGGCTTCTGACTGAACACGGGATCCGGTTTGTCCTTGGGTCGTCCCTGATGCGCCATGAGAATGAGTGATGCGCCACCCTGCAAAATCGCCTGCATGGTGGGAAGCAGCGTCTCAATGCGTGACGGATCGACAACTTTGCCGTTTTCGATCGGCACATCGAATCCCGCGCGTACAAGAACGCGCCTTCCCTTCAGCGGAGCGTCTTTCAGGAGCGGATAGGGAAGAGCGACTATTGCCATGCGCATATTCTATCGATCCGGAAGCCTGGAGACGAGTCGAGGCGGGTTGACTCCCCTGCCGGATGATTGCGCTCACGAAAACCAGAGTTCCCGCCTGCGTTCATCGGTATCACCGGTCCAATGGCCCGTAAGGACTCCCCCATCGTTCACGACCGTATCGACTGCTCCGCGTTTTTTGGCAGAGGCATGAAGAATATCCATCAATGGAAGGATCGGCTGCTGCAGTGCCGGAGTGATGATGTATCCCCGCCGGTCGAAGTGCAGCATCTCACTCAGGCGCTCGGGCAACGTCGCCGCTGTGCACGGATAGCGGTCCATCGAGCCGTCGATCTTCTCGTCGCGAAACATACGGTTCCACTCTCGAAGAATCTTCGAGCTCTGAGAGGAGACGCCAAGAACACCGAGGAGGATGCGGTTCGTGGAAATGCGGGATTTCGTCATGGGGCGGGGAGCAGTATGCTCTTACCATAGTATGCCCGATCCCCTGACGCTCTTTCCCCTCACGGCTTTTGGAATCTGCGCCGTTTTGCACGGCATTGCGCTGAGTGTATTTCCGAAACTAGGACTTCTCGATTTTCCCGAGCGCTACGGACTCACGCGCAGACGCCTCCCCTACCCTACGGGAATTATCAGCGTGAGTGTCTTCATTGCGTACTTCCTGCTCTTCGATCCTCTCGACATGGCATCCTGGGGAATCGTTGCAGCTGTAGCGGTTCTCGGCATCGTGAACTTCGTTGATGACCGCCGGCCGCTACCGTTTTCCCTCCGCCTGGCCGTCCAGCTCTTTGCCGCTCTGCTGATCTTTCTGACCGGCACCCGGATCTTCACGATCACGAATCCCCTTGATGGTATCAGCGCCTTTCCGATCATCCCGCTCGATACCTGGGTGATCACCTCCGAAACATTCAGCAATCCCTCCGTCATCGGTGCAATTTTCACGATGCTCTGGCTGGGACTCACGATGAACGCGCTCAACTGGTTTGATGGCATTCGCGGGCAGGTGAGCGTCGTGTCACTTATCGGATTTTCCACAATCGGCGCGCTTTCACTCAGCAGCCGCGTGAATGATCCGCAGCTGGCGCTCCTCGCTTTCATCCTCGCGGGCACTGCAGGCGCAGCACTTGTTTTTGATTTCCCGCCTGCAAAAGTTCTGATGGGAGACACCGGCTCGATATTCTTCGGGCTGATGCTCGGCGTCCTCACGATCTATGCCGGAGGAAAAGTGGCGACTGGCTTTCTGGTGCTGGGTGTACCACTCCTCGACAGCGTCATCGTCGTCGTGCGCCGGCTGCTCAAAGGCTCCTCGCCGTTCAAGGGAAACACGGTCGACGAACACCTGCATCATCGGCTTCTGCGCGCAGGATGGAGCGAGCGGCAGGTCATCGCACTCACTGCCTTTCTTGGTACAAGCTTCGGTGTTGCAGCGCTGTTTATGGATACGCTGCAGAAGTTCTTCGCAGGGCTCGTGCTACTGGCGATCATGTTGGGACTGTCGGTGTATTCGGGAAGAAGATCATGAGGATGCGGTTAAGAGAAGTTCTTACGACCCTTTGCTGCTGTCATAAACATATTCATGCATACATTGTAGCGTACGCTCTTGCTGGGTACAGGAAAATGGAGCAGCAGCCGGGATTTGCACATCAAATCGAACAACCCTAAAATACAAGAGCTATGCATTTCTCTCGAGAGTTCAACTCTGAGCCGACTCATAGAAGCCCCATTCGCCAAATCCAATTTCCGGAAGGTTCACTTGGAATACCCATGCCTGATTCACCATTAGTGCATGAAGTTATGCAGAAAATTTTTGCTGATGAAGATGCGATTCTTGAACTGGAGATAGCTGATCTTACAGGATACCTTGCTGGCCTTCCTCCTCACCTGGCTGAAAGCGACGCGTTTTCAGCATACAGAGACCGCCTCGCAAGACTGACTGCTGAAAAAGAAGGGCGAGAACAACAATCTTAAAGCTCAGAGCAGATCACTATCCCCCAAACACCATCGGCTTGCTCGTCACGCCGAAAGGCTTCGCTTCGATGATCACGGTTCGGCGTCCACGCGGGAGCATCTGCACGGTCACTCCCCCTCTCTCGAAATCAAAAGACGATAACTGCGACGGGCGGAATTCCGCTTCACCGAAGGCCGTGCGCAGATAGACGTCCGAAGAAAGTTCGGGACTACGGACCACATCGCCATTGTGATCGAGGATGCGGATTTTTACTTCCTCCCAACCGCGACCCGTATAGGCGCCGTCGTGGGTGATTTCAATCGTGTACTCCGAAGCGGCGACCGCAGGCAGAAAGCCTGCTCCCGGTGTCGGAATCTGCTCGGGAGATGCAGTGACCACCGTGGTGCGACTGAGAACGGCTGTGGCTGTCGAGGAAACCGATGACGCAGGTTTTACAGCAACAGTGACCGACCGCGTACGAGCCGTAGCTATGCGCTGCTCACGGCGGCTGAGAACCCGCGATGCGCGCGTCGGACGCGGTGCGGCAGCATGCGAGGAGACAGACGTGCCGTTATTTGTCGGATCTGCGGATGCGATTGTCTGGCGGTTCACCGGGTAGTTGGCCTGCACATAGAGCATCGGCTGCACCGTGAACTTCTTTCCGTCGGCCTGATTGAGCCCGCGGTCGACGGCCGCGACAAAGCTGAGGCCGGCATCGCGCTGTTCTTGTCCTGTGAAAGGCCAGAACGGATGCCACGCGGCTTCTTTGCGGTCCATCTGGAAGTGGAGATGCGGCCCGGTCGCAAAGCCGGTCTTTCCCGAATAGCCGATCTGCTCCCCTTTCGAGACGACACTGCCCTCACTGACAATGGCGCTATTCAGGTGACCGTAGATCGAATAGAGCGTGGTCGTTGTTTTCGGATTGAGCGGATCGGGGACGTTGGGATGCCTCAGCATCACCATGACGCCAAGTCCCCCGTTGCCTGCTGTATCCACACGTTCCACGATGCCGTTCATCACGCTGCGCACGGGTGTTCCCGTGGGGACGCGGATGTCGACACCCACGTGGCTTCCGGAATTCTCTTTGCCTGAAGCGTACGAACTTAAGTGCCCCATGGAGTAGACGCCGTACGCATTATCGGCATCGGCGCTTGCGGCATCATAGCGCGGAAGCGGAGTCAGGAACTGGCTCGGCACTTGCGCGAACGTATGCTCCGAGGCGTTTCCTCCGTAGGTGCTCCAGCGACGGTAGTCGGGCACCTGCGCGATCGGCGTGACTGTGCCGGTGTAGACGATCAAGCTATCATCCATTTTACCGAGCACTGACGCCCAAAACGTATGCCAACCGTACTGCCCCATCATGTTTCCTGCGATATAGGCGATCACCGAAAGCGCCGCGACCCAGAAGGATGCGCGCTGGGACAAATAATGGAACGCATGCGGCTCCGCGGCCACGTGGACGCTGCGTACGGTAAAGCCATGTTTGCGACGATGGACGGTATGCATGTGGGTTTTTCTTTAGTTATATTGTATCACATAATCTGATATTGATCAATGTTAGAATCTATTAACATTTGGCTGAGTAATGCCGAAAAGACGATGTCCGCCGGTAGGCATTTTGCGAAAACGATCTACACCCTTCCGGTCGATATTCTCCTTTCTGGAGAGCTGGGGGCGGGAAAAACCACGTTCCTCCAGGGGTTTGCGAAGGGGCTTGGGATTACGCAGCAGATTACGAGTCCGACCTTTGCACTGGAGCAGCGATACCGAATGACCAATGACCAGGAACGCAATGACCAAACAATGCGAATGACCGATGACCAAGCAGGCAATGACCAAGGAATGCCCAATGCAGAATTGATTCATATTGATCTGTATCGGCTTTCGGAAAAACAATCCCGCGACCTTCTTGCATCGACCGATGATCACACGGGTATTCGCTGCATCGAGTGGCCGGACCATGCAGGAATGACGTTTGCGTCTCCGAAGATCGAAATCACGCTGCGGGAAGAGAATGATGGACGCACGGCGGTGATTACGTTTGACGATGCGGAGCCTCTCTCCCGCGCGACGATTGAAACCTGGCGCAGCGAAATGCTTCTGCCGGAACATATCGCACGCCATTGCGATGCGGTTGCCGCTCTTGCCGAAGATCTCGGAAAAGCGCTGGTCGAGCGGGGGGTACCGCTGCGGCCAATGCTGCTGCGCAGAAGCGCCGAGGTGCACGATCTTCTGCGGTTTCTGGATTTCCGTCCAGGAGGATTTGTGGGTCCCCAGGATCATTCCAAAGAGCAGATCGAGCTCTGGGCGAACATGCGGCTGAAGCACCCCGGACTCAAGCACGAACCAGCGTGTGCGCAGTTTCTACGGGAACAGGGATTTCTTGCGGTCGCCGAGGTGGTCGCCGTCCACGGACTGACGCTCCCCGCGCCGCCGCGAAGAACCATAGAGCAGCAGCTTCTGTTCTACGCCGACAAGCGCGTGAAGATCGACGAGCGCGTCTCTCTGGAGGATCGTTTCGCGGATTTCCGTGCGCGCTACAGCAATAACCAGGCGACGCAGGACTCGGAAACCTGGTATCGGGAAGCCAAAGGCGTGGAAGCGGAACTGTTTCCGGAGGGAATCCCCTTTTGACCGTTGGAAGAATCCGAGCGGGACGTGCACAATAGGGCAAACCTTTCTGTATGCTCAGCGCCTCCTTCTCCGCCATCGCCGCCGTCCTCGCCGTGAGTGCAATCTCCTTTGTGGGCATCGCGCTCTTCGCGGTCTCGGAAACGTTCATCCGCAGGAGCCTGGTGTACTTAGTCAGCCTTGCCGCTGGTGTGCTCCTCGGCGAAGTCTTCATCCATATTCTGCCAGAGATCACGGAGGAAGCAGGCATGATGCCCGCCACGAGCATGGCAATCCTCATCGGCATCATCGCTTCCTTCGTCATTGAGAAAATCATCCACTGGCATCACTGTCACGTGCTCCCCTCCTCCGACCATCATCACCCGGTAGGAATGCTGACGCTCGTGGGCGACGGCATCCATAACATCGTCGACGGTGCACTGATCGCCGGCGCGTTTTTGGTCTCCCCCGAACTCGGCATCGCAACGACAATCGCGATCGCATTTCATGAAATCCCCCAGGAGATCAGCGACTACGCACTTTTGATCTACAGCGGATACACGCGCAAAGCGGCGTTGCTCTGGAATTTCTGCTCCGCGCTGGCTTCCGTCCTCGGAGCTGTATTCGTTCTTCTGAGCCGCAGCGAACATCCCGATTTTCTGCCGCTTCTTATGGCATTCGCCGCCGGAAACTTCCTCTACATCGCCGGCGCCGACCTGATCCCTGAGCTTCACAAAGAAACCCGCCTGCGTTCTGCATTGACGCAATTGATCCTCATTTGCGGCGGCATCGGGCTGATGCAGGTGCTGACAGTGCTGGAATAACGCTTAATGGAAGAGTGTTGTCATCTCCTCTCCGAGGATGCCGAGAACCGTAGACACATCCGCTCCCATGAGAGGCGCGGCAAGGACAAGCGCTGCGATGCCCGTGATCACCGTGAGGATGGAGAGACGCTCGGTGAGCGTCCAGGATTTGCCGATCCTTGGATGCGGGTGCTCCAGATAATTGCGGACATGAATCCATACTTTCAGTGAATCATTGAGAATGAGGAATTTCGGGATGACGGTACCGAGAGCCCGCACCATCGTCAGTTCTGAGCGCAGAAGGCCCGAGATGCTTGCCACGGCCATCGCATGGTGAAAGTACACGGTGAAGGTCAGTCCGATCATCAGAAGCGCAACATCGAAGAGACTTTCGCGGACCATGCCCTCGACGGTCTTGCGGAAGCTGAAACGGTGATAATCGCGGTACTTCACGTAATCGAGCGCCATGTGGGCAACGATCAGTGCAGCAAAGGCGCCAAGCGAAAGGAGCGCGGCGCAGAGGACGGTAATAACGAGATATGCTGCATGAAAAGCCGGCAGTTCGTCATGCCGGTGCGCAAAGAGACGGGCGGAAGCGAGGGTGTGAGGCATAGGGGTGTTTTTGATATTATAACATATTTTTTAATATTAACAAATACCCTGTAGTGCTCTTCTACAAGAGAATCTTACGTACTTTTACCAATCGTTCCCTTACTTCAATCTCAAACCCCCGATCCGTCGGTTCATAGAATTCCGTCCGCTCCACGCCTGTGGGAAAATAATGCGCCGCAACAACGCCACCGAGAGCATTGTGCGGATACTCGTACCCTTTTCCGTACCCCTGCGACTGCATGCCTTTCACGGGAGCATTGCGCAGATGCATCGGCACCTCGAGTGACGGGATGGTATTGATCGCGTTCTTGGCAGCACCCATCGCTTTTGTCACCGCATTGCTCTTCGGTGCCTGACCAAGGTACACACAGGCCTGCGCCAGGAAGAATTCTCCTTCCGGAAAACCCACAAGTTCAAACGCCTGCCAGGCGGAGACCACCATCTGCAGCGCGCGCGGATCGGCATTGCCGATATCTTCCGAGGCAAAAACCGCCATGCGGCGGAACAGGAAGCGTGGATCTTCGCCGCCTTTGATCATCTTGAAGAGCCACAGCAGCGCAGCATCGACATCGCTGCCACGGAGGGATTTGATGAATGCCGAGATCGTATCGTAGTGGTCTTCCTGATCGGCATCGTAGCGGGACCTGCGCTCTTTGAAGAGCTTGTCGATCTCCGTAAGGGACAGATTCTTCCCGGCTGTAAGCGCCGCCAGCTCAAGCGCATTCAGGGCGATGCGCGCGTCGCCGTTGGCGATTGTTGCCAGGCGGGCGATCGCCTCATCAGAAATCTTCAGCTGCCCTTTGTAGCCGCGGTCATCCGCGACCGCGCTTTTGAGGATTGCTGCAAGCTCTTCAACGCTCAGAGGCTTTAAGAGATAGACATGCGACCGTGAAACGAGCGCTGCATTCACATCAAAGTAGGGATTGCCCGTCGTCGCGCCGATGAGGATGACATCGCCGCGCTCCACATAGGGAAGTAACGCATCCTGTTGCGCGCGGTTGAATCGATGGATTTCGTCGATGAAGAGAACCGTGCGCTGATTGAAGGTGGTTTTCATCCGCTCGGCCTCCTGGCAGACGGCCTTGAGGTCGGCGACGCCGCTCGTGACGGCATTGAGCTGCATAAACTGCGCCTTGGTGGTCTCGGCGATGATCTTCGCGAGCGTGGTCTTCCCGGTCCCCGGGGGCCCTGCAAGAATCACGGAAGAAAGCGCGTCGGTTTCAATCGCAGCTCGCAGCGCCGTCCCCTCTCCCACGATCTCGCGCTGGCCAATGAATTCTGAAAGGGTTCGAGGGCGGACGCGGTAGGCCAGGGGTTCGGTGACAGTCTTTGGGAATGCGGCTTTGGGCACGACGATAGTGTAGACGTGCCACCGGCACGTCTCTACCGAAACCCATCTTGATTTCGTCGCGGCTGGCCCCATACTGATGGATATGAACTGCGAAACCTGCCACACCCCCACCTGCGAATCCTGCGGAGGCTGCAAATGTCCAGGCAACGACTGCCTCTGTAAGGACATTTTCGAGAAGAGCGACGAAGCGGGCACGGCGGCCGGCCTCGAAGATACGGAGGTCTAGGCGTTATACAAACGTTGCGATATCGCGCAGCACTTCCTCTGCATGCTCCTCGCAAGCGACCTTGTCATAGATTTTTTTGATCGTTCCATCCGGTGCGATGAGAAAGCTCACGCGTTTAGGGTAGATCACCCCATCCGCACCGTACGCCGCGATGATCGCCTTGTCCGGATCGGCAAGGAGTGGAAACGGCAGATCGTATTTCTCCGCAAATCGCGCATGACTTTCCGCATCGTCTTTGCTCACGCCGAGAATTACGGCCTTCTTTGAAAGCTCGTCAAAGTGATCGCGAAAGCCGCAGGCCTCTGTCGTGCAGCCCGGCGTATCGTCCTTCGGGTAGAAATAGAGTAGGACGAAGCGGCCGGCATATTCCTGAAGCGAGTGAATCTTCCCGCTCTGGTCGGGTGCTGTGAAAGCCGGTGCAGAATCGCCAACGTGAAGCACGATGCAATGATAGCCGCTTTCTGCTACAATAGAAGGAACGCATGGCGGACTTCCTCACAACGATGGCACAAGGTCAAAAGGCGGGCGTAAGTGCTGCCGACCAGAAAAAGATGGGCGAAGCCGCGGCCGCCCCCATGGACGACAAGAAGAATGTCTTCCTGCGAACCATTCTTTCACTGATCGACAACGGAGAAATCGACGTCTACCAGCCCCAGACATTTTTGAAGCACGACGTGTACGACAAACTCGATGAGCAGTGGCAGGACAAGACCGACCTCGCGCTCATGAACATCGCGAATCTGCTCCAGAGCATCTATCTCTTTCGCGTGAGTAAGCAGACGCCCGACGAATCCCCCATCCTCTCTCAGATGATTGAAGAATTGTGGCAGATGAAGCAGCGGATCGAAGAGACTCACGACGTTTTCAAGTTCTAACATCTCTGTCCATGAAAAACCCTGAAATCCCCAAGGTACGGCAGGAACATTCCCGTGAAGCGCTCAAGGATTTGCAGAGCACAGTGAAGCTTGCTCCGGAAGCCATGAAGGAGCGTGATCACATCGTCGACGTTGTTGCAGACGCGCGCGGTGAACGATTCGATCTTGTAAAGGCGATGCAGAAGGAGAAGAACGTGCCGAAGGCAGATCTCCGCAAGCTCGAGATGGTTCTTACGGCGTAAGATCTTCAGGGGAAAGCCAGTGGATTCTTTGATCATGCTTCCACCCTTCGACTCGTCCCGAGCGCGGGACTCGCTCAGGGCAAGCCATTCGTAATTTCCTCTGGGGCGAGCCAGTGGATTCTTTGATCATGCTTCCACCAGGTCATTTGTCGTTTTGCATATTGCCGAGTCTTTGCTGCAATGATCCCTAAAAGCTTTTTTGCATTTTCCTCTTTGCTTTTTCCATTCGAAATTGCCTCAGCAATTTCGCGATACCCATGACTCTTCATCCCCGGATCATTCACGGAGTAACCGCGATCCAGAAGTGACTGCACTTCGCCGATCCAGCCGTCTGCAAACATCTGCTCTGTCCGCGCATTGATCCGCTCGACGAGCTTTTCTCTTGGCCATTCCATGCCGAAGATCAAAAGATCCCACGGGCATGATCCGGTTTTTTTAAGAGACGATGGGATATCTCCCGTGCTTTCAACAATTTCCATCGCACGGACGACGTAGGGTTTGTTCTTCAAGGAAAAGGCCGAAGCCGTCTCCGGATCGATCTCCATCAGGCGTGCATACAATGCCACTCCCCCATCCGCATCGTATTGCTGCTCCAATGTCTGACGTAATACAGGATCACCGCTTGCGACAAATTGCAGATCATCCAAAAGCGCGGAGATGTAGAGCATCGAGCCGCCGACAAGAATTGGAACATTGCCTCGCCCAAGAACTTCATTGACGATACGCGTTGCCTCACTCTTGTACCACGCTGCCGTTGCTTCTTCTTTCGGATCAAGAACATCCAGAAGATGATGCGGGATCCCTTCCATTTCGTTCGGCGTGATCTTCGCTGTCCCGATATCCATGAACCGGTACAGCTGGCGCGAGTCGGCGTTGATGATTTCGGCGACGTTCCATTGGTGTGGTAGCGGAGGTTCATGAACCTCCGCTGCGGCCTTTGCGACATCGAGGGAGAACGCTGTCTTCCCGCTCGCCGTTGGCCCAAGCACAACGATTAACGAATGCCCGGAATTTTGGACATGAAATGTAATCTTTTCTTTCCAATTTGCGGTCATCGGAATCTATTCCACCATATAAAGACGTCAATGAACACTGCTCCGATACGCGAAAAGCGGTACAATGATCTGAATCATTTTCCTCCCCTGTATGCACCCTCTGATCCAGTCCGTCGCCAAAAATATCTCCCGCGGCATCATCACACCCCAGAACACGCTGATCCCGACCGTCATCGAAAAGACGCAGTTCGGCGAGCGCGTGTACGACATTTACTCCCGCCTCCTCGAAGAGCGCATCGTCTTCCTTGGCACGCCGATCAACGACGATGTGGCGAACTCCGTCATCGCGCAGCTGCTCTTCCTGGAAAAGGAAGATCCGAAGAAGGACATTCTCCTCTACGTGAACTCTCCCGGAGGACAGGTTACTTCAACCCTCGCGATGTACGACACGATGCAATACGTGAAACCGGATATTTCCACGGTATGTCTCGGCATGGCAGCCTCCGGCGGAGCAATTATTCTGATGGGCGGAGCCAAGGGAAAGCGCTTCGCGCTGGAGCACAGTGAGATCATGATCCACCAGCCGCTCGGCGGAACCGAAGGTCAGGCGACCGATATCGCGATCCATGCGGATCACATCATCAAGACGAAAGATCTTTTGAATCAAATGATCGCTAAGCACTCGGGTCAGAAGCTGGAAAAGGTAAAAAATGACACCGAACGTGATAAATTTATGAGTGCCAAAGACGCCTTGGATTACGGAATTATCGACGGGATTGTGAACAAGCATTAAGCGCACGTAGGTTATCAATGCACATGTAGAGACGGACCTGTGGTCCGTCTTTTTTTCACGACCAAGAGACGCACGCCACGTGCGTCTCTACGGTAGACGTTTTCATTTCATTACATCGTTACCGTTCCCGGCTTCTCGCACGATCCCGATGTGCAACACGAAATCCGAAGCACGAGGAGATAGAGAATGATCCAGACAAAGGCATTGATGGCAGCGGGCATCGTATCGGCCAGTGAAAGGCCGCCGACCACGGACTTGAGAAGCATGCCTGCGGGGATAGAACCGAGGGCAACGCTCGTGGCCCAGGCTTCGATATCGCGACGCTTGTCTGCCACGAGCAGGCCTCCGCCGACGATCATGAGGGCCGGCAGAATGTAGGCCCACACGGATCCCAGAATCGAGATAACGCCGAGACCATCGGCAACCATGCCGCGGAACGCGGAGATGGTCAGATAGTGTGCGATTCCGACAAACACAAGGGAGAGACCGAAGCTGACTCTGAGACAGAGCGCGACGATCGCCTTCGGAGTTTTAGGGCACCAAGCGGGATTCAACATTGGATATGGGGGAGAAATTGGAAACAGTGTTGTCTCCTTTGGAAAAGGAATCAAGTTGCGGGTTGCGGGTTTCGGGTTGCTGGATCGTTCCTTGCACGGGCAACATGCCGTTACTCGAAACCCGTAACTCGAAACTATGTCTTCTCCCTTTACTCTTCTTCATTCCTCGCCGATAGGCCGTCGTGGCCGGCTGGAGACCGCGCACGGCCCCATCGAAACACCTTTCTTCATGCCCGTGGGAACGGCGGGCGCGATGAAAGGACTCACACATGAGGATCTTCTCGCGCTCGGCGCGCAGATCCTGCTGTGCAACACGTACCATCTGCATCTGCATCCCGGAGAAGACACGGTGGCCAAGGCAGGAGGGCTGCATCATTTCATCCACTGGGAGAAGCCGATCCTCACGGATAGCGGCGGCTACCAGGTCTTTTCCATGGCCCGGATCCGCTCTATTGACGATTCCGGCGTGACATTCCGTTCGCATGTGGATGGAAGCGAGCACCGGCTGGATCCGAAGTCGGCGATGCACATCCAACACAAGCTCGGGGGCGACATCATCATGTGCTTCGACCACTGTCCGCCTTCCACAGCAAAGCGATTGGAGATTCTCGAAGCGACGGACAGAACGCTGCGATGGGCAGAGGAATGTAAGAAACAACATCAGATCTTGATCGAGCAAACCCGCCCTTCGACAGAGCTCAGGACAGGCAAACCAGCAAACAA
>MFXS01000010.1:33814-40270 GCA_001788925.1 Candidatus Peribacteria bacterium RIFCSPHIGHO2_01_FULL_55_13
GCTTCGACGGTTACGCTGTGGGAGGGCTTGCCGTGGGGGAAAGCGAGCAGGAGATGTACGACATCCTCGGTGCCGTTTGCCCTCTGCTTCCGGAAGATAAACCACGCTACCTGATGGGCGTCGGCGTCATCGATCAATTGAAAATGTGCGTTGCTAAAGGCATCGACATGTTCGACTGCGTCCTTCCGATGCGCATCGCGCGGCACGGAAAAGTTCTGCTCTCGGATGGGACAGCACTCGACATCGACAAGGCGATCTTCAAAGAAGACTTCGCACCGCTTGATCCGGATTCACCTTCTCCCCTTTCCCGGAATCACAGTCGCGCCTACCTGCATCATCTGGTAAAAACGAAGGAGCGTTACGGAGAGACCGTCGCATGCATGCAGAACCTCGGGGTGACTCTCGAAGCGATGCGGAAGCTGCGCATTGAAATTGAGAGTTGAATTGCAGAAGAGTACACAATCAAAAGGATTTGAAGTGACTTTACTCTTCACACGAGTAAGATCAGCTTCATGGGCAAGGACCGAACTTGGACTGATTCACTGGAACCTCCTCACGAACGTATTGAATTAGAATGCAGACAGGCTGTTGCAGTTGAAGCGACAGGTGCTGTCTTGGATGAGGAGATCACAGGATTAGCGACACCACCCCATATTCACGAAGCGAGTATTGTAAGGGATTTACCAGAATCATTTGATCGCGCTTGCTCGATGCTGAGAGCCACTCGTGGAATGTGCGTGATGATTATAACTCGTCCTGGTGCTGGGTATGTGATCAGAACAACCGACCTCTAAATACGATTGATGCCTGCCTGTCCGGTAGGCAGGATTTACGGTGGAGAACGCCAAATCGTAAATAGCAAATCAGAAATCGTAAATGGTATTAGACGGCGATCTTCACAATCTCAATCTCCGTGTACTCCTGACGGTGTCCTTTCACTCTGCGGTAACGCTTGCGGCGGCGCTGCTTCACCACGCGGATCTTGTCGCCGCGGGTGTGCTCCAAAACTTTCGCTTCAACGGATGCACCCGCGACTGTCGGCGTACCGACCGTCACCGCGGAATCCTTGGAAAGCAGCAAGACCTGTTCGAATACGACCTTCGCACCCGTTTCCTCTTTAAGGCGCGGGATGCGGATTTTCTGCCCCTCCGAAACCCTCTCCTGAAAGCCTTTCATGTCGACGACGGCAAACATTCCGGGGAAGTGTATGGGCCCGAAGAGCCCCTTGCAAGCATTTATGCCATATTGAGCCCCTACCACTCAAAATTCAGTGGCGTGACACCACGCGCCGTTAGCTCGTATTTCTGCATCTGCAGGTCGAGATACGTGTTTTCCATGTCCTGACGGACGTCGTAGAGGGAGATCATCCGATCTTTCTGGGCGGAAAGAAGATCGCGCTTCTGGTTGAGGTCATCAATGCGGACTTCGATCCGCTGGATTTCAGGATTGTCGCCTGCGGTTGAAATTTTGAGCAGTGCAATCTGCTGCTCGGCTTCTCGGATTTGCGTCTCATATTGGAAATCCGACTGTTTCCAGAGGATATCCGCTTTGGAACGCTTTTGGTCATAGGATAGCTCCCGCACCTTTCTCTGGTAATCAATTTTGGTACGGTACAAATCGATCTGCTCATTGGCGCGCTCCTCGCGCTCATCGCGAAGGCACTGCTGATATTCCCCTTCTCCGTCTTCAATGCGGACAGTATCGCAGCGCGACTGGGCAAGGACCGTATGTGCACCGAGGATGGAAAGAGCCGTGAGTATGCCGATGGCGGAAAACGGGAGTGGGCGCATTAGAGAAGCGGAAAGTGGTTTATCCTGCCGGGATAGAGGATGGGATGAAATTGACGGGTACCGAGATTTGCTTGTGATATCTCATTCCGTGCACGCTCAAAGACGATCCGTACAGAGAATCGTGTCTAGCCATACCGAAATGAGATTGGCTGGGGAGGTAGGATTCGAACCTACGAATGGCGGCTTCAAAGGCCGCTGCCTTACCACTTGGCGACTCCCCAACGAGATGATGTGAAGAACAGTGCGGGACGTATATTAACTGAATGGGGTGGGCTTGGCGCCTGCCCGCCGAAGCTCCGCAGAGCAGCGTAGGCGGGACTCCCCAAGGTACGGAAATAGCGTACCAGATTCCGGAAATGCATGAGGTAGTGAGATTGTATACATTTTTTATACAATATCTTATAACTATATAAATAGTTATTCTTTTGGCCTTTTTGAGCGATATTGATATCGTATACGAATTAATACCTTTTAAACTATATTTATATTAAAGCAATAGTTGCCATAATATCAATTTATTGCCGTATTCTCGTCATTTTACCTCTATTGACTCAAACTCAAGTAAAAGAAGCAACTATTAATGTCTTTCTATCAAAATATCACATCTATATCGTTAAACGAGAACTATTTAAAATCTATTATTTGAGCTAATAGATACATTATAAACTTATTCAAATAAATTTGACTATTAATGAGAAATGCTTACTATTCATCCCTTTTATCTAACCCCCAAGTCCTATGCGTGCGCGCAAATTGGTCGCTGCTCTGAGCGTCTACTCGATGCTCCTGAGCCAAGTCCCCTTCGAGGGAATCACCGCCCTCACGGCCAATCTCGCGCCGGACGTTCCCGTGGCAGTTGCGCAAACAACCTCCTCTGGTGACTTTCAGTTTGAGCAATTATCGCTTGGTTCCAAGTACCAGATTACATGGCTCACAACGATTACCTGTCGAAATCCGAATGGAACAACGCAGACGTATTTGGGTTTGGACGGAAGGGGGATACTGGTGGAATTGGGTATTCCCAATCTCGTGGCTAAAGCAATCCGTGATAAAAATCTCAACTATACACAACCAACCAAGCCTCTTGTGAGTTCCCGAGGAGGCGGGGGCGGAGGAAATAGATGGACGATAGGAACTCCGGAGGTAGAGACACTCAATGCCGTCTGTAAGATTCTCGGTTCTCCTCAAGATACCTATGTATCATTTGATTGTCATGACGGGGAGCGCGGGCAATATCCCGCAGGAAAATGTAACTACCATAGTCCGGCGGACGATCCTCCAAATGACGACAAAATGATGCGTTTTGTCGGACCATTCGTCATTCCTCAGTGCCAAGACGGCATAGACAATGACGGCGACGGAAAGACGGACTTCCCCCAAGATCCCGGATGCTCCAACAATCAGGATGACGACGAGGGGCCGTTCAATGCACAGTGCGGTGACGGGATTGATAACGATGGAGATGGAGCAGTCGATTACCCGAATGATTTCAGCTGTTCCTCGCGGACGGATGATGACGAAACCAACCCCAAGTCACAGTGTCAGGACGGTGTAGACAATGACGGAGACGGTAAGACGGACTTCCCGCAGGATCCCGGATGTTCATCGAAGCAGGACAATGATGAGGGACCATTTAACGGACAATGCGGGGATGGAGTAGACAATGATAATGATGGAGCAGCGGATTTTCCGAATGACTTCAGTTGCAGCTCGACAACGGACGATGACGAGACGAATCCCAAGTCGCAGTGTCAGGACGGTGTAGACAATGACGGTGATGGAAAGACGGATTTCCCGCAGGATCCCGGATGTTCCTCAAAGCAGGATAATGACGAAGGACCGTTTAACGGACAATGTGGAGACGGCATCGATAACGATGGAGATGGAGCAGTCGATTACCCGAATGATTTCAGCTGTTCCTCGAGCACCGATGACGATGAGACGAACCCGAAGGCACAGTGCCAAGACGGCATCGACAATGATGGCGACGGAAAAACCGACTTCCCTCAGGACCCGGGATGTTCCTCAAAACAGGATAATGACGAGGGGCCGTTCAATGGACAATGTGGAGACGGCATCGACAATGATGGAGACGGTGCCACGGACTTCCCGAATGATTTCAGCTGTTCCTCGAGCACCGATGACGATGAGACGAATCCCAAGTCGCAGTGTCAGGATGGAATCGACAATGACAATGACGGACGCATCGATTTCCCGCAGGATCCCGGATGCACGTCAAAGCAGGACAACGATGAATCCAATGAACCGCAGTGTCAGAACAACAAGGATGATGACGGTGACGGAGCAACGGACTACCCGAATGATTTCAGCTGCAGTTCGGCAACGGATACGGATGAAACGAACCCGAAGTCGCAGTGTCAGGATGGCGTGGATAACGACGGCGATGGAAAGACCGACTTCGGAACAGCTGCCTCCAATGATCCTGGCTGCGTCAGCAAGCAGGATAATGACGAATTCAACGCAGCGACGGCTGATCTTTCGATTAGCAAGAGCGGCCCGACAACCGTAAACCGTGGGTCTACGGTGACCTACACGCTCATCGGCAGCAACGCCGGTCCGAACACGGCGACAAATATCACCATTTCTGATGCCATTCCTACAGGTCTCACGTTTAACGCCGCGGGAAGCGACGCTTCCTGCGTTCAGAACGGTACCAGCATCCTTTGTAACAACTTCAGCCTTGCCGCAGGACAGCTGCGGACGGTACGTGTGGCATTCAACGTCCCTTCGACGGTAGCTTGCGGATCCACGATCCAAAACCGCGCCGCGATCTCCACGAGCATCACGGACCCCAACCCGAACAACAACCAGAGTTCAACGATCTCGACAACGGTGAACTGTGTTCAGTGTTCCGATGGAGTCGACAACGATAATGACGGAGCGACGGACTACCCTGCGGATTTCAGCTGCAGCAATGCCAGCGACACCGACGAAACGAATCCAAAGGCACAGTGCCAAGACGGCATTGATAATGATGCCGACGGCCTGATCGACTTCCCGAATGACCCGGGATGCGCGAGCAAACAGGACAACGACGAAAACAACAGCGCAGACCTCAGTATCAGCAAGACCGGACCTTCTTCTGCAACACGCGGCGGAAGCATCAGCTACACCGTAACCGCAAGCAACGCCGGTCCGACCATGGCCACGAACGTGACGATTGCCGATCCGATTCCTTCGGGATTGACGTTCAACGCCGCAGGCAGCCCGGGATGCGTCCAGAATGGCAATAACATCCTGTGCAACAACTTCACGTTGAATAACGGACAGAGCAAGTCCTTCACCCTGAGCTTCACGGTGTCGTCCACGATTGCCTGCGGATCAACAATCCAGAACCGCGCTTCGGTTTCCACCAGCGCTACAGACCCGAACGCGGGCAACAACCAGAGCCAGACCGTAACCTCCACCGTCAGCTGCGCCCAGTGTTCTGATGGCGTAGACAACGATGGAGACGGCGCGACGGACTACCCTGC
This sequence comes from Candidatus Peribacteria bacterium RIFCSPHIGHO2_01_FULL_55_13, assembly GCA_001788925.1. Taxonomy (GTDB): domain Bacteria; phylum Patescibacteriota; class Gracilibacteria; order Peribacterales; family Peribacteraceae; genus 2-12-FULL-55-11. Next base: position 39,099 of record MFXS01000010.1, read on the forward strand.
GGATTTCAGCTGCAGCAATGCCAGCGACACCGACGAAACAAATCCGAAGGCACAGTGCCAGGACGGCATCGATAATGACGGAGACGGAAAGTTAGATTTCCCGCTGGATCCAGGGTGTGCCAGCAAGCAGGACAACGACGAAGGACCGTTCAACGCACAGTGCGGCGACGGGATCGATAACGACAACGACGGAGCGACGGATTACCCGAATGATTTCAGCTGCTCCTCGAGAACTGATGATGATGAGACGAATCCGAAGGCACAATGCGGCGACGGCATCGATAACGACGGTGACGGAAAGATCGACTTCCCGCTCGATCCCGGCTGTGCAAGCAAGCAGGACAATGATGAAGGACCGTTTAATGCCACTGCGGATCTCCGGATCACGAAAACCGGACCAAACACGGTAGCAAGAGGCGCAACGGTGACGTATACCCTCGTTGCCACGAACGGCGGACCGGACACGGCGACGAATGTGACGATTGCCGATCCGATTTCTTCCGGACTCACGTTCAACGCCGCAGGAAGCCCCGGATGCGTCCAGAACGGCAATAACATCCTGTGTAATAACTTCACGCTGACCAATGGCCAGAGCAAATCGTTCACGATCGCCTTTACGGTCTCTGCGACCTACGCCTGCAACGGTGTGATCCAGAACCAGGCTTCCGTTTCTACCTCAACAACGGACCCCAACCCCAGTAATAATCAGAGTGCGGTCGTCCAGACGACCGTGAACTGCGCCCAGTGCAGTGACGGAGTTGATAATGATAACGATGGAGCCACAGACTTCCCTGCGGACTTCAGCTGCTCGGATCCGAATGACAATGATGAAACAAACCCGAAGAGCCAGTGTCAGGATGGCGTCGACAATGATGCCGATGGATACATCGACTTCGGCACAGGTGCAGGCAACGATCCTGGCTGTGTCAGCAAGCAGGACAATGACGAGCTCAACGTTTTCAACGCAGACCTGAGCATCACGAAGACCGGCCCGACAACGGCCAGCCGCGGAGGAGCAGTCAGCTACACGGTCACAGCCAGCAACGCAGGACCGCACACCGCGACCAATGTGGTGATCGCGGATCCCGTTCCTTCAGGATTGACCTTCAACGCAGCCGCCAGCCCCGGATGCATCCAGAACGGCAATAACATCCTGTGTAATAACTTCACGC
>MFXS01000011.1:0-1292 GCA_001788925.1 Candidatus Peribacteria bacterium RIFCSPHIGHO2_01_FULL_55_13
TCTGCAGCAACTCTTCCGAGTTTGGAAGAAAGGCATACGCAAGAAGCCGCTCATAGTCATCCCAATAGTTCGTATCAAATTGTAGTTCAATTTTTTGATTATCGATCAGGGCTCGAACGGAATTTAGTGCTTCCAATCCTGATGGAGATATTGCACCGGTTTCCTGGAACAGTTCCGGTGCATCAATGCCAATGAGCCGCACACGAATCGCAGGCGACAGCGACATCTCTTGTGCAGTCCAGCGATGCAGAACAGATGATGGAAGATCTGGATCATCAGTATCGAGCAGTGCAACTTCGAGGGAATCGCCATCAACGACGCGGAGCACTTGCACGGTGATACTTCCTAAAGGTTTCACCGGCGGACGGACGACAGATCCATCACGCAGTGCAGTCCAGGCAAGAATAGATTGCATACTTTTGGTGAGATCTTTGAGTATCAGCGTTCCTCGGGGGAGAGGAAAATCCATCCGGAGAAGTGTTCCGGCAAATCTCCGTTCTTCTCTGGGGAGCAGCGTGACGCCGCTGAAGCGATAGCGGTCATTGGGAAGGATTCCGCCTTCCAGCGTGAATCCGGTGAGATCGACGGCATCATCACTGGTGTTGCGAAGCGACACCCATGTGCCGTCTTGTTTTGATGAATACGGAACTGCCGCAGAAATGATGACACTGTTTTTCGGAAGGGCAATCGCCGGCATGTTGTCATCACGAGTTTCGATGCCTTTGGGATCAATCCGCACAGTAAGCGTCGCCCGCTCTTCCCTGCCGCACTGCAGTTTTGCATGAAGAGTGATAAGGCTGATGCCGGAGTTGCTGAGCGTACGCGATGGCGGATTACATGTTTCTGGAGCAAAGCCGTCCGGGTATTCCCACCGGCAGATGGCACCAGTGAGGGCGGGACCGTACGGAGCGGATGCAGTGAGATTGAGCGAAGTTTTAGCGATCGCCTTGAGGTCTCCGGACTGTACGGTGATTCCAAGCCCGACGGGTTTCTCGATGTTCGCTTCGCGCTCGCTGGGAATGCAGTATGTCATGAACGACCCTGAACCGTTTGTGCGCCCGTAGCTCATACCTTCGGGAATCGCAGGATAGGTCATGGCATCGATTTTCGTCTCTCCAGAGAAAAGCGAGACCGTGCCTCCGTCATTTGGAAGCGTCAACTTCGTCTGATGAGCCCGGAACGAACGGAATGTACGAGGCTCGAGAATTTCCCCCGCAGGAATTGTGTACTTCTTCACGGAGGTTCCCGTGCCGGTAGAGAGGAGCAACCCGGCGATCGGCACCGGAGTACTC
>MFXS01000011.1:1317-6416 GCA_001788925.1 Candidatus Peribacteria bacterium RIFCSPHIGHO2_01_FULL_55_13
CGGGGTTGGGGAGAAGCTCGGTGATAAACAGGGAACGCGGGATGTTCGCTGAAGAAGATGAAGAAAAAGAGGAAACGAAGGAGACCGAGGAAACCGAGGAACCCAAGCGTGATGCGCCAGGGGTACCAAGAGCAGGAGCCTCGACGTCGAAATTCACGCTTGTGGATGCCATGATCCAGTTGTCCTTGCTGTTACCATGACCATACAGATCGATCCGTTCCATACTCACTTTGATATCACTGTTGAGCCCGGCAAACGGATCCCCTATCCCGTCATCCACTTCATCCATGATCGCCGTGAACGCGTCTCGGAGGTGGAGAAGCAGTTTTGTGTTGGGAACGTTCACCGCAGTCGCAACGACGTCCGGCTCAACCGAGAGTCTCGATTCTGTCGCGGAGTAATTACTCACGAGAAAATATTCGCCGATGCCAATCACGGTTCCTGCCGCAAATGTCGCCATCGTCTGCTCGACATTCTTGGAATCCACATAGGCGAGAGACCATCCGCCAATGGAACATTCATTTGAATCGTTTGAATCATTTGAATCCTCTGAATCCTCTACACACGCCAGTTCCACCCACTCATCACTCGTACTGAGGTCCGACCCCGCCCAATTCACCTCCGAAATCACGACGCGTGCGTAGGCCGTAGGGATGATTCGCAGAAGCAGCGCGAATGCCATGCCGAGGAAGAGCGGTCGGAAAACCGGATGCATAGGAGGAGCATTGCAAAGGATCCGCGAGTAAACAGGAATGATGCTGCGCAGCATCTCCAGAGAAGAATCGTATAGAGCCCTGATAGAAGCCAAAAAACCGGTTCCATGAGGGCATGGAACACATGAATACTGGTTGGACGCGCGTACACCCTTCGATCATCCGTTTATGCGCTGTCAACAGCATTTTTCCGCTCTCTTTCGTTTTTTCCTCATAAGAAAGCCATAATTTCCCCTTTCGCTTCCCACCCTCCCGGACTATATAATGAGTCCGAACTGTCACTCTCGAAACGTTCAAACGATATCCCCTTCCAAGTGCTTCACCTCATGCGTTTCACTGCTCACACCATCCTTCAAAGCGGCACTCTGCACGGTTGAGCTGAGAGTGGCGGAATATTTTCTTCCGCCTCAATGTTATGGAAAACACCATCATTTATCTGATCGTAGGAGCAGCGTTCCTGCTCGGACTCCTCGTGGGCTGGTTCGCCTTCTCCAAAGGAAAGAAAATCAGCAGCGCACTCCAGGCCGAGATCTCGGCAAAGGAGGGAAAGCTCAAGGAGCTGGACCTGAAGATGAGCCAGGCCCAGTCCACGTCCAAGGCCGTCGAGGCCGAGGCCCGTGCCAACGCCAAGGAGATCGTTTCGGAGGCGAAAATCGCCGCCAACGAACTCACGAATAAAATTCAGAACGAGCAGGCGCGTCTTCAGGAAAAAGAGCGCAGCATCGACGAGAAGGGCAAGTCCGTCGAACGCGACCGCGCAGGCCTGGAAGGCCAGAAGAAGGAAGTCGAGGAATTGAAGACAGAACTCGCGGACGGCGCCAAGAAGCACCGTGCAGCGCTCGAACAGGTGAGCAAGCTTTCCGAAGAAGAAGCCAAAGCGCAGCTCTCCCAGGAACTGGAAAAAGAATTCTCCGGATTCTTCGCCAAGCAGGTGAAAGCGCTTCGCGAAAAAGGAGAAGGAGAAATCGAAGAGAAGGCCAAGGACCTTCTGGCGCAAGCCATGCAGCGTTATGCGTCCGAGACCGCGACGGAATCCACGTCCACAATTGTGCAGCTCCCGACTGACGACGTGAAAGGAAAGATCATCGGAAAAGAAGGCCGCAACATCCAGGCATTTGAACAGGCCACCGGCGTCGACATCATCATCGATGACACCCCCGGAGCGATCATCATTTCCGGCTACGACCTCGCGAGACGCTACGTGGCCAAGCTCGCGATGGAGAAACTCGTGAAAGACGGACGCATCCAGCCGGCAAGGATCGAGGAAATTGTCGTGAAGATGAAGGAAGATGTGGGGAAGATGATGCTCGAATTCGGACGCAGAGCGTGTGAAGAACTCAATATTCCGAACTATCCCCAGGATCTCCTCAAGATCATCGGACGGCTGCGTTTCCGCACCAGCTACGGCCAGAACATTCTCAAGCACTCCGTGGAAATGGCGCACATCGGCCGCATGCTCGCCGAAGAGATCGGCGCCGATAAGCAGATCGTCGTCGAAGGCTGCCTCCTCCATGACGTGGGGAAGGCGCTCGACCACGAAGTTCCCGGTACGCACGTGGAGATCGGCGTGGAGATCTGCAACCGCTTCAAGGTCCGCCCGGAAGTCGTCCACTGCGTTGCGGCCCATCATGAAGATATCCCTATGGCCTCGCCCGAAGCCTTCATCGTCGCCGCGGCCGACGCGATCTCCGGAGCGCGTCCGGGAGCACGCCGCGAATCCATCGAAGCGTACTTCAAGCGCCTGAAGGAACTTGAGGAAGTAGCGAAGAGCTTCCCGGGAGTCTCGCGCGCATTCGCAATCTCTGCAGGACGCGAAGTCCGCGTGTATGTGGACACGGTCAAGATCGACGATCTTGCCCAGGAGAAATTGGCAAAAGAGATCGCCGAGAAGATTGAAAAAGAACTCACCTACCCTGGCGTCATCAAGGTGAACGTGATCCGGGAACGGAGAATCGAGGGAATGGCGAAATAAATTTCAAAAGGCAATACGGCATGATGGTTTGACCCATCGTGCCTTTTTGCATTTTTTTGTAAAATATTATATAATACCAACACATACCCACATCCTCACATGATGAACCGATCTCAGAAGTACACGATTTCCGGAGTTCTCACGCTCCTGACTGTGGCCACCACCGCAGGTATCGGGAGAGGAGATCCCACCGGAGTCCCGGCGCAACTGACGAGCAATAACATTAATGTTTTCCGTGAGACGGAGACCATGAACGGGGTGACGCTTCGAAAGGACCAGCACAACATCGTCATCTGTCCCGCAAACACCGAGTCGCGTGTCGCTTCCGCGGATTTAGAACGGACCACCGCACGTTTCTGGGTGTACCAGTATTCAGGACGTGAACCCGCTGTCACGGGAGAGTTCTATATCTCCCCTGGAGAGCTCGGGGTCAATCCGCAGTACAGTGCCATCGATACGCTGCGCAGAATCGCCGGAGGCAAACGCTACTACGTGATGAGCGCCGTGACGCTGCAGTTCAAATGCAATGAGGGGCTCTCCAAAAAGGAAGAATGTGGTGACGAATACATCGACATGAATGAACAGTGTGATGACGGCAACCAGACGCCGAATGACGGCTGCTCGCAGTGTCAGGAGGATTTCTGCGAAGACAGCGACGCGACTGCGGAATTCCCGGGCGGCGTAGGTAACGTGAAAGCGAAAGGCACCGTCCGTGGAACCGGCAGAGGAGGAGGAATCCACATGAGCGCCGACCTCTGCGTGGATGCCGTGACGCTGATCGAACACGGATGTAACGGAACGATGGTCAGCGTGACCAATGAGAGATGCCCCAATGGATGCCTAGATGGAGCCTGCAAGCCGGAAGCAGAGTGCGGCAACGGAATTCAGGAAGGAGACGAAGGCTGCGATGTGGTGCACGAAGGCTGCAATCAAGACACCTGCACGGCGAATGAAGGATACGTTTGCCAGAATAACGTCTGCAAAGTGTATATTCCGATTCTGGGTGGAGGCAGTTCCTCAACTGCTTCATCGCAGTCGAGCAGAATCAATGAAAATTGGCACACGGAATGCCGCAATAGTGCATGTGTACTCGTCAAAGGATTCGGTGCTCCAAACCAATGTCAACTTGGGAGGCCATGTGGAGGTTCGAGCAGCAGCATCTACTCTGCATCTTCTCAGAGCTCTCAGGGAAGATTGGAAACAAGCATCATCAGCGTACAAAATGCGAATCCAGACGCAGACGGCTCCGCCGTTCCCACGGGAGTAAGCCATGTCGGACAATTCCGGTTCACAGCCGCACCGTCGGCTCCGGAAGAGGAACGCGACCGCGCCGGGCTTGATGCCCTCATCTTCACGGTGAATGCCAGCAACGTCGTTGTTTCCACGACGAACATCCACTTGTATAACAAGTCTGACCTGACCCATGGTCACACATGTCGTCCGTTATACCCTGAAGGCAGCCCCTATGCTGCTTCAAGTGTCTCCGGGCTCTTTCTGGTGATCTGCGAAGGACTGCGTGACTCCATTGTGCAGGTGGAAATTGATCCTGGTGATTCACAGACTTTTGCACTGAAACTTGACGTGATGAATCCCCGATTGAACGGCGAACATCCGTCTCGGCTGCAGGTGAGCCTGGAACAGATCAATCTGGAACAAGCCGTGGAATTCGGAGTGGAAAACGCCGAAAGTCGCGTCCGCTGGTTCAGCTTCCGTCACGGACAGGAAGCGATCCGCAACCTGCGCTTCGATGTCCCCTATTCTTTCGTGAAATCCACACTCTACGAATCCTAACCTATGCACACTATTTTCCTCACAGCAGCGGCCCTGCAGATGCTGGCAACGCCGGTATCGGCCTACATGAGCCCGGATGAAATCTTCGACGTCCCGCAGGAGGCGCAATCCTCGAAAACCCCGATGACCCCCGAGGAGGAATCGGAGAAAGCGGAGATCCAGCAGCGCATCTTCTACCGCAACGGGGAGACGAAAACCGTGAGCGATCAGTCGGCAAGCGCAGTGCCTGTCGTATCCGAACCGGTTGTATCCGAGCCCGTCTCGGAACCGATTGTTTCAGATCCCGTGATCGCAGAAGAGACCACATCATCTTCAGAATACACCGCTCCTGTCCTGGAAGAGACGACAGAAGAACCTGCGCCCGCGGTGGAAGCCGCTCGCGGCATCAGCACCTCCATGATCGTCTCTGGAGCGATTGCTGTGGTCATCGTGATCGGCGGGCTGCTCTTCCTGCTTCGCATGTTCCTCCGGCGTTTCAAGCCGACGATTTCCAAGGAAGTCATCGTGCCTCCGCCTCTGGCGCAGACGACCGAGCTTTCGCTGCCGCATCTGGAAGCGGCGCTGGGGGTGAAGCCGGAAGGGACGACGTAATTTGTAACGCAACTCTTTCCCCCACCCCTACC
>MFXS01000011.1:6433-8879 GCA_001788925.1 Candidatus Peribacteria bacterium RIFCSPHIGHO2_01_FULL_55_13
AGGAAGCATCCTGCTCCTTTACGCTTGAAACAGAGCTCCCCTTCCCCTGTGGGGGAAGGGGCCGGGGGATGGGGGAGTTCGGCGTGAGGTTCAATTACCCCTCAAACAACCGATACCTCCCCCGCTGCACCTGCACCATCCTTTCCTGCACGAGCTTTTGTGTAATACCCTCAAGCCAATCCTTATGTGCCTTCGGCGACCAGTCGATGCAGACGCGCTTGCCGATCATATCGAGCTTCATGCCCTCGGCGGTATCGCGCAATTCCTCGATCACCTTGCCGCGGAAAATGCGGTTGGGGATGTACTTTGTTCCGACCAATCTTCCCGGCTCCTTTAAAGAATTCGGAATGCGGAATGCGGAATGCGGAATTTTTTTCCAAAGTGCAGGAGTTGTTTTCATTAATTTTTTGTCGGTTAAGGGGCACGCATCCCAATTCGGATTTCTTTTTGTTTGGATGAGAGAACCGAAGTCCATCAGAGCTGCATGCCAATTCGCCGTGTCACATGGAATATTCCGAATTCCGCACCTGTCCTGAGCTTTGTCGAAGGGTTCCGCATTCCGCATTTTTGTCGCGACCGTCAGGATCTCTCCGGCCAATTTCAAAAGATACGTATCGTCTTTCTTCCAGGTGCCATCGGAATTTTCCGGGCCCACAAACGTCCGATGCAGGATTCTGCGGATATTCGTATCGAGACAGGGCGTCGGAATATTGAACGCAAAGTTGCGGATGGCGGCGGCGGTGTAGTGGCCTATCCCCGGAATGTTCTGCAAGGATTCCATGGACGAGGGAAAATTAGCAATTAGAGATGAGCAATTAGCAATTTTCCTACAATTGCTAATTGCTAATTTCTCATTGCTCATTCCGTATCGTTCAATAATCACCCTGGCAGCATCCCTCAATCTGAGTGCCCTGCCGTTGTACCCCATCCCCCTCCATGCCATCAGAACTTCCCGGTTTGATGCTTGAGCAAGAACTTGAATAGACGGGAATCTTTCAAGGAAATCTTTGAACACAATTTTTACTCTACTCACCTGCGTCTGCTGCAGCATGATCTCCGAAACCATCACCTTGTAGGCGCGCTCTGCCGGATCGACGTTCTTCAAATCACGCCAGGGAAGCGTGCGTTTATTTGCGGAATACCAATCCCAGATCGTTTCCACAAAAGCCTGAATACGGGCGACGCGGTCCATCGGGAGCAGTATACTCCCGGCTCACATGCGCTTGCTGCTCACAACTCTCTGGCACCAATTCCGTACGCTTCCTCACCTGGTTGCGGCCTACGTCGTGCTCACACTCGCCCTCGTTGCCGTGTGGGTAGCAGACCCTTTGCTCGGGCAACGCGTGATCGACAGTGTGGGATCACTGGAGACCGGAAAACTGCCCGAGAATTTTTGGCAACTCTTCGGCATGTGGATGGGAGTTTCGGTGGTGCTCTGCATCCTGCAGGCGATTCATAAGTACCTCTGCTGGCGGATCATGAACCGGTCCTATATCCGCTTCATGCAGGAGAGCTACCGCTCGGTCCTGCAGATGGACGTGATCCAGCACCTGAGCCGTCGCGCCGGCGCCATCATCAAGAAGATTGATAACGCCTCTGACACGCTCTGGGATCTGGGGTTTCAGATTTTTGAAGTGATCATTCCCTCCTCTATTACGGGGGTGATCTTTCTGGTGATCGCTTTCCGGGTGAACGCGCAGCTCACCGGCTTCATCGCGGTAATGCTCGCCACCTACGGCGTGGCGCTGTGGTTTGTGACAATGAAAGCGGAGCCGTTGCAGAAGAGAGTATCCCGGCTTTGGGTGAGTGTGGTCGGCCGCGCGTATGACGTGGCGACGAACATTCTTCCGGTGAAATCTTCCGCTGCGGAACTCCGCGAGCTCGACCGGATGCGTGCGCTCCAAAACCGCGCATTTGGATTGCAGATCAAAGCGGACCGCCTGTGGGCGACGCTTGAAGGCATCAACATGTTCATCATTCTGCGTGCGACGATCATCGGTGCGGGGCTGGCTCTTGCAGTCAACGGGCATCTCTCCCTCGGCGAACTCTTCTTCTTCCTGTTCATTGTCTTCCGGCTCGTCGCCCCGATTGAAGTGATCGGCGCGTTCCTCCCGAAGTGGAACGAGAAGATGGAAAAAGTCCGCATGGGCGTACAGATCGCCTCGCTTCCATCGCTCGTTCTTACTCGCCCCGATGCAAAGATATTGCCGAAGATCGGCGGCGCGATGGAATTCAAAGATGTCTCCTTCTCGTATGGCCAGGCCGGGAGCATGTCGCAGATGCACGATGACGAGCTTGAGGAAGAGATGGACATTCTCCACGGCCATACGCCTCAGGAATGCAAGGACATCCACTGCCCCCATCATCCGAAAGTGGAAATGGAGGACGGTGAGACCGTGACCGACGAGGAAACGCGAAAGGATCCCGCGCGCCGCTATGCGCTGGA
>MFXS01000011.1:8915-41866 GCA_001788925.1 Candidatus Peribacteria bacterium RIFCSPHIGHO2_01_FULL_55_13
AAAACAGGGAGAACACATCGCGTTTGTCGGGCATTCGGGCTCGGGAAAATCCACACTCGCATCGCTCATCAACCGTTTTTATGACGTCACCGAAGGCGCGATTACCATCGACGGTATCGATCTCCGCGACCTCGATCTCCCCTGGTGGAGAGGAAGCGTAGGGCTCGTGCTCCAAGACAACACGATGTTCAACGATTCAATCATCGAGAATATCCGCTACACCCGCGCCGATGCGACCGATGCCGAAGTGTTCGAAGCGGCGAAGCGTGCTGCGGCGCACGAGTTCATCCAACGCATGCCCGAAGGCTACAAGACCGTGATCGGGGAGCGCGGGATCAAGCTCAGTGGCGGCGAACGCCAGAGACTCGCAATCGCCCGCGCGATTTTGAAGAAGCCTTCGATTGTCGTGCTGGATGAGGCAACCAGTGCTCTCGATTCGATTACTGAGCGCTCTGTGCAGGAAGGCATCAAGGAACTGATCAATGGCCGTACCTCTTTCATTATCGCCCATCGCTTGTCGACAGTCCGGGCAGTGAATCGTATAGCGGTCCTGGCGGGAGGAAAGCTGATCGCCCTCGCGCCGCATGAAGAGCTGTTGAAGACCTGCCCTGTATATAAGGAGATGGTGGAGCTGCAATCTCATGGGATGCTTGCGGAATAAATGGCTTGCCCTGCTAGCCCTGAGTTGTATCGAAGGGAGCGAGTCCGCCTCAGCGGACGAGTCGAAGGGTGGAGCTGCAGAGTCATGGGATGCTGGCGGAATAGGGAAAACACAGCACAGAGAGCAGGCATACTTGCCTGCGGTCCCGGTCATGGCCTGCTGGCAGAAATAGAGACATTTTCCCTTGCGCCCCCCCCCAAAGGAACGCCTAGGCTCGATACAGCTGGATCTTTTTTCACCATCACGAACAAGGAGGATCACAATGTTCCGATTGCATCCAACGCCTCAAGATCTCATGGTCCGAGCGGCACAGTGGACCCTATCGCAATGTGGGGTTCTGGTAGAGGGGGAGAGGCCACCAGTTGCTTCTACCATTCAGCTCAGTAGTGGTAGATGTCATACTCATGAATGTCGGGGTGGGATCATCGAAGAGCACTGGCCGGGGGTTCCCGTCTTCCAAATGCTCACTGTGCCCAAGGTTCACGGAGGAACTATTACGTCCTGTGTGAAGATCGGTGGGTACTGGAGCGGTCCAGTGCGCTTATACCATGAAGGGGATAAGCCTGAATCCTCATTGTGGAGGATGCTGATCTTACCTGAGGCAGTTGGGTTCCTCGGGGAAAACCCAGAATACGGGGCATGCCGGTACGACCGTGGAGAAGGCGACATCTGGGAAGTCTTTATCAACCCTGTAGGGAAGATGCAGACTTGGCCGGGTCTAACAAACGTAGGCCACCACGCGGCCTACACAAACAATCTATTGCCTGACTATGCCTTCCGTGAAACGTTTCAATAGCTCTATCGAGATCCAGCACAAAAAACCGCCTGTAACTCGGAGTTATAGGCGGTTTTTACCATTTCGAAGGATGGCATCCACGCAAATCGCATACCGTTGGGCTTCCAAAAAACCCGCCGATTTTGCAAAGCTCATGGAAATCCAGTTGACGCCCACTAAAACTCTTCCCTACACTGGCTTGGCTTTTTGCGGCTCTTTGCCGCAGCCGCACTTTACCCTCAAATTTCCCTTTCTCCCTATGGCAGACCAGAAGAAGTTCGATCGCTCTAAGACGCACGTCAACGTCGGTACCATCGGTCACGTCGACCATGGGAAGACCACGCTGACCGCCGCCCTATCCATGAACTTCTCTCCGGAAGGAGAAAAGAAGGCATACGCCGATATCGACAACGCGCCTGAGGAAAGGGAGCGCGGCATTACGATTAACACTGCTCACGTCGAGTACGAGTCGCCGAAGCGCCACTACGCGCACGTCGACTGTCCGGGCCACGCCGACTACGTCAAAAACATGATCACGGGCGCCGCCCAGATGGACGGAGCCATCCTCGTGGTCTCCGCAGCCGACGGCCCGATGCCCCAGACCCGCGAGCACATTCTTCTCGCCCGCCAGGTCGGAGTGCCGTACATCGTCGTCTTCCTGAACAAGGTGGACATGGTTACGGACCCCGAACTCCTTGACCTCGTCGAGGTGGAGGTTCGCGAACTGCTCACGAAATACGAATTCCCCGGCGACAAAACACCGATCATCCGCGGCTCTGCCTTGAAGGCTGTGGAAGGCGATGCCGCGAACATTGAAAAGCTCAAGGAGCTTCTCAACGCCCTCGATACCTACATCCCGGATCCGAAGCGCGAAGTGGAAAAGCCGTTCCTGATGTCCGTGGAAGACGTGTTCTCCATCAAGGGACGCGGCACGGTCGCTACGGGCAGAATCGAGCAGGGCAGGGTGAAGGTGAACGAAGAGGTCGAAATCGTCGGTATCCGCGAGACACGCAAGACCGTCGTTACGGGCGTGGAAATGTTCCACAAACTCCTCGACGAAGGCATGGCCGGAGACAACGTCGGACTTCTCCTTCGTGGAATCGAGCGCGAGGACATTGAGCGCGGACAGGTTCTTGCTAAGACCGGCTCCATCACCCCGCACACGCAGTTCGACGCCGAGGTGTACATCCTCACGAAAGAGGAAGGAGGCCGCCACACGCCGTTCTTCAAAGGATACAAGCCGCAGTTCTACATGCGCACGACGGACGTCACGGGCAGCGTAGAGCTTCCGGCCAACGTGGAAATGGTCATGCCGGGCGATAACGTCAAATTCGTCGTCACCTTCGGCGTTCCGATCGCTCTCGACATGGGTACGCGCTTCGCCATCCGCGAAGGCGGTCGCACCGTCGGCGCCGGAGTCGTCACGAAGATCATCAAATAAGTTAGTAATCGTGGATGGTGGATGGTGAATAGTTCTCAAAACGATGCACCATGCACCATCCACTATCTATCCATCACCTCCGCTCTTTTCCTCCCTTCTATGAACCCTACGAAGAAGCCTGCCGCTCCGAAAAAGAAAGCCGCTCCGAAGGCTAAATCCGATGCAAAGGCGGAAGTGGGGACAAAGTCCGCTGAGGCGGCCAAGAAGATGGAATCGGGAGTAAAAGGAATTCGCATCCGTCTTTCGGCATTCGATCATATCGTGCTCGATGAAGCTGCCGGAAAGATTGTGGAGACAGCCGAGCGCAGCGGCGCCATCGTCCACGGCCCGATTCCTTTGCCTACAAAGATCCGCAAGTTCACGGTGAACCGCTCCACCTTCAAGCACAAAGACGCGCGCGATCAGTTTGAAATGCGTACGCACCGGAGATTGATTGATCTGGCGGAGACGACGTTCAAGACGATTGAGAGCTTGCAATCTTTGAGTTTGCCGAGTGGTGTGGATATTGAAATTAAAATGGGGTAAAAAATTGAGAATTGAGAATTGAGAATTGAGAATGGAGAATTACATTCTCAATTCTCCATTCTCAATTCTCAATTCCTATGCCCATTTCTTCGCTTTGAGCGCCGCCTTCGCAGCATCCAGCTCTGCACGCTGCTTTGAGCTTCCCGAGCCTTCGGCAATTTTTTCCGTGCCAATGAGCGCCGCGGAGATAAATTTCTTATCATGGTCCGGACCTGCTTCGCTGACCACTTCATAATGCGGCGTAACGCCAAGAAGCTCCTGGGCCTTCTCCTGGAACATGCTTTTCTCATCGCGATGCTTTCCGGCCGCGAGCAACTCCCGTAGCCGCGCGAGAATAAATTCCTGGCAGAAACGTTGTGCGGCATCGAATCCCTGATCCATGTAAATAGCTCCTATGAGCGCCTCCAGCGCATTGGCAAGCGTGGAAGGCTTCTCGCGGCCACCGCTGGCCTCCTCCCCGCGGCTCAGGTGCAGATACGCTCCAAGCTTCATTTCCTGTGCTACGAAAGCCAGATGCTCGCCTTTAACGAGCGCAGAGCGGTAATTCGTCAACTCCCCTTCGGGCTTGTCGCTCACACGGAAGAGGTATTCCGTCGCAACCAGTTCCAGAACGGCATCACCGAGGAATTCAAAGCGCTCATTGTGCTTCTTAAGCCCAGACCGGCGGACTGCGCTTCGGTGCGTCAGCGCTTCAAGGAGAAGATCTTTATCACGAAAGACCACACCGATGTTTTTCTCCAGCGTTACGAGAGGGGCGGGGGGCATTGGTTATAGGGTAGCGAAGGTTGCGGGGTTTGCGAAGATAAGGGTTGCGAAGGTTGCGCAGTTTGCGGGGGTTGCGGAGAACTCCGCAACCTTCGCAACCTTCGCAAACCCCGCAACCTATTTCTTTTCTCCATGCGCAATCGCATTCAATACCCCATTTACAAACTTCCCACTCTCCGGCGTCCCGAACTCTTTCGCAATCTCAATCGCCTCGTTCATGACCACGGCCGGAGGTGCATCGTTGCCGAACAACAGTTCGAAGCAGCCGAGAAGGAGCGTGCATCGTGAAACAGGATCCATACGGTCAAGCGTCCACCCCGGAGCGTGTGTTTGCACCATAACCTTAATCTCCTCCTCTTTCTTGAGCACTCCGTCCAGGAGCGTACTCGCAAACTCCAGATCAGCCTCCCCGTTCTGGCCGCCGCAATTGCGCTCTAAAGAGCTGTCTGTATCAATGGGCCGTGCATCGCGCTCGAAGAGCGTTTGCATGACGGCGATACGGGAGAGGTGTCTGCGACGCGCCATTTAGGCCTTGATGCGTGTAATACCCTTCAACGCCTTGCCGGCTTTATCCTTCGGCTCCGCAGGAACTCCGTACGGCGAATTCATGCGGTTCCGGAGCTTCAGAAGCTGCTTGCGTTCGTAGGTAGCCTGATGGCGGTTGCCATCGCTCTTTGCCCGCCGTTTCTTTGGTGTAGGACGTTTACCCATGGAAGTGCGGAAAGACTACGGAAATGCGTTATCTGTGTAAAGCAAATACGAGTGTTACATGGCTAAATGGTTAAATGGTTCGCAAGCGACACCTAACCATTTAGCCATTCAGCCATTTAACCCCATATCTCCATCTACCCGCTTTCTTCCTTTTCTGCTATAATTATGTGATTTATGGCCTTTCTCCGCATATTCGAGGCGATTGCCGGCGTACTCATGGAAACCGCATACGCGGCTGCGGTGTGCCCCGTTGTGTGGCTCCCCTGTCCGGGAGCGGAGAGCTTCAGCGGGTACGTGGGCCGCATCGCAGGCACCATCGGTGGCGCAGCGCTCGGGATCACGACGGCGATGCTGATTTTCTACAGCCTGAAACTGGCAACGAGCGGCCAAGACGAGAGCCATGCGACGGAGGTGCGCAGCGCTTACCTGCATGTGATCTACGGCGCGGTGCTCATCGCCGGCGCGTCGTTCATTGCAGCGACGGTGCCCGCCAGATCCGGAGTAGCCCAGCCCACATCGATGCTTCTCAACGTCCTCGTGCCCATGCGCAACTTCTTCTTCACGATGGTGGCCGCGGCTCTCACCATCAACATCGCCTTCCATGGCGCCAAGCTCATTGTGGTGCAGGAAGAAGGTTCTCTGGACGCGTCCCGCAAAGGCATCATCAAGGGCGTCATCGGGCTTGCGGCGGTATTTCTCGCCGGTACCGCGGTCAATACGTTCGGATTTAATGCGTTCACAGGCGCGTACACGGGCGTGACGACGCTCTTCATCAGTGAAGAACTCACCGGCATCGGCCGCTTCCTCATCACGATCCTGGGGGCGCTCGCCGTCGTCTGTATGGTGGCCGCGGGATTCTTCCTCGTGATCTCCGCCGACGAACAGCTCAAGGATCGCTCCAAGAAAATCATCATCAGCGTCGCCGTCACTCTCATCGTGGTGTCGTCCGCCTACGTTATCCTCAGCGTCTTCTTCTGATGAGCATCTCTACAATCCTCGCCGGCGTCCTCACGGAAAGCGTGTTCGCGTTCAACGCCAGTGACGCCATCGATGCGATAGGCGTCGGGACCGGGCCCAACGCGCCCAACCTCCCCTCGGGCAACGGCATGGGATTCGGAGGAATCCTGTATAGCGTGGCATATAGCTTCATTCCCATCGCCGCGGTGGCGGCACTCCTTGCGATGACGATCGCGGGATTCTTCCTGGCCTTAAGCGGCAGCGAAACCCAGACCACGACCGCGCGGCGCGTGTTTATCAGCAGCCTTGCGGGGCTTGCGCTTATGAATCTCGTTGATGTCTTCGCATCGTCGCTCATTTCCAAGACATTCGGCGTCGATCCGGCCAGCCTGGCTCCCATCGGCGGCCCCACGATCCTGACGGATCCGTGGAGCGCGGGAGACATTATCGCCGGCGAAGCACGCGACCTCATCGCCTTCCTGGAAGTCCCTCTCGGCATCCTTTGTGTGGTGATGATCATCGTTAGCGGCATCCGCGCCATCGCGAATTTCGGTTCGGAAGACGGCGTCGCTCAGCTGCGGCGCACCGTTCTCTTCACGGTAGCGGGCTTCATTCTGGTGTACATGAGAAGTACCTTTGTCGCCGGCAACCTCATTGCAGGAGGCGGCATCGCATTCGGCTCACCGATGAGTACCATTCATATCATTCTGCTCATTCTTAACCGCATCTACTTCTACGTGTTCATTCTGGCAGTCGTCATGATCATCTATGCCGGTATTCTCATGATCGTGAACATCGGCAAAGACGAACAATATAGCCGTGCCAAAAGTCTCATCATCCGCGTCGCCATCGGCCTTCTGGTAATTGTGGCCAGCGGCGGCATCGTGTACCTGCTCACGAGCATAGCTCCGCAGCCAGCTATCATCCCTTAGAAATAAGAAAAATTTCCCTGGCAACATCGAGCGCTTGCTTGATGTCTTTGACGTCGTGCGTCCGGATGAACGCGGCACCGTTTTGGGCGGCGATGACCGATGCCGCGATCGTCCCCGGAAGGCGCTCTGCCGTGGGAAGATTCTCCGGGCCTGCTAGAAAGGATTTGCGCGAAGGACTCACAAAGATCGGGCATCCGAGATCCTGGAATTCTGAAAGCCGCGCGAGGATCTCAAGCGAATACTTGGCCTCGCTGCTCACGAAATGCCCGAGGCCCGGATCCAGGATGATACGGTCTTTCGCGATGCCGGCCTTGATCGCAGCTTCGGATCGCTCCTTCAGAAATGCTTTGATGGTTTTAATCACGTCATCGTACTGTGTTTCTGCAATCGTCGTGCGCGGCGTGGGATCTTTGGAATACATCAATACTAACTTCGCAACCTCCGCAAACTTCGCAACCTCCGCAAACATTCTTTCATCCCCCCTTCCCGCCGTCACATCATTGACCATCGTTGCCCCCGCTCCGATAGCTTCTTCGGCAATCGATGCCTTATAGGTATCCACCGAGATTTTCGCTTCTGGAAACGCACGATGAACCGCTTCGATCACGGGAATCACCCGGAGACGTTCCTCCTCCAGAGTGACGTCTTTCGATGTTGGCCCTGTGGACTCTCCGCCAATCTCGATCCAGTCGGCGCCTTCTTCAAGCATTTCTCCTGCACGTGTCACTGCCGCATCGACTGCATTCCACTTTCCCCCGTCGTAGTACGAATCGGGAGTGACATTGAGGATGCCAACAATTTGTGTCGGAGGCATGCCAGAATTATGAATGAGCAATGAGTAATTAGAAATGAGCAATTGCTCCCTGCTAATTTCTCATTGCTCATTCGTCCATGCTTTCTTCCCATACTCCCCCACGCACCGGTGCGTATTGAAGAATCCGATGAGACCAATACTGCGCTTCATTCTTCGGATCCAGCGCACATGATCCTTATATTCGAATTCGGGAATGAGTTCATATTGCAATTGCGTATAGAGATCTTCGGCGTCCACCTGCGTCGTTTCTTCCGCATTAGGAAGGGCTGAAGCCAAAGGGCCTATTCTCCAGCCGGCTTCTGGATCCCTTGCAAACGCCTCGATCCACCAGCCATCGAGCGTAGAGAAGTTGAGTACGCCGTTGACGCAGGCCTTCATGCCGGATGTTCCCGAGGCCTCGTGGAGGCGCGTGGGAGTATTGAGCCACACATCCGCACCAGCGGTGAGAAGCTGCGCCAGATCGGGATTGTAGTTGGGTACATAGACGATACGAACGCTATCGCGAATTTTCCGGCTGCGCTCGATCATGCGCTGGATCACGCCTTGGCCGAACGGGTCCTGGGGATGCGCATTTCCCGCGTGGATGATCTGCACCTTCCCCTGGCAGACCTCGGCGAGGCGTTCGAGGTTGGTATAGAGAAGCTCAGGCCTCTTATAGGAAACCACACGCCGGGCGCTCGCAATCGTCAGGCAATGCGGATCCAGCGGCACATCGGTGAACTGGTTGGCATGGGAGATGAGACGATCTTTGGCCAACTGGTGCATCTTCCAGAGCTGATCATCCGGCAGCTCGCGGCACTTTTCCGCAAGCAGTTGCGGGCTTTCGCGCCAGCCATGGATGTAGGAATCGTAGAGGTTCTGGAATTCCGGTGCGGTCCAATGGACGTGATGGACGCCGTTGGTGATGGCGTCGATCTGCGCCCACGGAAACATCCGGCGCGAGACTTCGCCATGCACCTGCGAGACACCGCAGGTATAGCGGCTCAAGCGGATGGCAAGCTCGGTCATGGAAAGACGATCCTTTCCTGCGATCTCACGGATATGCCACGGCAATTGATCGCCGGCAACGCGGTACGCGAGATCGTAATCAAACACGTCATGCCCGGCGGCCACGGGTGTGTGCGTCGTAAACGCGCAGGAGCGCTTCACGTCATCATTGTTCCAGTTTCGCTCCCGTAGTAACTCCAATGTGAGAAACGCCGCGTGCCCCTCGTTCATATGAAACTTGGCAATGTCGCTATACCCCATTGCTCGAAGCATCTTCACGCCGCCAATGCCCAGCACGATCTCCTGCTTCAGGCGCATCGCGCCGTCGCCCCCGTAAAGATGAGAAGTGATTTGGCGGTCCTCGGGCGCATTCTCCGGAAGATCGGTATCCAGAAAAATCACAGGAACAGTCGCCAATGCGCCCTTCAGCTCGTAGATCCACGCCCCCACCTGCACCGCCCTTCCTTCGCATTGGACCGTAATGCGTTCATCCGCTTTGCGCAGGAATTGCGACGGACTCCATGAAACAGGCTCATATTTCTGCGTGCCATTCGAGTGGATAGTCTGGCGCATATAGCCGTGCTGCCAGCACATCGAAATACAGGCTGCGATCACTCCCGTATCCGCCGCAGAACGCATGATATCGGCCGCAAGCATCCCGAGGCCCCCGGCAAACGTGGGCATCCGGCTCTCGAGGCCGATTTCCATGGTGAAGTATGCGACAGTGAGGGGACTTTTTGGCATTCATATCATTATATCATAGAATTAGGGCGTTCTCATGCCTAAAATTGATCCCCGCATCTTTCGTGCCTACGACATCCGCGGGCGCGCCGGCGAGCAGATTACCGAGGAAGCCGCCCGGCTGATCGGCCATGCGTTCGGCGAAGAAGTGAAAAAGAGAAGCGGGAAAAAAAATCCGAAGCTGGTGGTCGGGCGGGACGCAAGAATAAGCAGTCCAGGACTTATGAATGCTCTGATACAAGGATTGCAAATTGCAGATTGCAAAGTTCTTTCTATGGGTGAGACGCCGAGTCCGCTCAATTACTTTACGATCTGCAGATTGGGGTTGGATGGCGGCGCACAAATCACCGCATCACATAATCCGGGGCACGATAACGGGATCAAGCTGCAGCTCAAGGATGCGGAAGCGTTTTCGGGGGAGGATTTGCAGATGCTGAGGGAGAATATAGAAAAAATTCGGAATTCGGAATTCGGAATTCGGAATGGAACAGAAGAAAAAATCGACGCGATTACTCCGTATCTGGATCACCTCAAAAAAATGTTCGGGGATATCGGGAAAGGAATGACGGTCGTGATCGACTGCGGTAACGGAGTCGCGGGGCCGGTGTATGTGCAGGCGCTGAAGAACACGGGAGCGAAAGTGATCGAACTCTTTACCGAACCCGATGGCAATTTCCCGAATCACCCGGCGGATCCGAGTAAGCACACGACGCTCAAGGATCTGCAGGAAATGGTACGCAAGGAAAAAGCGGATCTGGGCTTTGCCTTCGACGGCGACGGCGACCGGCTGGGGATTGTGGATGAAACAGGGGCGATCAAAACAGCGGATGAAATCCTGCTCCTGCTGGCCAAAGACCTCCTGACCCGCCATCCGGGTTCGCCGGTCATCTTCACCGTCAGCAATTCCTCGATCCTCGAAACGGAGATCAAAAAATACGGCGGCAAGCCGATTATGTGCAAAGTCGGCCATTCCTTCGTGGAACATGCGATGCGGCAGCACAGCGCCAAGCTCGGCGGCGAACAATCCGGGCATTTCTTCTGCGAAGAGGATTATTACGGATTTGATGACGCCCTTGTTGCCGCATTGCGAGTACTAAAGATCTTTTCCCTACGCCCAACGCCCAACGCCCTCTTTTCATCGCTCTTTGAAACTTTCCCCAAAGTCTACCAATCCCCCGAACTCCGCCCCCACTGCCCCGATGAACGCAAAGGAGACATCATCAAAGCGATCACCGCACATTTTCAAAAAGGCTATCCGGTGAATACCCTCGACGGCGCCCGCATCGATTTCGGCGATGGAGCATGGGCAGGAATCCGGCAGGCAAATACCTCGCCGTGTATTTCGGTGTGTATGGAGGCGCGAAGTGAAAAGAAATTGTCAGAAATCGAACAGATAATCCTCAGCCACCTCCGTACATATCCGGAACTTGGAAATCTTTGAAAGGACTCTGTAAAGCCAGGGATCTGAGATCTGAGATAATAATTGAATAAATTATTTGATCAATCCTGTACCGTGCTATACTTATCGCTCTTATGGGACTTTTTCGTAAGCGGCCGAAGCCCGAAAAGCACGTCAAACGCCTAGTCGTCGGGTTCATTTTGGGAGCCGCGATCAGCTCGATCGTGGGAAAGAAGCTCGTGGAGATTGATGAGGAGAAGGAAGCGGAACCGGAGGACAGATAGATCATTCGTCCAACTCCCCCACCAGACTCTTCTCCATAATCTCCTGCAACCTGCGATGGTTCCGGGTCTGCCCCAGCGCCCACATCAGTTTCACGATGGCGCATTCGAAGGTCATGTTCTTGCCGCTGATGACGCCGATGCGTTCGAGCGTTAATTGTTTGCGATAGCGCTGGAGATCGACAGTCCCGCGCACCAGTTGTGAGGTGATGACGATCGGAATATCGCGCTCGGTGGCCTGCTTGAGCCACGGAATAACGGTATCGGGAAGCATTCCCGGCCCGTAGGTGCGAAGCACGATGCCGTGGGGGTTGCTTGCAAGCACCGCCTGGAAATATTCCTCGCGCAGCCCCGGATGCAGCGTGAGAAGAACAACATTCGGATCAAACTCCGGCCGACATTCCAGTGACCTCTTGCGGCGAACGAACCGCCACGGATGGAGTTTCACTTCAATATTGAACTCCGCGAGTGGAGGGAATTTCGGGCTGTCGAACGTCCTGTCTATGGACTGGTCGATCTTCTTGGACCGGCACCCGCGCAGCACGCGAGGCCCAAGGACAACCGCGACTTCCGCAAGATCCAGCTGCGCGGCACGGATGGCATAGACGAGGTTCGTACGCCCGTCGCTGCCCATGTCGTTGATCGGCAATAATGCGCCGGTGAGGATGACGGGCTTACTGAGGCCCTGCAGCGCAAAACTCAGCGCACATGCGGTATAACTCATCGTGTTGGTGCCGTGGACGACCACGAATCCCTCGTACTCGTCGTAGATCCGCTCGATGGTCTTGACGATCTCCACCCAGTGCTCGGGAGTGATATCCGAAGAGCCCATGGTTCCAAGCGTAATGAATTGGAGGGATACTTCGCGCTGCAATTCCGGCAAAAAGCGATGAATTTCCGTGAGTGACTCGATGGGCTCGATACGACCGGTTTTGGTATTCATTTTCATTCCGATGGATCCGCCGACGTAGAGCAAGGCGATTTTTGCGCGTGGCATGGTTGAAGTTTAGTGCAAAGGGAATCTGGAGTGAATGGAGGCTTAGACGATGAAGGAAACCAGGGAAACCAGGGAACAGATTCTATTCTTGTGTGGCAGCTGTTCCTTGGTCTCCTTGGTTTCCCTGGTCTCCTATTCTCGAATCACCCTCTCCACTTCCCCAATCGTCCCCGCAATCTTCCCGTCATGGTTCACCACCTGCGCATCGCAAAGTTTGGCATACGTAAGCTCCCGGTCCATGCTCGCGATCCGGCGTTCCAATTCCTCCGCACTGATCGGCGCGCGCTTGGTGATACGGGCGATAAGCTGCGCACGGTTTTCCGGCATGATGAAAATCGACTGTAACTGGTAAGGAGCATCGGGATTCCGGAAAAACTGATGCGTCCGGATGCTGTCGTATCCCTGCACATCCACTTCACGAACGACTGTTTTTCCTGATTGAATCGCCGGGAGGATTTCCTCGATGAGCGTTCCGTAGCGCGCTCCGCCATGCACTACAGCCGACTCAAGGACTTTGCCCTCCGCGAGCATCGCATCAAAGGATACTTCGGTGACAAAGTGATACAGATCATCGCCTTCGCCCTTGCGCCGCTCACGCGTAGTCGCCGACTTCGGAAACACGAACTCCGGGTGCTTTCGGCGCAGCTCTTTCAAGATAACGCTTTTACCAACGCCACTGGGGCCCATCAGAAGCACAAGTTTTCCGGCAGTCATATTTTGCTGCATGTGCTGATCGTATCGTGAGGAGACCAAGGAAACCAAGGAGACCAACGAACAGGCGCTATACAGCAACAGCATCTGTTCCCTGGTTTCCTTGGTTTCCTTGGTTTCCTCTTCCCGGATCATGCCTTGCTCAAAATAATAATTCGTGGTATCATATCCTAATTGCTCTTTCGCATCCTCCCGACCCAAGTCACGTCAGCTTAAGCTGACTGTAACAAGTCACGTCAGATTCATCTGACGTGACAAGCAGGGAGAAGTGAGAAGTGACACCGCGCTACGGTGGGCGAGACGGCTTACGCTTTCTCTTCACCATCGGGCTCGGCCATCCGAGGGCTAGCCCCTCGGCCCCGCACCTTTTTCCGTCGATCCTGGAAGCGGAAAAAGGTGCGGGGGGAGTCACTTCTCTCTCCTCCCTGCTTACTCTGCGGCTTGACCACCGCACCGTAGGTTCCCTCCCGTTTTCTATTGAAAGGGGGAGGTGATCTGCCCTTTGGTCCCGCACCCGCGGGACCAGGAAAAAACCAACACACACTCGACGTGTTGCCGTCGTAAAACCGCAACAAGCAGGAAACAAACACAAACAGGGTGATGGCCCGTAAAACCATCAAAAGGGTAGGGAGCGCACGGACAGGTCGCCCGTGCACCGCTCGCCCTTCACCTCGGTGAAGGCCAGCACCGAGGACACCAGTCTCTCAAAAAGAAGGGTGTCCTCTTTTTTGTATTTGAATGACGTTACTTTTGTTCTCCACTGATCGTGATCCCTTTTTGCAGGGGCATGTATATATACGTGAATGGGAGATACAGAATGACTGCAGAGAGTGCTCCCATGATACCGGCGATGAGCGGCGTGACTGCGATCATGATGAATCCGACAACGACAGAGCCGGCGTAGGATCCTGTCTGCATATTTGCATACGGGGCACCTGTATTTGCCAGGATAAAAAGAAAATTCAATACCCCATAGACCAATCCGAAGGAGACGCCGAGCGCGCCGCAAATTTTGACGAAGGACCCGGGAGTTAGGGTGCGATAGTGCGTGGTGACGATGGTCATGATGGAAAGCGTACGCGCCTCCTCTGGCCGGATGAAGGCGGCTTTGCGAAAGAAGGGTGTCTTTTTACCGATCTTGAAGCACCCGCTGCATCGAGCCACTGATGATCCACCTCCATGCGTCAGGCTCGGAAATCGAGTGAGCGCTACCCAGCCAATCTCGAACGGACGCCAAAGACGGACGTCTATTGACTTCCAGAAGCAAAAAATCATCCGTTCCCTCTTTTTGAATCATATCGACACCAAGCACCAGCTCATCAATTTGACCTTTTTTCATACCGAGAGCACGACCAATACCGGATGCGGTTGTTGCTACTTTCTTCGGAAGTAAGGGGACTTTCCTATCGAGCCCGTGTGCCGCAAGAATATTCCGCTCAGTCTGATTGTACGGATGAGATTGAGGCAATGGATTCAAACAGATACGACCACCTGTCGTCTGGTCATCATCATGAAGAAGAATATGGTTTGATGTTATAGCTCTGGAATCCAGACAGAATTCACTGTCGGCATATTCTAATTCCTTCATAGAATTTTTTGCGACGTCTCCTTTGGTTGCTCTGTTCTGTCTTAAATGCATGCTGTGAGGAGGCCCATAACTGATGTGAGATGCGATGATCTCCCCCGTACAATCGACGATGACCTTGTAGCACGTAGGAGCTTTTCCTGGCGTATCAAGATAATCCTGCGCAAGCCATTCGTTGGGATTTCCATGTGCTTCCATCCACGCGCGGAAGCGTTGAAGCTGGTCAGGATTTTCTATTAAATATTTCCCCTGACCTCTCGCCATCGTCTCATTTTTCATGACGATCGGCTTTTGAGAAGGGCGGCCGTTGTAATCTCCGTACGCAAGCGTCGGAGGAGTCTGAATGCCTGGCACATGCTGTCTCAAAAATTCTATTTCTTCAAAGAACGGAGGACGCGGACTGGACTTACTTGCTCCTTCAACACGCCCTGCTTTTCGTACGGGAACTCCATACTCATCTGACAAAGAAGTAATAATTCTCTGAATCGCTTCGTATCCTAATTTCCGTTCACGAACGACGCGTTCGCGGCTAACAGACTCCGAATATGACGCTCTGGAGGGAATAGTTTCATAGGTTTCAGTTCCCCGGGATGTATGCCGTGCTGGCGAAGAAACTCTTTCCACGGTCTCCGTGCCCACAGATCTTGTGGAAGGAGATACAGCCTGAGGAGCTGGTTCGTACCAATCGCTCATAGGAGGCACATGCTGATCCTCTTATTTTCCTTGTCAAGATCCTGGCTTCCTACGGATACGTCAGCACCATCGCCCCCTCATGCGTGATGCCTCCTCCCCTGCCCGTGAATGTGACAGGAACGGTTTTGGCAGACTTATTCACGCTTCCCACAAACGTCGCGCTCGCCGGAATGTTTATGAAAAAGGGTGCGCACACTCCGGACATCGATCCCGTAAGTGCTCCGTCGCCGTAGT
The DNA here is from genome assembly GCA_001788925.1 of Candidatus Peribacteria bacterium RIFCSPHIGHO2_01_FULL_55_13. Lineage (GTDB taxonomy): Bacteria > Patescibacteriota > Gracilibacteria > Peribacterales > Peribacteraceae > 2-12-FULL-55-11. The sequence goes on from MFXS01000011.1 coordinate 24,125, forward strand.
TGCCTTTGAAGCTTCCTTCGCACGTCCCCGAAACCACACCCGTCACGCCGCCTCCGCCAAGCGGAATCGTCATCGTGACTGTCACGGCATTTCCTTTGTATTCGTACACGCCGGTCGCCACGACGTCGCCTTCTTCCGCCTCGTCTGCCTCGACTTCGCGCATCAGACAATCCATAAGCTCTCTGTCCTCGCAATGCGTGAAGTAATAGCCGACGGCCTCATTGGAACCGAGCGCCACAAGTATGAGCAGAACCAGAAGAAATGCCGTCATAGATCCGCAACCGAGTTTTGCCATTACTGTTCATTCAAAGGGAAAGACTGAGGGAAGTCAAACTGCCTCTTGATAGGAGATGAGTGATTGTATTTGGTGGAGCTCAGGGGACTCGAACCCCTGGCCTCTTCCATGCCATGGAAGCGCTCTACCAGCTGAGCTAGAGCCCCACGTGAGTTATATGAGAAGCAGAAAATGGTGCGCCCGGCAGGATTTGAACCTACGACTTCCAGATCCGCAATCTGGCGTTCTTCCAGGCTGAACTACGGGCGCACAAGATAAGCAAAGAGCGAGCCGAATGAGGGTAGCATTGAGATTTTGGCCACACAATCATTCAGGAGAAGAAAAGATCCCCCCGACTCCTCACTCATGACGATCCGTCAACCTCCACTAAGACGACTTCGAAGCACTATTACTCCAATCAATAGGAACAAGACCATCGTCCTCATGGCCGCGAACGTCTCCGACAGGAATCTCTATCGGCATGACGGACGGATCAGCGATGACGCTCGGCACATGCCATACTCTTGGAGGCGCGTAAGGAATGCCCTCTCCATTGTCCGGGTTTGCAGGAGTCTTGATGGGATCGGGGCGCGGGTTTTGGCGTTCGTCATTGCGTCCGGACTCATAGGTAAAATGCAGCGCTGCTCCTCCAAAAAGCACAACAGCCAATCCTGCGCCGATCATCTTTGAGCGGTTGCGTTCCCTATACGTTGCAAGACGTTCTTCCCCTCGTGCATGCTCCTCGATGATACCCTCAGCCTTGCCGTCCTCAAATCTTTGGTCCGCTATTGCTTCTATTTGAGCATCATTCATAATGTAATTATTAACACTATTTACGTCAAAAGCAAGTATTGATTTTGAGCTTTTCTCACACGCTCCAGACCCCTAGAATCGACGCATGCACGTCATCCTCTTCCTCGCATCCAAATCCGACGCAGACTTTGTAAAACCTATGGAGGACATCCTGAAGGAATTCGGGGTTCCGGTAAAAACGGTGATGGCCTCGGCGCACAAAGTGCCGGACAAAGTGGTGAAGATCGTGGAGGAGCTCAACGCGATGACAGAGCCGACTGTCGTGATCACAGTGGTGGGGATGAGTAACGGCCTCGGGGGCGTCGTCGCCGGAACCTGCATCCACCCGGTCATCAACTGTCCGCCGCATAAGGATCTTGATGAGTATCACACAGATATTCACTCCAGCCTCCGCATGCCCAGTGATGTTCCGGCACTTACGGTGATTCATCCGAAGAACGCAGCGCTAGCCGCCGTCCGCATCCTTGCTGAAGGTAATGCGGAACTAAGGAAGAAGGTTGAGGAGCGGTTGGCGAAGATCCAGTCCGCGTATTAGGGCTAGGCCTAGAATACTAGGACGACCCGCATCTCTCCTGCTTTCCTAGTACTCTAGTATTCTAGTACTCTCGTATTGCATGGAACTAACACTCCCCTCACTCGAAACTCAATTCAAATCTTGGAAGGGATGCCCACTTTCGGAGAAGGCAAATCCCGTCTTTGGTGAAGGAGCGGAAGCAGCCTCCATCATGTTCGTCGGCGAGGCGCCGGGAGAACAGGAGGATAAAACCGGACGCCCGTTTGTGGGAGCCGCCGGGAAGTTTCTGGATGAACTTCTTACGTCGATCAATCTCAAGCGCGAAGACGTCTATATCACGAATGTCGTAAAGTACCGCCCTCCGGAGAACCGCGAGCCGACGGATCTGGAGAAAGAGCAGTGTATGCCTTGGCTGAAGCTCCAGATTTCACTGATCAAACCCCGCGTGATCGTGCCCCTCGGCCGCCATGCGCTCGGACATTTCCTAAGCAAGACAACGATCTCCAACGCCCACGGCAAACCCCACAAACTGACGGATGGCGTCACGGTATTTCCCATCTACCACCCGGCGGCGGCGCTCCATAACGGCGGACTGCGCCAGGCGCTCTATGATGATTTCAAAGCGCTGGGAGAATTTTTGAAAGGGCTAGAATAACAGAATACTAGAGTACTAGGATGAATCAGCACTCAGACTTCCTAGTATTCTAGTACTCTAGCCCTATGTCCACCCTTCCCTTCGGCATCGCCGTTGCGGCTCTCTTTTCCCTCACGTCGCTTCTGATTGTGCTTTTCCGTGTGAGTCCCCTCACAGCACCCGCTCAGGCGCTGCCCGCATTTTTCATCGCGCTGTTTCTCACCGTCAGCACCGTCGGCACGATCGCCTTCATCGGTCTTTGGAGATTTCTGCCCTGGCACGTATGGGACACGGGGAAAATCACGGCGATTTCGCTTCGGCAGGGAATCTTTCTGGGCCTCGCGATGACCATCGTAATGCTCTTTTTGGTCCTGCAACTCCTCAACTGGTGGATGACGATCCTGATTTTCGGGGTATTTGTGCTGATTGAGCTCGCCTGCAGGCATTGACGGACTTACCTTGGGGCGCCTCCCTCTGTACTCTAGTGCCGATGGCAGCAGCAGCTCACGACTGGCAATCCTACGCCGCGCGCATCGCGGAGTCCCCTTCCGCCGATGCCCTCGCCGCAATCGAGCATGAACTCTTCGGGCGCAAGGCCGGCGTGCTTACGGTGGCATTGAAGGATATGGGAACGCTCTCGCCCGATGAACGACGCGCAAAAGCTGTGGAGCTTAACGAAGCGAAAAAATCCTTCACGGAAGCAATCGAGCTCAAGCGCAAGGAACTCGGGAGCCCCTCGGGCGATCAGCTAAAGATCGGAGACGGCATCGACGTGTCGATGGAACTTCCGGCACATGAGGAAGGACATCTGCATCTGATTCCGGAGTTCATCCGCAGCATCGAGGAAGTCTTCGGTCGCATGGGGTTCGATGTCTGGACAGGACCGGAGATCGAAACAGAGGATCTGAACTTCAACCTGCTCAATATTCCACCGGAGCACCCGGCCAGAGACGGTCAGGACACGTTCTGGATAAACCCTTCGACAAGCTCAGGGCAAGGCCCCAACTCGAAGCAGGTTTTGCGCACGCACACGTCCCCCGTCCAGATCCGCTACATGCAGACCCACAAGCCACCGTTTCGCATGGTCTGTCCCGGCAAGGTCTACCGCAAAGATTCTGATGCGACGCACTCTCCCATGTTCCATCAATTCGAGGGGCTGATGATCGGCAAAGATATCACCGTCGGGCACCTCAAGGCCGTGCTCATCGAGGCGCTCACCGAACTCATCGGCCGCAAAGTGGAATTCCGTTTCCGCACGGGCTACTTCCCCTTTGTGGAACCGGGCCTCGAAATGGACATGATGTGGCAGGGAGACCTGAGCGAAAGTCGCGAAGGCAAATGGCTCGAAATGGGCGGCTGCGGCATGGTGCATCCAAACGTCCTTCGCAACGTCGACATCGACCCTGAGCAGTGGCAGGGATTCGCCTTCGGTTTCGGCGTGGAAAGGCCGCTCATGATCAAGCATCGCATCCCAGATCTGCGCAGTTTCTATGAGGGAGATCTGAGATTTTTGAAGCAGTTTTAAGAATCCAAAAAAGCCGCCAGCGAGCGCTGGCGGCCTTTGTTGTTGCCCCTTTCTTGGCAAGGCTTTCGTTTAGTTTAGGCGAATATCTGGAACCAGAACCTGGCATCCAACGTAGATAGAACCTCGAGGACGCCATCTCCGTCCAAATCTCGCAAATCTTCCACGCGAACGATGATAACGTCCGTACGCGGAGTTTCCCCCGCTATGGGTGTCACCGTCAGATCACATTGGGAGTTCACATTCACCGCTAGATCGGAATCGGGATAGAGAATCGTGCATCGCAGCACGTCTCCGTCCGGGTCCGAGAACCGCGTGTTGGGGATAAAAAGTTCAACCCCAACATTTCCGTCATAACTCGACTCCGGAGCGGAATCGACCGGGCTCTGGTTCTGAACCTGGTCATTGCTGACCGTGGTCTGAACCGCAGATGACACGTTGTTACCAGTATTTGCATCGTTCGCCGTTGTGACGACCGATGCCTGATTCACAACATTCCCGAGCGTCTCCGACGTGTCATCATTTACAGAGTACGTGATGACTGTCTCTCTTGTTGTCCCAGCAGCCAGTTCGAATGTGCACGATACATTGGTATCGTACGTGCACACCGTGCTGTTGGTAGAAACAAACGTCAGGCCAGCGGGCCCGGCGTCACGCAGCGTAACGCTGGCAGCATCCGGTCCATTGTTGGTTACAATGGCCGAATATTCTACCTGCGCGTTGTCTGTGGCCTGATTCGAACCGCTCAGGGTGACACCGAAGTCTGCTACCGATGAAACCCCGATCACGTTGAATGTGATCATACCGACGGCGGAATCCATGCCGTCACTTGCGCGATAGGTGAAGGAATCCGTCCCCGAAAACGTCGCGTTTGACGTATAGGAGAAGGTTCCATCGGCATTCTGCGCGACGGAACCGTCTTGCGGTTGGGACTCAAGCGACAATGTAACGGTATCGCCATCAACGTCGATTTTAGGAACATCGACGATGAACGTTTCCCCCGCGTTGGCGTCAAACGACAAGTCCGGCGCAACAGGGGGGTGATTGAAGTTCGGGTCAGTCAACGTGAATGTCCCGAAGTCAGCCGCGATTCCGTCCGAGGCGCGGTACGTAAACGAATCCGTTCCGAGGAATCCTTCCCCGGAGGTATACGTAAACGTACCGTTTTCATTTGCAACGAGCGTGCCATGAGCAGGCTGCGTAGCGATGTCAATACGGACCACTTGGCCCGGGTCGAGGTCGATCTTTGGGATGTCCAAGACATACGGGACACCGGTTTCGATCTCAAAAGACAAGTCGTTCGCGATCGGAGCCTGATTCGGCCTCACAAAAACCGAAATGGTCCCCGTATCACTCCCGTCGCTATCATGAGCAGAATACTCAATGACCAAATTTCCGCTGAAATCCGCGTCAGGTGTGATAGTGACAATGTCACCTTCCACCAAGACATTTGCTGATCCCTGCCGCGCTTCGGCGAGAATCTGGACAACGTCACAATCGACATCATCCACGTAGAATGCAGCATCAACTTGGGCTTCCTCCCCTTGATTGATTTCCTCCAACGCGGCGTCATTCGCCACAGGAGCCAACGTGGCGACCGACCGCGGTCCTTTCGTGTTCAGGTCGTTGACAAGAATCAATACATCAACAGGGGAGAATGCCCCATCGCGATTGATGTCGTAACCATTCGGTGCTGGGGCGAAGATGGCCAACTCCCCTTCAGGCTGATCGACGGTGAGTAGGGGTGGGTCCACCACATCTCCCGCCAGCATCTTCCTGCTCTCCAATCTCTCGAATTTCTTGTGGTGGTTTTGACGCCGGGGCTGACGCTTTGCACGACGAGGACAAAGAACCCGAACGAACCAAGCTGCAATAGACTTCTTCATGAGAATTCTCCCGATACAAAAAGTGTGACTAAACGAAAGCCAATGATTTGAAAGGAGCGTACAAAACGCTTCCTTTCATACGAATCATTGCGCTTTGTACTTATCAATTTAAACTAATTTGACTTATTGTCAATTTAGTATTTTATATCAAATAAGCCAATAGATGCGGTTTATGAAAGAAAAAGTGCCACTGTTCCCCTCCTCACGAATATCCAGAGAATCGCCCTTCCTAGTGCGTAGAACCCCATTCCTTAGGATTCTTCGAAAATGACGCTACGCGCGTTACCTCATCAGCGGTCAGCTTTCCCTGCTCCGCTGCAACCGTAAGAAGCATCCCGAGCGTGGCCAGCGGGTGGAATTTCAAACGATGCTCTTGGGCTGCTTCGGAGGCGGCATAGAGTTCGTACGTGAAAATAGCGACCACATCGGTAACAACGGCTTGGGCCTCCGTCCGCAATGCATCCACGGAAGAGACGGCGCTGCCGCCCGTAGAGAGAAGATCTTCAATGAGGACGACGTGCTTGCAGAGCTCCAGGTGGCCTTCGATACGCTTGCCCATGCCATGCTCCTTCGGTTTTGATCGGACATACACGAAGGGGAGGTGCATCCGGTCGGCGACAAGCGCCGCCCAGCCGATGGCCGCAGTGGCGGTTCCGGCGATAGCATCCGGGGGAATGTGCAGGTTACGGACGCGGCTCACAAGCGCATCCACAACGAACTTCCGCGCATCGGGGTGGCCATAGAGCAGGCGGTTATCGCAGTAGATGGGAGACTTGATGCCGCTCGTCCAGGTGAACGGCGGATTGATCGAAAGGCGCACGGCACCACAATTGATGAGGAGTTCTGCGATGCGGGTTCCGTGTGGCATGGCGCAAGCATAGCAGAGGATTAGAATGGGAAAGCATGATCGAACGTTTGCCCGCACAGGAAGAATTGCTTCACCGGCTTGTCGATGTATTCCTCGCAGAAAACGCGAAAGTAAATCTTTCGGCGCACCGGACGAAGGAAAAAGTATGGGAAGGGAATGTGATGGATTCGCTGGCAGGCATCCAGTGCCTTCAACAATTTTCAATTCTCAATTTTCAATTTTCAATTCTCGACCTCGGCACCGGCGGCGGCTTCCCTCTCCTCCCACTGGCAATCATGTTTCCGCAACATCGATTTACGGGACTCGATTCCGTCCGCAAGAAAATGGACGCCGTCGAACGCATTGTTTCTTCGATGAATCTTTCCAATGTGATGCTGCTCACCGGGCGCGCCGAAGAACTTGGAAGAAATCACGCGCATCGCGAGCAGTACGACATCGTGACAGTCCGAGCCGTTGCGGAGACCGCAATTCTTCTCGAATACTGTGCGCCCTTTGTGAAAGTCGGCGGGAAGATACTCCTCTGGAAAAGCATGGACATCGATGAAGAGATTTCCTCAGCATCTGGGGCTGAAGCGAAATTACACCTTCAAAGAAAATCACCGATAATCTATGAACTGGGGAATGACTGGGGCCAAAGGCAGATTCTCATCTATGAGAAAATAAAAGCGACACCAAAGGAGTATCCTCGCTCTGTCGGCTCTGCGAAGAAGCACCCCTTATAATTGCCCCCTGCTAATTTCTCACTGCTAATTTTGATGCCCAAACGCTACCTCCCCAACGACAAGTGGGCACGCAAAGCCAAAGACGAAGGCTTCCGCGCACGCTCGGTGTACAAGCTTCAGGAGCTGGATGAGAAGTTTCATTTAATCAAACCCGGAATGGTCGTCTTGGATCTCGGTGCAGCACCAGGATCGTGGCTGCAGTACGTCAGCGGGAAGATCGGGCCGAAGGGACTTGCGATCGGAATGGATCTTCAGGAGATTAAAATGATTGCGCCAAATGTTCACACAGTCGTCCAAGACATCATGAAACTTGACGAGGTTGTCGAGCAAACCAGCAAACAAGCAAACGATCGCCCCGTTGACCTCCTCCTCTCCGACGCCGCCCCTTCCACATCCGGCATCCACGACGTGGATCAGTGGCGAAGCATCGAATTGAATCAGAGCGCGCTCGCGGTCGGCAAGCGCATCCTGAAATCAGGAGGACGCTGCGTGCTCAAGGTCTTCCAGGGAGCCGACTTCGATGGCTTCATCAAAGATGTGAAGCGCGAGTGGAAGGATGTCCGCATCATCAAAGCCCAAACCAGCCGCGATCGCAGCACCGAGGTCTATGTGATCGCTCAAAAGGCATAATACGAATGAAAATGGATAGGATAATTTTCAATTTTCAATTTTCCATTTTCCATTCACGCTAGGTGCCATGATCCTCCTCAAGGGAGTCACAAAAACATTTGGCACGACCACGGTTCTTCGCGATGTCACCGTGAAGATCGATCCAGGGGAATTTGTCTGTATCACTGGGAAAAGCGGAGCGGGGAAATCGACACTATTACATCTTTTGACTGGTGCAGAGGCTGTGACCAAGGGCAGCGTTGAAGTGGACGGCGTGGATCTGCGCAAAGTACCGACGCCGGTAATGCAGCTGTATCGCCGGCGCATCGGGATCGTGTTTCAGGATTACAAACTGATCGGCCACATGACCGTCGCCGAGAACATCGGCTTCCCGCTCGAAGTCTGCGGCATTCCGGACGCCGAGATTGACCGCAGGGTGCATCAGCTTCTAAAAGACCTCGATCTCAGCCGGCACGCATCCAGCCTTCCCGCAGCGCTTTCCGGCGGCGAACAAGCGAGAGTCGCCATCGGCCGGGCCATCGTGCATAAGCCGATGATTCTGCTGGCCGATGAACCCACGGGAAACCTAGACCATGAAGGCAGTAAAAATATCCTGGAGATTTTCAAAAAGATCCATGAGAACGGAACCACGGTGATCATCGCAACCCACGATATCGCGCTCGTGCAGTCTATCCATGCCCGCCGCATTCATATTGAAGATGGAAAGATCGCGAGTGACGCGAAGCATCACCAGAGTCATGCATCATCCCATCATGCATTGGAGCAGAAGGAACCGCACGGGAAGAAGAAAGTGAAGGTGACGGCAATCGGGGGGTAAAAGGTTGCGGGGTTTGCGAAGGTTGCGCAGGTTGCGGAGTTCCCACAATCCACAATATTAGAGCGTCTGTACTCCGCAACCCCCGCAAACTACGCAACCTTCGCAAACTTCATGGATTTCCGTTAATGGATCTCCTCTATATACTTCCATTATGACGACATACAAAGACTCCGGCGTCGACGTTGCCGCAGGCGACAAGGCATCAAAGGCGGCATACAACGCCGCTGCGTCGACGTTTGCCTCACGCAAAGGAATGATTGGCGCACCAGTGTTTGAAGAAGGGGGATACGCAGGCTTTCTCGACATGGGCGACTACTACCTGGTGATGACCGATGACGGGACGGGAACGAAAATCGACGTCGCTCTTGCTGCTGGGAATTGTAAAACCCTCGGATCGGATCTCCTCGCAATGGTGACGGATGATGCGGTATGCACGGGTGCGGAAGTGATCGCCGTGAGCAATACGATTGATATCGCCAAAGTGGATCCGAAAATTATTGGAGATCTGATGCGGGGACTGAGTGACGCCTGCACTGCTCAGAAAATCGTGATCCCCGCAGGAGAAATCGCCGAAGTCCCGGGCGCAGTACATTCTGCTACCTGGAGCGCAACTGCCATCGGCATCGTCGCCAAAGACCGGGTGATCGATACCGGTAAGATTGCTGTTGGAGATGCAGTGATCACGCTCAAAGAAAATGGCGCACGCAGCAATGGGTTTTCATTGATCCGGAAAATTCTGAGCGAGGAGTGTGGAAAAGAGTGGTGGGGAGAAAGGGGCCAAGGGCCAACCCTTCGACAAAGCTCAGGACAGGGGGCCAAGGGCGCAACATGGGGAGAGTTGGTGCTTACACCTAGTGTTGTCTATCACGCTGCAATTCTCGAATTGATCGGCCGTCACGGAAAAAAGCCCGTGATCAACGTGAAGGGCATCGCACACATCACCGGCGGCGGCATCGGCAGCAAGTTCCGCAGAGTGCTCAAAAAAACGGGCCTCGGCGCAACACTCACGGATCTTTTTGATCCTCCGGAATGGCTCACCGAAATCGCCGCGATGGGAAATGTTGCAACGGAGGAATGCTACAAAACGTGGTGCATGGGTAACGGGATGCTGATCGTTGTGGATCCCAAAGATGCGCAGGAAGCGATTACGAATCTCAAGAAATCCGGGATCGAGGCGAAGATATGTGGAGAGATAACCAAAGATTCAGCGATCATGGTGAAAGCGTTCGACGGAAGTATCCTGAAATTTCAATAATCGCCTGCGGTAGAGACGCACTTGCAGTGCGTCTCCGTAAAATGATCCCATTGCACCACGATTCCAAAGGTGTATCTTCTTTCTACATGGTCGAACGCTCTCCTGTTCTCGATCACGCAAATACTAAAAACCATGCCCGTGCTGTCCCAACACTTCTTCAGGGAAGCATGTATTCCCTCGCGCTTCTTCTCTCGGCAGCCGGATGCCAAGAACCGGTGAGATCTGTCGCGCCTGTTCCGGCGACGGTCAGGCCGGATACACCACAAGCACCGCGGCTCGCGGACATGAAACGCGGAACTGACCTGTTTGATCAAACGTTCATTCTGGACGACAGCGGAACGGAAGCGGGCTTCTACCGCTGCATGGACGGAATCAGGATCGAAGTGAACGGCACATCATTCCTAATCGCCAGCGTGTACGTGAACAAGATGGAGATTTCGGGAAAGCTCATCGCTCCGATAGCGATGCTTGCGACCGCACAACGGGGAGAAGATGACGATGTGGATGTTGTATTCAGTGTGCCGGAAAGCGCAGATGCTTCGAAAGAAAAAAACGATGGGAAGAAACTGAATGAACGCAAACAGACAATCCCGTTTGCAAAACTTTTAGAGCTGGCTCAAGGCCTTGTGGACGGCCAAGCGTCTGCTGGGAATCCTGATTTTACGTACAAGCTTCCGGGATACAACATCCTTCTGGGCATCAAAACAGAAATGCCTCAGGCAGATCCCAGCATGATTGCGAAGAACACATATTGACAGGAGGAAAAACGGCGGTAGCATCCGCTTCGTCGTGCACCAGAGGACAAACCTCCTCGGCCTCGCTCTTCTCCTCCTTACGGCGGAAGGCAGGCTGCGTGCGTAAAAAACTGAAATAGCACCACGAGCCTCCCTTCCCAGCCGAGGCACGTTTTTCGTGCCGGAGATTTTTTTCTATTTCCTATTTCACCTTTACATCATGAACACTTTTTCTTCCTCCCATGTCATTGAAGATGACGTTGGTCGCTATGGTCCTGATGAACGCTCAAGAATGCGCGCGTTTGGAATCCGAGTTGAACTGCCGGTGCGAAACCCCGTAGAGAATGCTCTACAGCACATCCGCCAACTGAGCACGAGCATCACCGAAATGGACGCCATGCAACAACCGCAGATTGTCGATCGAATGGTCCAGCAACGGTCCGCGTTGGTGTCGGTGCTTCCGGAAATCGGTTACTGATCCGTGTATCATGAGACGCATGCATCAGCGTAATACCCGCGCGGCCCTCCTCCTGGCCCTCTCCCTCCTTGCGATCCTCACGATCCTGAAGGAAAACGATATCCGGATCTGGGCGTGGCTCGGGGGCGCATAGTCATCTCTACGCTTGAGAAAACCCTAAACGGTATTTGAGTGGGTTTATAGGCGGCGTTCGCGAAACAGAACTTTCCTAAACCGGCCTCTTACACCCTTGTGTGCTTGGAGCAATTCCGGTAAGTAACGCGGTTATGACAAGCAATAACACCACGATGAAGTCATCGAAAGAGCAAAAAAGCAACGAATCGGACCTGGAGACGATAGCGCTTCTGGAGAAAACCGAAGAGCAGCGCCTCCACAAAGCCGTGTCGGATATGGAGAAAGAGGAGCGGGCGTTCTCCGCATCCGCAGAAGCGCAGCGGACGAGCGAGGACGAGCGTCTTCGCGAGGAAGCGAACGGAGCGCTGCGCGCATTTCGGGACAAAGAGCTTCCGGAGAAATTCCTGGAACAGGAGCGGTATCTTGAAAAGGACTGCCTGGACATGGAAAACACCGTGCGCAAAAAACTCCCCGCTGCCGCAAACGCGCTGAACAAAAAAGTTCTTTCTCCCGATTTCCTCATGCTGCTCTGACATGGCAATCGTCCCAATGCAAAAGGTCGCCGTCCTCGCCTACCGCCCCCTGCGGGAGGAAGTTCTAGACGTACTCCAAGACGCGGGAGTGCTGCACATCAGCGAAGCCGAGCCGGAAATGCGCGTAGACCACAGCGAAGTGAATTACCGCATCGCGGAACTGCACTTCGCCATTAATATACTGAAGTCCATCGCGCCGAAGAAGGTACTTGCCGCCGCACTCGCCCCCCATTCCATCGAAGCAATCTTGGCGAGCCTCCCCCGTACCGATGTCCGCGGGATAGTCGACGAATTGCATGCCCTAGAAAAGAGCGATACGGACGCTTCGGCCGTGCTAAAAGAGGCCCAAACGCTCGTGCAAACACTCGTGCCCTGGCGCAAGCTTCCGTACCGGTTGGATCTGCAACGTACGACAACGTATACCACTCTCCTGCTTGGCGTTGTTCCCCGCGCCGCATTCTTCGCGATGAAAGCGGCGTTGCAGGAGCATCTGCCGCGCTCGACTGTTTCAAACATCAACATGGAGGATGCCCGTGTCATGACTGCCGCAGTCGTATGGAACGACGACATTGCCCATTTTGAGGAAGTCGCAACCACGAACGGCTGGATAGGGATCGATCTGCCGCACATGCACGGAGCCCCCGAAGAACTCCTGCAAAAAGCGCGCACGTCTTCGGAGGAGGCATTCCGCAAGCGCCTGTCGAATGCCGACCAACGCATGCGCCTCGTCGAGCATCTCCCGGATCTCCTGCGTATTTCCATCTACGTGCAGTGGCTGGACCACAAACAACACGCACGCGAAATGCTGAAAGAGTCCCATTCGCTCATGACCCTGCTCGGCTGGATGCCGTGTAATGATGTAGCGAACCTCGAACAGAAACTGCAAAAATTGTCTCCCGCCATCGCCGTCGTCCATGCAACGCCCTCTCCCGAGGAAGAGGCTCCCGTGCTCCTGAAAAACCTGAAGCTCATCACCCCGTTCGAAAGCGTGACGAAGCTCTACGGACTGCCTCGTGCGCATGAGATGGATCCCACCCCGATGCTCGCGCCGTTTTTCATCCTCTACTACGCTCTGTGCCTGACCGATAGCGGATACGGGGCCGTGCTCGCCCTCGTGATGACGGGAGCGATCTGGAAAACCAAAAAAACCATTGAGCAGGCTCCCCTGTTATGGCTGCTGCTCTTCAGCGGGATCGTATCGTTTTTTGTCGGTATTCCTTTTGGGGGATGGTTCGGCTTAAGCCCCGATCAAGTGCCAGCATTCCTGTCACGTGAAGGGGTAGAGGGCAGACTCTTTCTTGGTCAGGTTTGGAATCTCAGCCAACAGAGCGGTATCAATTTTCTACAGTACCTTGCTCTCGGTCTCGGCATCACCCATATCTTCTTCGGCATGTTTCTTGCCGGGTACCATAAGTGGGTCCACGGACAAAGGGCTGCGGCACTTTGGCAAGATTTCAGCGCCCACCTCGCGCTCGCGATCCTCCTGCTTATGTTCTTCGTTCCCCAGGAGTGGAAAGAGACTGTTCAAACTATATTTTACGGAGCCATTGCCCTGCTCATCTGGGGAAAGGGCTACGGTACCAAGTGGTACTTGCGTCCTCTTATGGGCTTTCTGAGCTTTGCCAACATGATGATCGGCCTTCTCAGCAATAGTTTGAGCTACCTGCGTATTCTCGCCCTCGGTCTCGTGACGGGTGCCATCGCCATGGCCGTGGATCAGGTCGCGGTAGAGATGGGCAAGCTCTTCCCGTGGTTGTTCATTCGTATCCCCGTCGTGATCCTCATCGCCGTCGTAGGGCATACCGTCAGCATCGCCCTCAACGCGCTGGGCAGCTTCATTCACTCCGGTCGCCTCCAGTTCATTGAATTCTTCGGTCAGTTCTTCGAGGGGGGAGGGAAACCGTTTTTACCCTTGTCCCGCTCCACCGCCGCGAACTGATTCCTTTCGTCCTTATTTCTTTATTTTTTTCCTCATTTCTATGCTGAACCGGCTCTCTGCCCCATCGAACCTCAAGGTCGTATTCGGGGTCATCATCGCCATGTTGGCGTTTCCATTCTTTGCCGTAGCGCAGGAAGCAGTCGTCAATCTTGCCGGTGACAACGCCCAAGCGACACAGTGGGCCCTCTTGCTCGGTTTTATCGGTGCGGGTACGGCAACCGCACTTTCCTGTCTCGGCTCCATCCTCGGCGTCAGCCTTGTAGGACAAGCCGGCGCGGGTCTGCTCACTGAAAAGCCGGAGCTCGCCGGCAAGGTCATCACGCTTGCCGTGCTCCCGGGATCGCAGGGTCTCTACGGTATGGTTATTTCGCTGCTCTTCATTTTCTCGTATGCGCCGCTCATCTCCGAACAGGCGAACGTTACGACATTGCAGGGCTTCATGCTCTTCGCCGCGTTCCTTCCGGTGACGTTCACCTGCCTCTTCTCGGCTCCCTACCAGGGAAAAGTATGTTCCGCCGGTCTCCACATGCTCGCGAAGGACGGTCGCCTCGCGGGTCGCGTCATTACGCTCGCTGCCCTTGTCGAAACATACGCGCTGCTCGGATTCCTCATCTCATTTTTCCTGTTGAACACCTTTAAAGCTGCGGTCCTCAGTTAATTTTTTCATCCCGTCCTTTCATGGCCATCCAAGACATCATTACGGCGATTACCGCGCACACCGATCAGGAAATCGCAAAGGCGAAGCAGGCCCATGCGCAACGCCTTGCGCAGATGCGGGCGACCGCTCAGCAGAATCTCGCGACCCGCAGGGAACAGATTACGGAACAGGTCGCCGAAAAGAAGCGACAGTTTACGATCAAAGCCGAGTGCCTTGTGTCCGCGCAAAGGCGCAATGCCGTCACGACCGTGCGCCAGCGACTCCTCGATGAAACCTATGACGCGGCTCTGAAGCACTTTGCCGGCCTTTCCGACGATGCCGCAGAACCGCTCCTGCAGGCATGCCTGAATTCGATTACCATAAAAGGAACACTGCATCCCGCAGCACAGCACGCGAAACTACTGAGTCGCATTGCTTCCCCGGAACAATTCACTGTCGGCGCGGTCATCGATGCACGCGGGGGGTTTCGCTTCATCTCCCCCACGATGGAAAAAGACTGCACGTTTGAAACTCTGGTTGCATCCGTGCTGCGCCCCGCAACCGAACTCGAGATGACCCGCATGCTCTTCAGCGTCTGATTCTGATGTTCCAAACGTCCTCCCTCATCGGCCAGAAATACGCTTTCGCTCACGGGCGCATAGCGACATTACGGCAGATGCTGATGACTTCTTCGGACGTGTTCCGGCTGGTGGGCTCCCATGGCATGCAGGATCTGGAACAGATCCTCACGGAATTGCGGATCACTGACGAAATCGACCAGTCGCTCCGCAACGCTGATGCCATCCTCGACGCGCTCAATACATGGCTGCGGACCGAAGTGGAGCAGATGGTTCTTCCCGAGCAGGCTAAAGTCTTTCGCATTCTCTGGCTGGAGAATGACGTCCCTCTCGTCGCGTATCTCCTGAAGAAGCGCCATGGGTTCACGTCCCCCATCAGCCGCGAACCGGCCAGCGCACTTTCCTCCTTCGATCCGGAAGCGCTCCGCGCCATGATCGGAAACGGCGAGCCGGGAAAACTCCCCGGCGATCTGGTGCAATGGGTGAAGGAGATGGTGAGCAAGGAAGGAGCTCTTCCTGAACAACTTGACACCGAAACCGCCCGCTTCTTCGCCACGATGCGGCTGAAGATCGCGAAGGAATCGGGAAGTACAGACATCGCACGCTACGTCCGCAATACCATCGACAGCCAAAACGTCCGCACGGCTCTGCGGCTTCTGGGGAAGGAAGAAAAGGACCCCGCGATGCACTTCCTCCACGGCGGCGCGATTCCGGTCGCACATCTCACGGGCTCCTTAGAAACGGTTCGTGCCGCGATCGAGCATTCCCCTCTTCACTTTCACATGCTCAAAACCCTCGACCGCTTAGAAGATGGAAATGCGGTGGAACAAGGACTGCGTGGGCTTCTCGCCAAAGATCTGGAAACGATGTGGCAGAGCATCCTGGGCGTGGAAGCACCCTTCGCCTTTGCTGCGACCGCAGTACAGCAGTTCCGCACCCTCCGCGCCGTCATCATCGGCAAGCGCAACGGACTTTCGCCCCAAGAGATCGCACGCATTCTTCCGCCGTTTATCGGCAGTTCCCGTTTCACCGCCTGATGTCGCAGTACCGCATCGCCATGGTCGGCTCCCAGGAAACCATCGCGGGGTTCTCCCTGCTGGGCGTGGATACTGTTCCCGCGGCTTCTCCGAAGGATGCGGTGGTAGAGCTCTTTGCCCTCCGTAAGAAAACCACGACGGACGGTCATGGAATCGCACGACCCCTCTACGCCATCATTTTCATCACGGAGGATTTTGCCGTCGGCATCACACAGGAAGACGAAAAAAAGCTCGCACAGGGTGCGCTTCCGGCTATCATCACGATCCCTTCGCACCGCGGCTCGAGCGGTTACGGTCTCGAACGCCTCAAGCGCATCGTCGAACGCGCAGTCGGTTCCAATATCCTCGCGTAAATTCATCCATCTTCCCTATCCCCAATATGTCCGCAACGATCACTAAAGTCTCCGGCCCTCTCGTCGTCGCCAAAGGAATGGCTGGCGCGAAAATGTTTGAGGTCGTGCGCGTTGCCAAAGACCGGCTCATCGGCGAAGTCATTGAGCTGCACGGCGACAGCGCTTCCATTCAGGTCTACGAGGAGACGAGCGGCATCGGTCCGGGTGAACCCGTGGAACGTACCGGAGAAACCCTTTCCGTGGAGCTGGCTCCCGGACTTCTGACTTCGATCTACGACGGCATCCAGCGTCCGCTGGAGCTCATCGAGCGCGAAGCCAAGAGCCCGTACATTACCCGCGGCATTTCGGTACCGGGTCTCGACCGCAACAGAAAATGGGACTTCGTCGCCGTGAAGAAAGCAGGCGATGCTGTCGTGGAGGGGGACATCCTCGGCACCGTCCAGGAAACCACTCTCATCGAGCACCGCGTCATGGTTCCGGTGGGCATGAGCGGCATCCTAGAACGCATCGTTTCAGGATCGCATCGTATCGAAGACACGATTGCCGTGATCCGCGGAGTGGACGGCAAAGAGCACGCTGTTGCTATGTTGCAGCGGTGGCCGATCCGCATCCCGCGCACGGCCAAAGGCAAGCTCATTCCTTCCTCGCCCCTCGTCACCGGCACCCGCATTCTCGATACGCTCTTTCCCATGGCAAAAGGTGGGGCAGGATGCATTCCAGGACCGTTCGGCGCGGGAAAAACCGTGACGCAACAAAGTCTTGCAAAATACTGCGACGCCCAGGTCATCGTCTACATCGGCTGTGGAGAGCGCGGCAACGAGATGACGGAAGTGCTCACGGAATTCCCGCACCTCACCGACCCCAATACCGGAGAGCCGCTCATGAAGCGCACCGTCCTCATCGCCAACACCAGCAACATGCCGGTCGCCGCACGCGAAGCAAGCGTGTACACGGGCATCACCATCGCCGAGTACTACCGGGACATGGGTTACGACGTCGCGCTGATGGCGGACTCCACGTCCAGGTGGGCGGAAGCCATGCGCGAGATGTCGGGACGTCTGGAGGAAATGCCGGGGGAGGAAGGATATCCCGCCTATCTCGGCTCGCGCACCGCGGGATTCTATGAGCGAGCGGGATGTGTGGAGTGCCTCGGCTCCGACAAGCGCAAAGGATCGCTCACGGTGATCGGTGCCGTATCGCCCCCTGGAGGAGATTTCTCGGAACCGGTGACGCAAAATACTCTGCGCGTGACCAAGGTGTTCTGGGCTCTCGATGCCAAGCTCGCGTACAAACGGCATTTCCCCGCCATCAACTGGCTGCAGAGTTACACACTCTACGCGGAAACGCTGGGCACCTTCTTCAGTCGGTCCATCGCGGAGGACTACATGCAAAACCGCGAACGCG
>MFXS01000011.1:41961-45384 GCA_001788925.1 Candidatus Peribacteria bacterium RIFCSPHIGHO2_01_FULL_55_13
CGTGAAGACTTCCTCTTCCAGAACGCTTTTGATCCGAAGGACGCCTATACGTCGCTCCAAAAACAGTATCGCATCGTCCGTGCCATCCTTACATTCATGGACAGCGCCCTTGGGGTCATCGAACAGGAGGACTTTGATTTCAGCGCATTCCGTTCGCTTCCCGTAAAAGAACAGATCACGCAGGCGCATCTCATCGAAGAAAAAGACACGGAAGCGTTCGACACCCTCGAGCGTACCATTCAGAAGCAAATCGAGGGTCTCAAGCTCGTCGCCGCATAATCTCCCGTCCGCCTTCTGGCCCCCTATCCCTTCTCCATCCTCCTTTATGTCCACCGTTGCGTACAAAACCGTTCATGACATCGCGGGTCCTCTCCTGTTCGTTCAGGGCGTGGAGGGAGTCACCTACGATGAACTCTGCGAAGTGGAGCTGCCATCCGGCGACCGCCGCCTCGGCAAGGTGCTCGAGTCCCGCGAGGGAATGGCGGTCGTTCAGTTGTTCGAATCCACGCAGGGCGTACCCACCGAGGGGACGAAAGTCCGCTTCCTCGGTCGCACGTTTGAAATCAGCGTTTCGGAAGAAATGCTCGGTCGCGTGTTCTCCGGTTCTGGCGTCCCCGTGGACGGGGGACCGCCGATCCTCGCCGATAAGAGGCTCGATATCAACGGATCGCCGATCAACCCCACCTCCCGAGAATTTCCGGATGACTTCATTCAGACGGGTATCTCGACAATCGACGTGCTCAACACGCTCGTGCGCGGGCAAAAGCTACCGATCTTCTCCGGCTCGGGTCTGCCCCACAGCAAGCTTGCCGCCCAGATCGCCCGCCAGGCACGCGTGCTCTCCGCGGAAGAAGTGACATCGCAGGGAAAGAACGTCGGCAACGCGGAGGAGAAGGGAAAATTTGCAGTCGTGTTCGGCGCAATGGGGGTCACCTATGAGGAGGCGCAGTTCTTCCAGCAGGAATTTGAGAAGACCGGCGCGCTGAGCCGTGCCGTGCTCTTTGTGAATACCGCGGATAACCCTGTTGTCGAACGCATCGCCACCCCGCGCCTCGCCCTCACGACCGCCGAGTACCTCGCCTTTGAGCTCGACTACCACGTCACGGTGATCCTGACGGACATGACGAACTACTGTGAAGCGCTCCGTGAGGTGTCCGCCGCCCGCAAGGAAGTCCCGGGTCGTCGCGGATACCCCGGCTATCTCTATACAGACCTTGCTACGTTGTACGAGCGCGCAGGGCGCATTCGCGGCAAGAAAGGCTCCATTACGCAAATTCCGATCCTTACGATGCCGGAAGACGACGTCACGCATCCGATTCCGGATTTGACGGGTTACATCACCGAAGGACAAATCCGTCTGGATCGCAGTCTCCATCAGAAAGGCATCTACCCGCCGGTCATCCCGATGGGCTCGCTCTCCCGCTTGAAGGGAAAGGCCCAGGGCGAGGGAAAGACCCGCGAAGACCACAGTGGCATGGACGCGCAGCTCACAGCTGCCTACGCCAGGGGCGTGGAAATCCGGGAGCTCGCCGTGATTTTGGGAGAATCCTCCCTCAATGACATCGACAAAGCCTATCTGCGATTCGCAAAACGCTTCGAACAGGAATTCATCCGCCAGAGTGACACCGCCAACCGCTCAATCTTTGAATCGCTCCAAATCGGATGGGATCTCCTCACGGAACTGCCGAAATCCGAGCTCAAGCGCGTCAAGCCCGCCCATATCGCCTCTTATCTGCCCAAGAAGTAGGCATCTTTTTTTGACCGCATCCCTATGGTTCTGCTGAGTGTCAATCCAACGCGCATGGCACTGATGGATCTGAAGCGACGCACCAAAGCGGCGCAGCGGGGTCATAAGCTCCTGAAGGACAAGCAGGATGGTCTCATGCAGCAATTCATGAGCATCATCCGGGAAGCAAAAGAGTTGCGTGTGCGCGTGGAGGACCGCCTTGGCGCCGCATTTCGGATGTTCCTTGGAGCATCCGCCTGGCTGACAGACGGGCAAATCCAAAACGCTCTGAGCAGCCCCCAGGCGACGATCTCCCTCACCGCGGAAACGAAGACCGTGATGAGCGTGAAAATCCCCTTCTTCACCGTGCACAAAGAAGGGCGACTGCGCACGTACGGCTATCCCGATACGAATGCTTTGCTCGATACCGCCGTCATCAATCTCGATGCCGTTTTCATGGAACTCATCCGTCTCGCGCAAATCGAGAAGCAGGCTGAAAGTCTGGCGATCGAACTTGAAACCACACGCCGCCGCGTGAATGCCCTGGAGCATAAGATGATCCCCGATCTCCTAGAGACCGTAAAGTACATCAAAATGAAACTCGACGAAAATGAGCGCGCGGGCATTCTCGCGACGATGCTCGTGAAACGCCGACTTGCCGCACAAGAAGCCGCACTGTCCTAAAGCAGGGTACACCGTTGTACGAATGAATTTTCAAGCAATGATTCATTTTTCTGTCAATATCTCGCAGAGAACGATCTAAGAGCCTTGTCTTAAAATAGTAGATCCTGTACACAGATCAGTACTCTTTACTTTGCAAAATTTCTATGCGTACCACTGGTTCCATTACGCAAGTCATCGGTGCAGTCGTCGACTGCTCCTTCCCGGAAGAAAACGCTCCTCCGCCGATTTATACGGCGTTGACGGTGAATATCGGCAAAGAACCGCTCACGCTGGAAGTTCAGCAGCATCTGGGCAACGGGCTCGTGCGAACGGTGGCCATGGGAAGCACCGACGGACTCGAGCGCGGCGCGACCGTGCATAATACCGGCGCTCCGATTATGGTACCGGTCGGCCCCGAAACCCTCGGTCGCATGTTCGACGTACTCGGCCAGCCGATCGACGGACTCCCGCCGGTGAAAGCCAAGACCTACTATCCGATCCACCGTGCGCCGCCATCCTTCGTGGAGCAGTCCGCGGAAACGGAAATCCTGGAGACGGGCATCAAAGTCATCGACCTTATTTGTCCGATCCTGAAAGGAGGAAAAGTTGGACTCTTCGGAGGAGCCGGAGTCGGAAAGACTGTGGTCGTGAAGGAATTGATCTACTCGGTCGCGACCGCGCACGGAGGATTCTCCGTTTTCGCTGGTGTTGGTGAACGCAGCCGCGAGGGAAACGACCTCTATTATGAAATGAAGGAATCGGGCGTGCTCGACAAGACCGCACTCGTCTTCGGACAGATGAACGAACCGCCGGGACCGCGTCTCCGCGTCGCCCTCACGGGCCTCTCCATGGCCGAGTACTTCCGCGAAGAGGAAGGGAAAGACGTGCTTCTCTTTATTGACAACATCTTCCGCTTCACCCAGGCCGGTGCAGAGCTTTCCGCTCTCCTCGGCCGTATTCCTTCGGCCGTTGGATACCAGCCCACACTCGCCTCCGAAATGGGACAGGTACAGGAACGCATCGCTTCCACAAAG
>MFXS01000011.1:45392-51175 GCA_001788925.1 Candidatus Peribacteria bacterium RIFCSPHIGHO2_01_FULL_55_13
CCTTCTCCCACCTCGACTCGACAATTGTGCTCACGCGCTCGCTCGCGGAGCTCGGCATCTACCCGGCCGTTGACCCGCTGGAATCCACCTCGACGATTTTGACCGCCGCGGTCGTCGGCCAGGAACACTATGATACCGCCCGCGCCGTACAGAAAATCCTGCAGCGCTACCGCGAGCTCCAGGACATCATCGCGATTCTCGGAATGGAGGAACTTTCCCAGGAGGATAGAAACACCGTGCTCCGCGCCCGCAAGATCCAGCGCTTCCTCAGCCAGCCCTTCTTCGTCGCTGAAGTCTTCACTGGAAGCCCGGGAACATTCGTCCCGCTCAAAGAAACCATCCGCGGCTTCAAGGCGATCATCGACGGCGACTACGATGCAGTTCCCGAGCAGGAGTTCTACATGAAGGGAGGCATCGACGAAGTTCCCCTTCCCGTCAAATAATCGTGCACGTTGAGCTCATCACCTCCGAAGGCAGCGCCTACAGCGGTAACGCTGTGTCCGTTTCGATTCCTACGGGCATGGGCGAGATCACGGTGCTCAACCACCACCTTCCGCTTTTGAGCACAGTGGAACCCGGCACGGTGATCATCCGCACGGGCAAGCAGGAACTCTTTTTCGCAGTCGCCCGCGGCGTGGTGCAGGTGGGGAGCGGCAGCCTGCGCATTCTTTCGGATATCGCCGATCGCGCTGACACACTCGAGGAGAAAGCAATCGAGCTTGCAAAAACACGTGCGGAAGAACTCCGGAGCTCCCGCCGTCGCGATACGGAGGAGTTCGTCGAAGCACAGGCGATTCTCGAACGCGAAATCGCCCGCCTTACCAGTGTCCGCCGTCTGCGGTCCCGTGGTCGCCACTCTTCATAAATTTCATGGATACGCCCCATACGCCGCCGGCCCCGCCTCACGAGGAACATAAGGAAGTGTCTCCGAAAGACAGCTTCGTGCTGGGACTCGGCTTTGCCTGGGATCTCGGCTACACCATCGCCGTTCCGGCGGTCGTTCTCGGACTTGGCGGCGCGTACCTCGATGAGAATGTTTTTGATACGAGCCCGCTCTTTCTTCTGGCGGGACTGCTGCTGGCATTCGTGATTTCGTTCAGTGTCATCGCCGGCAAAATCCGCACCATCAACCGCCGCATGCCAAAGGATATGCCGAAGAAAAAGGAAGTCGTACTCGAGAACCCCGAAAACCTAGAGCAGCAGGCGCTCCATGATCTCTTCCGTCCTCCTAAGAAATGAGCAAGGTCGCGATTTCCCTGGCATCCGAAACCGTCGCGCACGTCGGAGGTTTCGAAATCCGCAACACGATGCTCATGGCGTGGCTCGCGATGGTGGCGCTCTTTATTCTCTGCGCTTGCGTCCGGTCCACGCGGTACAAGCTGATTCCCGGAAGATTCCAGGCAACGGTCGAATGGGTGATCAGCGGACTCTATGACCTCTTTGCGTCGATCGTCCACGATGACCGTCTCTCGCGGAAGTTCTTCCCGCTCGTCAGCACCATTTTCATTTTCATCGTCCTCGGCAACTGGATGGGCATCCTGCCGGGTGTCGGGAGCATCACAATTCAGGCGATGCACGAGGGGCATATGACCGCGATTCCGCTCTTCCGTTCCATGAACGCCGATGTGAATATGACGCTCGCGATTGCGATCAGCGCCATCGTCGCGGTGCAGTTCTTCGGAGCGCGGGAATTGGGGGCATCGTCGTATAGCTCCAAATTCATCGCCGCCCCATGGAGACATCCCATGCAGTCCTTTGTCGGACTGCTTGAAATGATCGGGGAATTCTCACGCATCATTTCCTTCACCTTCCGTCTCTTCGGCAATATCTTCGCCGGAGAAGTTCTCTTGCTCGTCATCTCCTATCTTGTCCCGTATGTCGCCCCTATTCCGTTCCTTGCCATGGAACTCTTCGTGGGACTCATCCAGGGACTTGTCTTCGCGCTCCTCACGACCGTGTTCCTCAAGATCGCCGTGACCGAGCATGAGGCCCACCATGATGATGACGCTCCCGTTCTTCCTGCTGCGGCGGCAGCCTGACACTCGCGTATTCATTTCTATCCCCTCTTTTCCCCCTTCTAACCATGGAAGCTACCATTACGGCAGAAGCAGCATCGATGCTCGCTGACCAGAACTTCCCGGTCGCCATCACCATCGGTTTCGGCGCACTTGGTCCGGCTCTCGCTATCGGTTTCATCGGCGCCAAGGCTGTCGAAGCCATCGGCCGCAACCCAGAAGCCGGCGCACGCATCCAGACGTTCGCGGTTCTTGCTATCGCCTTTGCAGAGGCCATCGCCATCTACGGTCTCGTCGTCGCGCTTGTCATGAAGTTCGTCTAATCCCAACCTTCCCCCTTTTCTCATGGGAGATCTCGTCCATGCTCTCGGCATCCAGTGGTCTGCGCTCATGGCGCAGATGGTCAACTTCGCCATCCTGATTTTTGTCCTCGCGCGCTTCGTCTATAAGCCCATCCTGAAAGTGATCGACGAGCGCCGCGCGATGGTGGAGAAATCCGTGGAAACAGCGCGGGAGATCGACCAGTTCAAAGAAAGGGTAGATCAGGACCGCCTTGTTATCCTCCGCAAAGCCGACGAAGAGGCCGGGCAGATGCTCGAGAAAGCGGCACAGAATGCGGAAGCCCTGCGCACCGAGATTGAAAAAGCAGCACACGCGCATGCCGCGCAGATCATGAAAAAAGGCATGGAACAACTCGATGTCGAGCGGGCCCGCGTCGCCAAGGAAATGCAGAGTAAGCTCGCGCATGCCATCGTGCTCTCGGCCGAGAAGATTCTGCGCCGGGAATTCTCGAAGGAAGATCAGGAGAGTTTTGAAAAAGAACTGAAGGAAAATCTCCCCGCTCTCACGGCATGAAGATCACGCCCCGCATTATCGCCCACGCCCTGATCGACACCCTGGAACGTGACCCATCGCTCTCGGTGGACAGTGCCTGCGAAAGCGCCATCCTGATGCTGAAAAAGCGGTGTCCGGGCGTCGCGCCGCGGGAATTCCTGAAGATCACAGAACGCGAAATCCGGCGGCGCGGACGCAACTCCTCGGGCATGCTCATCGTCCCGAATGAACACGCGCTGAAGACCGACCAGATCTCTTCGCTCCTCTCGGCCAAGACCGGCAAGCCCGTGGAAATCGAACGCAAGACCGACCCCGAAATCATCGGCGGCGCGATCCTGCTTGTGAACCACCGCCGCATCGACTGCAGCGTGAAAGGTGCTCTCTCCGCACTGCTCCGCGCATGTCTCGAACCCCTCGCTTAATATTTCTGTCTTTCTCCCGTTTTCTATGAACCTCGCAACCAACCTGATCAAGACGCTCGAAGAGCGCATCGCCGAGTACAAGCCCTCCGTGGAGGAGGAGCATGTCGGCACCGTCGTGCAGATCGGTGACGGGATCGCCAAGATCTCGGGGCTCACCACGATCAGCTCGGGAGAAATGATTGACTTCGGCAACGGCGTCCTCGGGAGCGCCCTGAACCTGGAAGAAGAACTCGTCGGCGCCGTCATCTACGGCGATTACACGAAAGTGAAGGAAGGGGACACCGTAAAAGCCATGGGGCAGGTGCTCTCGGTTCCCGTAGGAGAGGCGCTCATCGGGCGCGTCGTTTCTCCCTTGGGAATCGCCAAAGACTCAGGGCCTCCGCTCAATCTCACCGAACGCTACCCGATCGAGAAGATCGCCCCGGGCGTCATCGAACGCAAATCCGTCACCACACCGCTCCAGACCGGCATCATCGCCATCGACTCCATGATCCCGATCGGCCGCGGACAGCGCGAGCTGATCATCGGCGACCGCCAGACGGGAAAAACAGCAGTGGCCCTCGACGCCATTATCAACCAGAAGAAGACCCAGCAGACCGACCGCCCGGTCATCTGCATTTACGTCGCCATCGGTCAGAAAGAATCCAACGTCGCCCGCATCGTCGCGCAGCTCGAAAAGCACGGCGCCATGGCCTATACGATTGTCGTGACAGCTTCCGCGGCAGAACCCGCTTCGCTCTCCTACATTGCCCCGTTTGCGGGCACCGCGATGGGAGAATACTTCGTCGACCAGGGCAAAGACGTTTTGATCGTCTACGACGACTTGAGCCGCCAGGCATGGGCCTACCGCCAGATCTCGCTGCTCCTGAGGCGTCCTCCGGGCCGCGAAGCCTATCCGGGAGACGTCTTCTATCTCCACTCTCGCCTTCTGGAACGCGCGGTATGTCTGGATGAAAAGCATGGAGGAGGATCACTGACGGCGCTTCCGATCATCGAAACCCAGGCTGGTGACATCGCGGCCTACATCCCGACGAACGTCATTTCGATCACCGACGGCCAGATCTTCTTGGAAAGCGATCTCTTCTATAAAGGAATCCGCCCCGCGGTGAACGTCGGTACTTCGGTCTCGCGCGTGGGATCGGCGGCACAACGGAAATCCATGAAGAAAGTCGCCGGAAAACTGCGTCTCGACCTTGCCCAGTACCGCGAGCTCGCGGTCTTCGCCCAGTTCGGATCCGATCTCGATGCCGCCACGAAAAAGCAGCTCGACCGCGGCGCGCGTCTCACCGAAATCCTGAAACAGCATCAGTTCGATCCACTCTCCGTGGGAGAACAAGTCTCGCTCCTGTATGTCACCGTCAACGGGCATATCGATGACGTACCGACGGCGCAAGTACAGGCGTTTGCGGAGAAGTTTTTGAAGACTCTTCGCACCAAGCACTTTGATCTCCTGAAAGTTCTCGACATGGAACTCCCGGCCGCAGCCACAGAGAAGCTGGAGCGTCTTGTGGTAACGGAGAAAGAAGCTTTCCTTCCGAAACAGGAAGCTGAAGTCGCTCCTGTCGCTCCGACAAAGGACGATACGAAAGCGGCTTCCCTTAAGAAGTAACTACTTCCCTCACTTTTTTCCATGGCGCACAGCCTGCGGGATATTCGGCGGAAGATGAAGGCCATCAAGTCCACGCGACAGGTCACGAAAGCCATGGAGCTCGTGGCCGCCGCGAAGATGCGCAAGGCCGTGCTGCATGCGCAGGCGCTCCGCCGCTACGCCCTCCACGCCTGGGAAATCCTGCTCTCCGTGGGCCGCACGCATGCCAGAGGCCACACGTTCCTTCTACAACGCAGAGTGAACCGCGTGCTCGGCATCGTCTTTACCTCCGACCGCGGCCTCTGCGGCAGTCTCAACGCCCAGCTGATGCGCGCACTCCAGGAATACCTCAAAGGCCTTTCTTCGCTGAAATCTTTTGAAAGCATCGACTTCATCACCGTCGGCCGCAAAGGCCATCAGATTCTTACGCGCCAGGGCAAGATGGTCATCGCCACGTTCCCGTCGCTTTCGAATCACCCCTCGATCAAAGACATCCTCCCGATCACGAAGCTCGCGATCGACGAGTTTAAGAAAGGCACCTACGACCACGTCGTGCTCATCTACACGGACTTCATCTCTCCGCTGGTCCAGCAACCTGCGGTGAAAGTGCTCCTCCCCTTCTCGGAAAGCGAAGTGCGCGAGGTCTTTAACACGCTGCTCACAAACAAGCGAAAGACAAAAGAAGAGCAGGAAGTCGTGAAGACCGATCTGGGAAAAGTGGACGACTACCTCTTCGAGCCGACTCCCGAACAAGTGCTCGATGTGATCCTCCCGCAGCTCACGGAAATCCAGGTCTACCAGGCGGTGCTGGAGTCTGTCGCATCCGAACACTCCGCCCGCATGTTCGCGATGCATAACGCCACGGACAATGCGACCGAGATTCTTGATGACATCACTCTGATGTATAACCAGACAAGACAAGCC
>MFXS01000012.1:0-3272 GCA_001788925.1 Candidatus Peribacteria bacterium RIFCSPHIGHO2_01_FULL_55_13
GTTGTTGTCGATGGCTTGGCGCACGACGACGTTGTCGAAGTGGGCATACGAGACGATGCGCGCTGCAAGAAAGTCGATATCGGATGGCGGAAGGCTTTGGCTGTCCTCTGCTTTCTTCTCTGCAAGCATGCCGTAGATCTTAAACATCGTGTTGTAGCCGACGTAGGCATTCTTCAGTCCTTCCGGTGTTACACGTTGGATGGCTCCCGATGAGACGATGAGGAAGTTGTTCCATCCTCCCTGGGTCATGAAGCCCGTCACCATCGGAATATCCTCATGATCGATGGTAGTTCCCGAGCGGGAGATAACCTTCGTCACACGCTGGCGGGCCGCTTCATCGTGCGCCACTTCTTCAATGAGAAATGCAGTAGTTTTCGGGCCCGGCGTGAATCTCTGGTTCGGGCCTTCGATCAGCGATTCCGCAAGTTCCAGGATTTCAGGTTCCGTGTGGTTGTGCTGGTAGAAGAAGTCGATGAACGGGAACGTGCTCGTCGAAATCTTTCCGTTGATGATGCTCAGCCTGTCAAAGGGGATGATTTTCCACTTCAGTCCCATTACGAGATAGAAAAATTTCTGCTGCATGCTCATCTTGCCTTTCTCCATGGCGTAGAGGAAGAGCTGCTCGTAGAGGTGCGGGTTCACCTGATCTGGAATAGGCTCGTGTTTTTCCTTCGCTTCAACGAAGGTTTTCAACATGTATTCCAGCTGCGGCCCCAGCAGCCCCGCATTGCTGTAGAAGTCTGCCACTCCGGAGTATTTGTCACGTTCGCTGTCGTAGCTGTGCTCGTTGGTTGTTTTCCATGTACGGTAAAGATCTTTGTCGGTCCAGATATCCGTGATGACTTTCTGGAGCCACTTTTCCAAAAGGATCGGATCGCGATGGCATTCATCGAGGGGAATTTTAAAGTGGGAGAAGCGATTCAGGGCTCTCCAGAGTTCAGGGTCATCCCAGTCGAGACGACCGCGTTTTGTGAGCAGAATCATCACCGCTTTCAAGTGGTCCTGGTTATTCACGTGCGGGAGGTCTTCGATGAGTTTGTAGGAGTCGACGTTCTCGAGTGCCTTCTCCCACACGCCGACGGCCTCCAGCTCCGAGGACTGCTGGCGGCGGTGGAACTCGTGCTTGAGCTGACCGGCGTAGGGCACGCGGTCATGGATCCAGCCCGTGTAGAGCTCGCCCACTTTCCCGCGGGCAGTCTCCCCGCGGCGCTTCCAGAGACGTTTGATGTCCTCCCAGCCCTCTGTCGTCATCGTCCAGTAGTCCTTGATGGAGAGCCACTGAATATCGCGTGTGAACCAGAGCCAGAATTCTTTGCCTTGCGGTTGAGCATTAGTCACAGAGAGCATTTTCTGGGCATCGAAGTCCTTGATTTGTTTCTCGACCGCCTTGAGCGCATTCGTAGCATTCTGGATAACCATGCCTAGTTCAGCATCTTCCTCCGGGAAGTAGGGTTCCGGCATACGCTCATTTTCGGTATAGGCCCGGATATGATCATTAAACTGACGGAAATATTGTTCGTACCCTTCTTTTGCATTCTGATGAATAGGGCCCAGCGCCGCCTCCGCTGCGGGATAAGTATGGAGGAAGTTTTTGATCGTTTTGATCTGCTCGCGGACTACTTTGAAGTCATCCAGCTTGGGTCCGACGGTGACGCGAGGGGCCACTTCACTATTTTCAGCATCTGCCCTGGTACCTAATCCACCCATCAAATCTTCAAGGTCGGCATCTCCTCCGTCACGCAACGCTATGGCGTTACGGTCGTCTGCGCGGTCCTGTTTGAATGCCAGCTCCTTTGCCTTGAATACCGGATGCTTTGCGAGCGTGACATCGAGCGGTTGACGCTGCTCGGCGTCCAGGATCCGGAAGAGCGTTTTCACGCTCTGCGGATATTCCTTGTCCTTTTCCAGATCGTAATCGGCTTCTTGCGCATCGCGCTTCGACCGGTAAGTGGCGTACTGCATCAGGAGTTCTTCGGTGCGCTTGCGGCGGTAGTACGCTTCGCCGCTACCGACACTGTGAAATGCGTTGCCGTCCTGGATGATCTTTTCTTTGTCCATGCCCCAGCTCTTCGCCGCGGTCTCCAGAGACATTTCCAGTACTGAGTCATTCGGAATGCCGAAGTTTGTTGCCGCTCTCTTCAGGTATTCGTGTCGTTCGTCCATGAGGCCCATGAGAGCGCTGGTGCGCTCGGTAAATGTGTCCAAGACGAGGTGTCCAAATTCATGGTCTGCAGTCCTCTGCAATTCGCGTTCATTGATATCCGGCGGGGGATTACGGTGTTTGTCGGGATTCACGAAGTATTCCGGCCCGCCGAAGTCACAGCAACCGAAACAGTTCTTTGTGGTGATCGAAGGTTGTTTCGGAATGGAGTTCTCGATGAATCGAAGTGCCTTCTGCAGCTGTTGCATCTGGAACTCGAGGATCCGTGCCGCATTCGGATTCCCGGAGATCGTGCTCATCTGCAACCGTTCTTGTTCAATCTGCTTCTTAAGCCTTTCCGGAATACCGAGCGTCTTACAGGCCTCCGAATTCTGAATGCGAGAAGTCCTGAGAGCTTTCTCTGCGGCGTCGATTTCCTTCGTCAGTGCCTCGGCGCTAAGAGAAGGAGCAGAGAAGTCGATCTTCTCGTGCAGGCCCAGCCTCAGCATCTCCTGCAGCTTTACCGTGAGCTGCAATGTCGTCGGACGAAGGAACTTTGCGTTTGCAAGATCCTTAGCTTCCCCCCCGCGAAGCATCTGAGCGATACCGCCAAGATGCTCCTCAGCTTCTGTCATGTCCTTCGCTCCGGTCATCGCCACCACAAACTCCTGCACCTTGGGTTCATCGAACTGTTTCTCGATCGAGTCGTAGGCGTCGAGATAGTCGCGGATCCACGGATCGAGCGCCTTGTGTTCGCGCTTCGCTTCCACAATCGCGTTCTGCCAGAGATCCGGAACCTTGTCTGCACTGAATGCATCCAACTGTTTAAGGTGGCTGTCAGCTCTTGTGAGGAAATCCGGCGCATGGATCTTGAGTCCTCGCGTGCGCTTGCACACATCGACGACGGCGTTGATGTTCTCAAACGTTTCCTCGAGTGTCACGCCGTGTTCCTTTTCGTGGGCAATCGTGATCGAGGTATCCCATTTGTCTTTCAGGGCGTAGCGCTGGTCATACAATTGTTCGACAGGAATCCCCGCGGCAGCGGCACTGCCCCGGCGCACATCGGCGTCGATGCGACCACTGAGCGCATTTGCCTGCTTTTCCAGCTTTTCCTTGAGAAGCCCCTTCAACC
>MFXS01000012.1:3294-8730 GCA_001788925.1 Candidatus Peribacteria bacterium RIFCSPHIGHO2_01_FULL_55_13
CGCGAAGTAGTCCGCTTGCTTGCGGCGCTTCACGTCGTCTTCCGGCTCTGTCTCTTCCGGGTTCCAGCGTGACATGCCGAAGGTGACGCGGTTGCGCCAGTCTTGTACCAGGTTGATGGCTCTGCGCAGGATGGTGGGATCGGTAGCAGTTTCCGCCATGTCGAGCGCAATGCGGATTTCTGCGGGGTCCGCTTCTTTCATCCATTGCTCTACGGAATTCCCGTCATGCTTCCGCATCATCGCCTGAATCTGTTCCGCGGCTTCCGCGCGCAAAATCAGACGGCGTTTTTGCGATCCTTCCCGCTGGTCGCTGTCTTCGGTGTCGCGCTCCACGTTCTGCACGAACTCCCGGTAGCGCTCCTGCTGCTCCTCCAGTGACCGGATAAGTGCAACAAGTGTCTCCGGGTCCTCGGTCACGTTGCGCAGGATATCCGCCCGGGCCTTAGCAATCTGTTCGTCATTCAGGAGTTTCTCCTCGCGCTTCTTGTCGTGCCATGCGGCGATGGCGTCACCGGGGCCTTCGTTCTCGATCGGAGGAATTCCAGCGCGTTCCATTGCACTACGCAGGACCTCCTGTACGTGGTCACTCGGGTGGCGGATGTCGCCGATGGTATCGAGGACGATGGGGGACTGCTCCAGATTCTCGCGGTGCTCCACAGAAAGCATCGCTTCTGCGGAAAGGTGCGTCCCGGCCACAATATTTCTCAAAACCTCCTGCGTCTCGGGACTGGGGCTTTTGTATTCACTGCGGATGTCGGCGCTCTCAGGAGTGGCGCCCGGGTTCGTTTCATCCTTCGCAAACGCAGCCTCCCGTCTCTCCCGCTCGGGGGTCCAGCTGAGTGCAAAGCGATCGCGGCGCAGGTGGCGCAGCATCTATAGTTTACAAATGCGAATAATAGAGTCAAGTACATTTTCACGGCGCGTCGCCCGGTACGGGAGAATCGTGCTGAGGAGTGTTGCCACGTCGCGGTGGTCGTAGCCTTCGATGACCGAAATGAACTCCCGGTCCCATCCTCGGTTTTTCTCGATATGGAGAACGTAGTCAGGTTCGTGCTTGTAGATCCAGAAGCCCGCACACTGCTCCCAGGGCGTGAGTTCGTCGTTGATGCAAATGCCTTCTTTGCGGATTTCGATGCGGCGGGCGGGCGAGTGCAGCCGCAGATGCTGGAAGTACATGGCACCGCCCAGAATCAGCACGACCGTGAACGTCCATGCCCCCGTAGCGATGCTCCAGATGACGCTCACCATTCCGAATAACCCGACCGCCGCATACCAGCGCTTGCCGCGCTCGACGTGCGGACGCTCCGGGGCTGTCCAAGCCATGAGGACATTGGTGTTGGTATTTGTGTTCAAATCGAATAATTATACCTGAATTTCGGGTTTTTGCCCATGCCCGGGGACTTGCGAAAAATAGAGTTTATGGTCGCTCCTAAAATGGTTTTTTGTGCTGTTTAAACGCAATGGTGGGCAATACTAGACGACATTCGAACTCAAACGAGGAGGGCCCTTCGACTCCGCTGCGGCTCCGCTCAGGGTCATTCGACTCGAACCGAAGAAAATGGCTTCCCGTGGCTTGCCATGAGCGAGACCCCGCAGGGTCGAGTCGAATGGTGGGCAATACTGGATTCGAACCAGTGACCTTCACAATGTCAATGTGACGCTCTAACCAGCTGAGCTAATTGCCCGTCGGAGAAAAGAACATCTCGCGGGACATTTTCTCCCGGAGCCAAAATATCCTAACAAGATGACGGAAAGGAACCAAGTCACATTCTTAAGCTTCTCCAAGATTTCTTTAGAAATCTTTATAGGTGTTTTCATCCCGTCTCGGAATGGCTTTTACCGTTATCTCATTTCCATCATCGTGATAGATGATGCGGTAATTTCCAACGCGGATGCGGAAAATATTCTCGTACCCCGTCAGTTTCTTGCGATCCAATGTCAATACATCACGTGCTAACAGGAGCTGGAGCGCAACCAGTATTCGATCACGATCGCCTCGAGGCATCCTCCGCAGCTGTTTTCTCCATTGCTCCATATTAACGCTGCAATTTTCGGATTTCTTTGATCACTTCTTTGAGAGGGACACCTTTTGTTTTTCCTCCATCTGTAAAATCCACTACCGTCTCCCATTGCTCTTCTGGCATCTCCGCATCCACCTTCATGATGATAAAGGACGGTTTCGAGCGACGGATGACTCGGAACGATTCACCCTTTTCGACGCGATCGGCGACTTGGGCAAGATTCTGCCGGAGTTCTTTAATGGAGATGTCCTTGGGCATAGAGTAATTTTGAAGAGTAACTTAAGTGTACACTTGAGAGGTAACTTGAGCAAGGAACAACTCAGAGGGTGGACGTACGTACAGCTGACAACCCCCAATCCTTCGTTTAGCGTCAAAGGATGCTTTCACTCTTTCTCGACGCCATCTTTCCGAAAAAATCCCTCAGTGGCGGGGAAGGGGAATGGGTGAGTGTTTCGGAGCGCAGACAGCTCCGGTCCTTCCCGCTCGTGGAATCCGCAACCGAGCTTCGGACTCATGGTATCCATCATCTCGACCGTCTTGTTTCGGGGAGTAATTACCGGGAGTGTCCGCTTCTGAAAAATGCGATCTGGACATTTAAGTTCCGGAGGATTCCGGCCCTCGGAGAGGAGTTGGCGAAGGTGATGCTTGAGGCACGTTGTGAGGAAGCCAAGGAGACGAAGGAGCGCTCAGCATCATGTGCATTAGTTCCCGTTCCTCTCCACTGGACACGCCGCTTCTGGCGCGGGTTCAACCAGTCGGACCTTCTCACTCGTATTATTTCCCGGGAATGTCATCTCCCACTCACTCACGCTCTGCGCCGCATCCGGCCAACAGGATTTCAATCGCACCGTGCGCGGAAAGAGCGTCTGACGGCTCTGGCAGGCGCATTCCGTGTTGTTGGACCGGTTCCAGAGCGCGTGATTCTTATCGACGACGTTGCGACGACCGGAGCGACGCTCGACGCATGTGCGAAAACTCTGAAAGAGGCCGGAGCACAATGGGTGGAAGCGTGGGTCGTCGCGCGCGGATGAATCCGTGCGCTATGCATACGCGGGCCGAACGGATTTCGCGCAAAATTTGTATGCATGTGAAGCACATTCCACGATCCGCCATTGCGTACGGAGCGGCTCCCGCATGCAAGCCGAAGTCGTGTGGAAAACTTTTCTGTTTTCCACAGTCGGGTTAGCATCACGGCATGTTCACGGTACTGCTCTCTGCAGTGGCGTTTCTGCTTTTGCTCTCCGTCCTCATCTTAATCCATGAGTTCGGTCATTTCGCTGCTGCACGCAAGGCAGGAGTCACGGTGGAGGAATTCGGCTTTGGTCTGCCACCGCTTGCCCGAACGCTCTTTAAAAAGGGCGGTACGCGATTTTCCCTGAACTGGATTCCGTTCGGAGGATTTGTGCGCTTGAAGGGAGAGAATGCGATGGATGATACAGAGCGCAGGAGCAAGGGGAGCTTCGCAGCTGCGTCGGTGCCTGCACGCGTCGTCATTCTCGTCGCGGGAGTGTTTATGAACTTCGCTCTCGCCATCGTCCTTCTGACAGTCGGCTTCACGCTTGGCCGCTGGGTGCCGACGTATGTGAGTCTTGAAGACATGCAGGCGGCGGCGGACCGGGGCGACATCCATCTGAAGCTCGGCGTACTCGTCGAGAGCGTCGTCGAAGGAGGCAACGCGGCGGCGGCGGGCGTGGAAGTGCACAGCATCATCGCGGCCATTGACGGTGTGGAAGTGAAGCATCCTTCCGAAGTCGCCAGTATCCAGCAGGGCAAAACCAAAGCCACGTATCTTCTGCAAACAGGCCCCGAATTTGCCGAGGAAAAAACCGTGGAAGTGCACCTCACGGATGGGAAAAGTGGCGTCATCGTCACGGCGTATCCCCTCGAACTTTCGGCTCCCCGCCGCGGAATTTTCGCCGCTGTTGGTCTGGCGCTGCGGGAATCGTGGGTGATGATGCAGCAGACGGTTCTGGGGATCGGCAAGCTTGGCATGTCGCTCTTCACAACCGGCAGAGTTCCCGAGGGCATCACGGGGATCGTCGGCATCGCGCAGCTTACGCATGCGTCGGTGCAGGAAGGATTTATGACCTACCTTCGCCTCGTCGCCCTTCTGAGCCTTTCCCTCGCCGCACTGAATATTCTGCCGTTCCCCGCGCTCGACGGCGGCCGCCTGCTCTTCGTCCTCGTCGAAGTCGTCACGAGACGCCCCGTGAATCGCAAATTTGAAGTGACGACGAATGCTGTCGGATTTGGATTTTTGATCCTGCTTATCGGACTCATTACATACCATGACATTATTCGACTTTTCTAATCACGGTTTAGACGATTGTCCATTTGCCACTTGCGATTTGCCATTTCAAACCGCCAATGGCAAACGGCAAATGGTAAATGGTAAATGATAAATGGCCAATCCACATCTATGAACCCCGTCGCTGCTCCTCCGTTGGCATCTATTTCCACCCCGTCTCTGGCGCCCGTTGCCTCGCCCGAGCGCGGGCTCACAGATCTGTGGCTGCAGATTCTCGATCTGCTTGCCCCCAAGATTGCCCGTGGCCAGTTCATCACGTGGTTTAAGGATACCGCGGCGTTGGGGAAGGAAGAGGGCAAGCTCGTCGTTGGGCTGCCACTTCCGATGACGCTGCACTGGCACATGGAGCACTACCGCGACATGACGCTGGAAGCCGCGCAGACGCTTGATCCCGGAGTCACGCAGATCGTCTACACCGTGGACGTGGGACTCAAGGATAACCGCGACAAATCCCCCGATATCCTCGAGCGGTTTCCGGAGGTAAAAAAGCGCAAGGTTCCGGGAAAGAGCGAGGTGCGTATGGCCGAGGGCATCGTGAGCAAGATCCTGAACCCCAACTACACGCTGGAGAATTTCGTCGTGGGGTCCGATAACCGCCTGGCGCACGCGGCTTGCCAGGCCGTATCCAAAGAACCCGGCGGTAAATACAACCCGCTCTTCCTCTACGGCGGCGTGGGACTCGGGAAAACCCATCTCCTCCAGGCGACGGGTAATGCGATTCTGCGCCAGATCCCGCGGTCCGCGGTGGTCTATACCACCTCCGAGGACTTCACAAACCAGGTGGTGGAGGCCATCGGCCAGAAGAAGATGGAACAGTTTCGGCGGCGCTATCGCATGGTCGACGTGCTCATCATCGATGACGTGCAGTTCCTTGCGAATAAAGAACGCACGCAGGAGGAATTCTTCCACACGTTCAACGCGCTCTACGAAGACCGCAAGCAGATCATCATCTCGGCGGACCGCCCGCCAAGTGAACTCGATCTCGAAGACCGCCTCACGTCTCGCTTTGAGCGCGGCATGATCGCCGACGTTACCGCACCGGATTACGAGACCCGGCTCGCGATCCTCATCGAGAAAGTCCGCGAGTACGAGATCTTCCTGGATATG
>MFXS01000012.1:8775-12603 GCA_001788925.1 Candidatus Peribacteria bacterium RIFCSPHIGHO2_01_FULL_55_13
ATGCCCACGGTGCGCTCCATCGCAGAGATCATGCGCAAGCTCAACAAGGACGATAAAAAAGATGAAGATGTCGGCTTCGAGAAGCCGATGAAGCGCCGCGCCACCTTCCAGGAAGTCCTGGAGGCCGTGAGCAAGTACTACTCGGTGTCCGTCAACGAGATCGTCGGCGAGTCCCGGGTTCGCGAGATCCTCATGCCGCGCCAGATCGCGATGTATATCGGCAGAAGTCGCCTGGGCGTCAGCTTCGTCCACATCGGCGAGATTTTCGGCAACCGCGACCACACGACGGTGATGAACGCGGTCTCCAAGATCGAAAAAGCGCTGCAGAACGATTCTCAGCTGTTGAGAGAAGTGCGGACGCTGGAGGGGGAACTCAGCTTGGCATAAGAGTGGTGCAGCGTCCGGTTTCTGCTGTATTCTCTTTACGATGTCTCCCGCGCCTGCCGTCGACGATCTCTACAAGCTACGCCACTCACTGGCGCACG
Organism: Candidatus Peribacteria bacterium RIFCSPHIGHO2_01_FULL_55_13; assembly: GCA_001788925.1. Lineage (GTDB taxonomy): Bacteria > Patescibacteriota > Gracilibacteria > Peribacterales > Peribacteraceae > 2-12-FULL-55-11. Next base: position 9,261 of record MFXS01000012.1, read on the forward strand.
TCATGGCGCAGGCGGTGTTGAAACTCTGGCCGGATACGCTGATCACCATCGGCCCGCCTATTGATAACGGCTGCTACTACGATTTTCTCTTTGCACAGACGATTTCCGAGGACGATTTTCCGAAGATCGAGAAGGAGATGAAAAAGATCATTCATCAGAAGCAGACCTTCCGGTGCGATACGTTGAACGTTGTAGACGCGAAGAAATTCTGGAAGGGCCTGAAGCAGAAATTCAAAGTCGAGCTGATCGAGGATCTGGTGAAAAACGAGAACATCGAGACCGTGACGCACTACGCGAATATTGGTCCGAAAGGGGAGGAGGCGTTTGTGGATCTTTGCCGCGGAGGGCACGTGGAGAACTTTGGTGAGATTCCGGTCGACTGTTTCAAGATTATGTCGATGGCTGGCGCGTATTGGAGAGGAGACGAAAAGCGTGAACAATTGACGCGCCTCTATCTTGCGGCGTTTCCGACCAAAGCCGAGCTCGAGGGGCACCTCACGATGCTCGAAGAAGCCCGGCGGCGCGATCATCGGAAAGTGGGAAGGGAACTCGATCTCTTCACGTTCAGTGAACTTGTGGGCCCGGGTCTGCCGCTCTGGACGCCCAGAGGCACGATGCTCCGGCATCTTCTCGATCAGTATGTGTGGGAACTGCGCAGCGCCAAGGGCTACCAGCGCGTGACCATTCCCCACATCACCAAGAAGGAGCTCTACGAGACCTCCGGGCACTGGCAGAAATTCGCGAACGAGCTTTTCCATGTCACCACGCGCGAAGGCCACGAATTCGCGATGAAGCCGATGAACTGTCCGCACCATACGCAGATCTATGCCTGCCAGCAGCGCAGCTACCGCGATCTTCCCCAGCGGTATGCGGAAACTACGGCGTGTTACCGCGACGAGCAGACCGGAGAACTCCATGGGCTCTCGCGCGTGCGCGGCTTCACCCAGGACGACGCGCACGTTTTTTGCCGCCAGATCCACGTGAAAGACGAGATCCTTGCGATCTGGGAGATCGTCGACACGTTCTACGCTACGGTCGGCTTCGGAAAGCTCCGCGTTCGTCTCTCTCTCCACGATCCCGCGGCTCCCGAAAAATATCTGGGGACTCCCGCCATGTGGAAGAAGGCTGAGACGTCGCTTCGCGAAATCGCCGTGGACCGCAAAGCGGACTTTTTCGAGTCACCCGGTGAAGCCGCGTTCTACGGCCCCAAGGTCGACTTCATCACCAAAGATTCCATCGGCCGTGAGTGGCAGGTCGCCACCATTCAGCTGGATATCAACATGCCCGAGCGCTTCGATCTCTTCTGCATCGATGAGTCGGGAGAGAAAGAGCGCATCGTCATGGTGCATGCCGCGATCATGGGATCGCTCGAGCGTTTCCTCAGTATCTATATCGAACATACGGCCGGGCTCTTCCCGCTCTGGCTCGCGCCGGTGCAGGCCGCACTGATTCCGGTTGCAGAACCACATGAAGCGTACGCAGCCGAGATCACCGAGATGCTCAAGAAAGAGGGCATCCGGGCAATCACACTTCCGCACCAGGATTCACTCGGCAAACGCATCCGCGAAGGAGAAACGCAAAAGATCCCGTATCTGCTCGTTGTCGGGGAGAAGGAGATGGAAGCGCAGTCCGTGGCCGTCCGTAATGTGAAGACGAAGAAGCAGGTGGTGGTGACGGTGAAGGAGTTTCTGGAAAAACTAAAAACAGACGTGTCTGGACGGAAGTTGGAGGCCAGTATTGGGTAAAGGTTGCGAAGGTTGCGCAGTTTGCGGGGGTTGCGGAGTTACTCCGCAACCTTCGCAACCTCAGCAAACTCCGCAAACTTCTCACGAATACTAGGACATCCGCCAAACGCACGCATCTGCTATGCTTCCCCCGTGTTCGAAGCCTTCCAAATCGGCCCCTTCCTGATCTGGACCCGTGTTGCCTTCCTTCTGCTCGGCGTCTGGCTTTCGATGGAGTTCTTCCTTCGTCTCGCGGTTTCCGCGCATCTTTCCATTCAGCACTTCAAAGAACACGCGCTCTGGTACCTCGTCGCGTTTCTTGGCGGAGGGCGGCTCTTTGCGATGCTCGCGGATTACCGCGTCTATATGAAAGATCCCATCCGCATCTTCATCCTGTGGGACGGGGGATGGAGCTTTCTCGGCGGCGCGATTGGCATCGGTATCCTTCTGTGGTGGATTTCGCGCACACACCGTGCCACGTTCCTGCAGTGGCTCGACGTGCTCGTGCCCGCGGCGTCGTTCGGCCTCGCGTTCGACTGGCTGGGGAAATTCGCGGCGGGCTACGCCTACGGACACCCCACCGACATGCCCTGGGCCATCACCTACGACGCCATCAACGTCCGCTACACGGTGCCCATCCATCCTGTGCAGCTCTATTACGCGTTCTTCTACCTCGTGCTCACCTTTGTCCTTCTCATTATCCGCAAGCGCTCCAAGCGCGCGGGCGCAGAGACGCTTTTTGGCATCATCCTCGCGTCCGTCGTTACCTTCTTCATTGAGTACTTTCGCGGCGATTTCACGATTCCCGTTTTCGCAACGCAGCTGGATATCCTCATTCTACTTCTGCTCTTCCTCAGCCTCGGCGTCTTCGCCGTGATTGAAACCCGCCTTACGCCGCGGATCATGAAGATCTACCAGAGCGTCCTTTTGGGCGTGTTCGCCGTGTTCATCCTTCTGCGCCAGACGTTGCATCTTCCCACGCATGAACTGCGTTTCTCGCAGTTCCTCGCGGTGATTGCACTTCTCGGCACCATTGTCTACGTCACCGTGCACCGGAGGAAACATCCGCATTTATAAAACAAAAGCAAAAAGCAAAAAGCAGAAAGCAAAAATTTTTTGTTATGATCCGGGCTACGCACACTATCCCATGACGATTTCTCCTGTTCTCCAACAATTTCTCGAGCCCTGGCTTCTGATCCTCGCCGACGATCCCGTCCTCCGAGGGCTTCAGGCAGGCCTCCTCTTTCTGGGCGTCATTGTTATTTTCCTGGTCTTCTACGCGACGAGAGACATTCTCCTTCGGACGCGGTCTTTTCCTGCAATGCTCGCGAGCATCCTGCTCGTTGCTTTCCTGCCGTTCGTAGGATTTTTCATCTATCTGCTGGTGCGGCCCGTGCGGACGATCGTGGAGAGAGACACAGCCCGCAAGATCGATGAGATTCTCGCCATCCTGAAGCCGGAATCGCAGTCCAAGTCCAAGAAGAACCGCAAGAAGGAAGTGACGGACGAGGTGGAAGTGCTGTAGCACCGGTCGCCCTTCGATACGCCGCGCAATGTCATGGTGAGTAGGGCCGAAGCGGAGCGTAGGCCCGTATCGAACCAGACTAGCGCGGCTACTC
>MFXS01000013.1:0-9760 GCA_001788925.1 Candidatus Peribacteria bacterium RIFCSPHIGHO2_01_FULL_55_13
CTTCGCAAACTCCGCAACCTACTCAGCCTTTGCTTCCTCAACAGCAACCTCCTCCTCTACTTTTGCCTCAGGTGCAGCAACTGCGACGCCGAACTCCTCGCTCGTCGTGAAACGCTCGGAAAGACGTGCGGCCTTGCCGGCGCGGCCGCGGAGGAAGAAGAGCTTGGCTCTTCGGACCTTGGCGATCTTCTTCACTTCAATGCGGGAGATTACAGGACTCATCAGCGGGAAGACCTTTTCCACGCCCACTCCAGAGGCAATACGGCGGACGGTGAAGGAGGCATCCGTCGGCGTGTGGCCGTTGTGGACGGAGATAACAAGGCCTTCGAAGATCTGCACGCGGTCCTTGTCCCCTTCCCGGATCTTCTCGTGGACGCGCACCGTGTAGCCCGGACGGATAGCCGGAACATTTTGCATGTGCTTTTTGGCCAATTCGTGAAGCAATTGTGAAGTCATTCCGGGGAAGCCTACCGCCCAGATCGATGTGTGTAAAGCGATGAATGGGGTTTTTGTACATTTATACATGCCAGCCGGGTTGCGGAGTTTGCGAAGGTTGCGCAGGTTGCGAAGTTTATGATGCTCAGAAAAAGGCGAAACTCCGCAAACCCCGCAACCTCCGCAACCCTCGCAACCTTATTTCCTGGCCTCCTCCATCTCCTTCGTAAGGTTATTCACCACCATCATGTGTCTGGGGTCCGACACGATCTCCGTGATGAACTTGTCTTTCAGGCTCAAGCGATACAGAAAATCCGCCTCCGAGAAGATGGAGTAGCGAACGTTTTTGAGGTGCGGATCCTGAAGCAGAAGCGCCTCAAGCATTTCCTTTTTGAGATCCCCAACGATGAGCAGGTCCACCTTGCTCTCGGTTCCCACAAAGCTTCCTGCAAGCAGCGCCAGCTTCACCGTGGGCAGCTTCTTCAGGCTTCCGACGATAGGGCTGTCGGCCTGGATTTCTTTGGCGAAAATACCCTTCAATTCCATGAAAAGCGCGAAGTCCGGATCCACCTTGTAGTACTTCTTGCGGTTGCGATGACGCGCCTTTACCAAACCGATGCGGCGCAGGTTCTCGAGCTCGCGGCGAATAGAGTTGATTTGCTCAGAAAGAAGACGTGTCAACTGACGGATGAAGTATTCCTCTTCCGGATGAAGGAGGAAGGTCGAGAGCAGTTTGATTCTGGTCTGCGACGAAAACAGCGCCTTGAGGACAGTAGAAGACATGTTGTTCACAAACAGTAGTCATGAGTACGGGGATAGCGCAAGAAATGTACTCAGAAATACGTACACAGGATTTGTTCACTTAAAACGTCTTATTAAGGCCTAAAAGTGCCAATAGGTGTTGTTTATTTGATCATGATTGAACACTTTTTGTACTCACAGTTTTACTGAATATATGCTCTAACAATACAATCTCTTCCTCAGCCGGAGATGACTGTAAGTTCCTTGGTTTCCCCGGTTTCCTTGGTTTCCTCTCCCCCCAAAGAACTCTCATAGAAAAACACCATCTTTTGTGCTATAATTAACGGAATGCCTGCAAAAACAAAGATTCTCTCCGGCATTGCGGGAACACTGTTTCTGATGGTGCTCTCCATCCACGGAGAGACGCTCGGAATCCCCTATGCCTTCGCCCAGGACAAAGTGGTGACGGATACGCAGGGAAGCATCATGGGCGGGCTCCTGTTTGCCGTCGGAACGCTGAACTTTCTCGCCTTTTTCTGTCTGAAGCTCCTCTCGTACCTTGTCGACCCCGACACCATCTTCGGTGTGAGCGGGAACGTGAACATGATGCTGCGGCTCTGGCAGATCTCCCGAGACATCATGAACATCATCTTTGCGATCATGCTGCTGGCGGGAGCGATCCTGACGATTGTCTTCGGGAAACAGGAAGTCGTAAAGCAGCACCTGGTGAAATTCATCCTCGCGGTGATCCTCGTGAACTTCTCGTGGTTCTTCCCTCGCGTCATTTTCGATATCGCCAATGTCACGACGGCGACGATCTACGGCCTGCCGAATCTCGTAAATTCCAAGTGCCAATGGGTCGACAAAGACGGTGGTCTTAATAACTGCGTCGTGGTCACCGATATCCTGTTTTTTGAGGATGCCACAACCGGCACGTGCCCGGAGCCGGCCGAACCGCCTCTCAATATGATGCCCATCATGAAGGTGTGCCTTGCAGCACTCGTAAGCCCGGGCGCCAATACCGGATTCGGCATCCTCAACGGCATCGTGGTGAACCACGGAAGATTGAATTACCTCGGCGTCATTGCGGGGTCGCCCCCGGCGGGCGGCACGGGCGGCACCATCGCCGAGACGCTGCGTTTCGTCATCATTCTCGTCATGGTGACTTTCCTGCATCTGATGCTGGTCTTCCCGCTCATCGCGATGACCGCGGTGATGATCATCCGGATCCCGATCCTGTGGCTGACGGTGTCTTTTATGCCCTTCATGTTTATAGGATTCGTGATCGGCGATAAATTCATCAAGGTGAATTCCATGGAGATTTTCACGAAGCACTTCATCACGGCGGCGTTCCTGCCGGCGATCATCGCGATGCCGCTTTCCATCGGATACATCATGCTCAACGAAGTGGCGAGGCTTTCCCCGACCATCGCTCCCCCCGCGGGACTCGCCGGAAAAGTCTCCTTCTTCCCTCAGGCACAAAACTGGTGGCAGGTGATCTGGATCCTGCTCGCGTTCATGATCATGTGGGTCGGGTCGCGCTGGGCAATGAAAAGAGACGAAATCTACTCGCGCTTCACCGAACCGATCTTCAACGTGGGCAACAGCTTCCTCAAGCTTCCGGTGACGACGCCGTTCATCCCGCACGATACAACCGGCGACGGCAAGCCTGATCGGAAGTCTTCGGCCCTCGATATATCCCGCAACCTCCAGAACCTCGGCGTGCCCTTCGGGCACCAGAGCTCCAGCATAGGTGCACCGGCGGCGGCAGCTACGGCAGGTCCGGGCGCAAGCGACACCGATGTCGTCAGCGCACTCAAGAATATCAATACGGGAACGGGAGACACCGCAGGCGCCATCCGCCTGATGGATAAACATCTCCAAAGCAAAAATGTTAATGCGCGAGATCACAGTGCGGTGAAAACATTCCTGCAGGAGTACAAAGGATCGAACACCGCAAGCTCCGACGTAAAGGCCTTCGATGTCGATAGTCTCGCGCAGAAAATTGCTAACGCGCCCCGCACCAACCCTTAATTCCTCTCCATGACGGCAGACACCTCCCCCGCAGGCGGATTCGACAAACTGCCGACGTGGGAGCCGACGCAGAAAGAATTTCACGACCTGCTGCAGACGCCGGAATATCAGAATGTGATTTCCGAGCGGGAGACTTTGGAGCGCAATAAATACCTTGTCATAGAAAAGCTGAAGGTCGCGCTCGCTGCTCGCAATTCCATTACGGACAAGGAGGCGCAGCCGCACGCAGACAGACTGGTCCATTTCTATATCGATGAGCTGGTAGCAAGCATGAACGAGAGCCTACAAGCGGAAGGCGAAAAAGTCCGGGAGGGATTCCTCGCGCTTTCCGCAACGGCGCCGACGCAGATCGAAGCGGCAATCAAGAAGGCAAACAAAGAAAGCCCCGCATGGGTTGCAGCAAACGATGTTCTGTTCCAGCGCATCATGGACCGCCTTTCGCCGCCCGCAAGCATGCCGGATGGAAAGCCTGAAGAAGGAGCTGTAACGAAAAAGGGGGAAAGTTATCTCTCGCCCGATGCATGGCAAAAACGCATTTCCATCGACGGCAGGCTGGTGCAGGAAGACTGGGATGCACTGCAGAAGATCAAACCTCCTTCCGATGCTGATGCGGCATATGCCGCCTTCGAAACCATCAGTGGAAGCTTGCAGCAGCTGCAGGTGATCGACAGTAACAATTTCACGTTCATCCGTTCTACTCCCGCGCTTCGCCCGGGTGTGCGTTTTGCCTTGTCGTTTGTGCTTGCCGGCGCCGCGCTCGTATCGTTCCTTGTGGCCATGAAGACGAAACGCCTTCCGAAAAAGGGACTGCTCGCACTCGGGCTTCTGCTCTACCTCAATCGCAACCGCGCAAGCCGACTCTCCTTCCTCTCGGGATCAGGTTACGAACCGCTTACCACAGCATTGCGCGGAACCGAGGAGGGAAAACAGGTCTTCGAAGCACTGGGAGACAAAAGCAACGCCCAAGCGATCAAAGATTTCACAGACCGAGAGAAGAAACGCTTCTCTCTTCCGGTAAACGCAAGAGAGGGATTCCCGAAAGTCGATGCATCCTATACAACACTCATTTCAGAGCTGGGCTTAAAAAGCGAAGCAGGCGAGAAACTCCGGAAGATGTCGGCTGAGAACATCGGCAAACTGAGTGCCATCACTTCCAAATTCACACCGGAAGAGATGGAGATAGCACTGCAATTCGTCCGCAGAAACATCGATGTCCCCACGGCAGTCAACTCGCTTCCAAACCAAAACCTCGGAATACAAAACGCTCAACAAAGGAGTTAAGCCTTCTCCTTCCTCTTGAGTTCCCGGATATACACTTCGAGAACATCACCTTCCAACAAGGGGATGGTGCTTTCGGTGCGCAGCCCGCACTCCTGGCCTTCTTTGGCTTCCTTGATGTCTTTGTCCACATGCCGCAGCGAGGTGATGCGACCGGTGCCTACCTCCTCGCCCGCTCTCTGAATGCGAAATGGCAGGCGTTTCACCGAACCGTCGGTGACCTTTCCACCGACGACCTGCTCAGAGCGCTTGGTCATGAAAACGCCTTTGATCTCGAGATGGCCCAAAATCTGCTCGCTTTCTTCAGGCTCCAGCAGCCCCTGCAGGAGCCCCTCCACCTCGGAAAGCAGCTCGTAGACGATCCGGAATTCGCGTACGCGCACGCCCTCGCGCTCGGCAGTCTTCATGACGGCCGGAGGAACGCTTACATGGAACGCCAGCACAATGCCGTCGCTGGCCGCGGCAAGCGTCACATCGCTTTCACTCACGGCCCCCACGGCAGCATGAATGACCTTGGGCTGCACTTCGCCCACCTTGAGCTGGGCAATCGCACTCTGGAGCGCCTCAAGAGACCCCTGCATATCGGCCTTCAGGACAATCTTCAGGTGAGTGACTTTTCCCGCGGAAAGGCGGCTCACCAGATCCGCAAAGCTCCTGCGGCGATGTTCATCATGATGGGACTGGAGCGCCTCCACGAGAGAGCGCGCCTCGGCTTCCGACGAGACCACCTGCACGATGTCTCCGGTCTGGGGAACGGTATCGAACCCGGCGACGCGGACCGCGCCCGAAGGCCCGACGTTCTCGAGTCGCGCGCCGTGCGCATCGCTCATCGCACGGATTTTTCCGGTGGTCTGCGAGCAAACAAAAATGTCACCCGTCTTCAATGTTCCCGTACGGACGATCACTGTCCCGAGCGGCCCCATGGAAGTATCCATCTGGCTTTCGATGACGGTAGCCACAGCCGCACGATTGGGGTTGGCCTTGAGCTCGCGCATCTTGGAAATAAGGATGATCGCATCGAGAAGATCGGGAATACCCTGCTTGGTGAGCGCCGAACACGCGATGAACGGGGTCGTTCCGCCCCACTCCTCCGGCTGGACACCTGCGGCCGCCATTTCTCCTTTCACCCGTTCAGGATTGGCATTGGGACGGTCGATCTTATTGAGGGCCACGACCATGGGCACGCCCGCATCCTGTGCGTGGTGAATCGCCTCGATCGTCGTGGGCTTCACGCCTTCTTCCGCGGAGACGACGATCACTGCGACGTCGGTGACCTGGGCCCCCCGCGCGCGCATGGCCGTGAAGGCCTCATGGCCCGGGGTATCGAGAAACGTGATCTTATGCGTTTCGCTGCCCGACTGGTGCACAACTTGGTACGCGCCGATATGCTGCGTGATACCCCCGGATTCGCCTTTGACAACGTCCGTCTCGCGGATGGCATCGAGGATCGACGTCTTGCCATGATCGACGTGCCCCATGACCACGACCACCGGCGCGCGCTCCACCAAGTTCTCGGGCTCGTCTTTCAGAAGCTCAACGAGGTTTTCGCTCTGCAGGTGTTCTGCAGAAACGGAGGCCTGCTCCTTTTGAACGGCCACCCCGAGCTCCGCGGCGACGATCGCGGCGGTGTCATAGTCGATGGTCTGATTCACCGTCACCATAACGCCGTTTTTCATAAGCGCCTGAATGACCTTCGGTACCTGCACGCCCGTTTTTTCGGCAAATTCCTTCACCGTGACATGCGAAGGCAGGACGACCATGCCGTCTTTGCGTTTGATCTGCTCCTGATTTCTTTCTGTAGCGGACGGCACCTTCGGCTGCCCGCTCGCCACGCGCTCCTCGCGCAGCTGCTCTTCGCGTTCCGCTTTCGTGGGCTTCTTTTTGAGCGCCTCCTGCTGCCGTGCGATCGCCGCCTGTGGCACATCTTCCAACGTGAGCTTGCGAAGCACATGAACGGGACCCGAAGGTTTCGCGGCAGCGGCCGGTACTTCGGGTGCCTTTGCGGGCTCCTGCGTAGCCTCACTCGCTACGGCAGGAGAGCCTCCCTCTTCCTCCTCCACGCTCAATCCCAGGGCCTGCATATCAACCGTGATGCCATGCTTGCGCGCGATGAAGCGGATGATGCCCTGCGCGATACCGTCCGGGATCTCGCGATCCGTCGGCTTTACTCCAAAGTTCACTTCAGAGAGTTCGTGCCGGAGCTGTTGCCCGGTCATGCCGAGAGCCTTTGCCACCTGAACAAGTCGCATGGATGCTGGGTAAGCCAAGATGAGCTTATCCAAATGCAATGCTTTAAACAAATCAGTTTGCGGAGTTTGCGAAGGTTGCGCAGGTTGCGGAGTCACTCCGCAACCTCAGCAAACTGCGCAACCTTCGCAACCTTCTATTTCTCCTCTGTGATCTCCCCCACAATATCCATCGATCCGCTTTTCTTTTCGCCGCTGATCTCTTTCAGGGGATCGACGGACTTTGTATCAACAGGTGCAACGGCAGTTCTCGGAGCAGACGGAATGACCGTCGGCACGTTCCTGCCTCCGGCGCCGGGTTCGGCGCTTCCCATCTCTCCCCGCTGCTTTCGAATTCCCTCTTTAAGTTTCTGAATGCACTCGGTGACCTGCAGCGCGAAGTTGCCAAAGGAACCGACCCGAAATCCCGCGGCACGCGCATGGCCACCGCCGCCGTAACACTCCGCCGCAAGCCGGCTGCTATCGATCCCGGCGCTGCTGCGCATGCTCGCTTTGAGTCCCCCTGCTTCGAGTTCCGTAAAGAGGATATGAACGTCGGCATCCGGAATCGTGGAAATGAGCTCATCGAGAATACCGTGGGTCTCGCGGCTTTCCGCGCCCATTTCCGCGAGGTCTTCTCTGCTTATTGAGGACCACACCACCCCTGCGGTCGGATCAATCTGGATGCGGTTGAGGGCTCTACCCCAGATCTTCAGCGTACTTAAGGGCTTCGTCTTATAGATATGCTGGATGATCTCCTGTTGGCGTGCGCCTCGCTCCAGAAGCTCCGCAGCAATCTCCAGGGATCGCGGCGTGGTATTGGGATTCTGGAAACTGCGCGTATCGGTGATGAGTCCCGTAAGAAGCAGCGTCGCTACATCCGGCGTGATGCCGGCAGCGTAGGCCGGCACCTGGGTAAACCAATGGTAGAGCACTTCGGTAGCGCTTGCCGCGGTGGGATCGATGAGATGCACCTGTCCGTAGCGTGTGTTACTGATGTGATGGTCCACGTTCAAAATCGGCACGGATGAAAAGAGATCAACATGCTCGCTGTAGACTGATCCGAAGAGCGCAAGGTCGGCGGTATCCACGGCAAGGATCAGATCGTAGCGCTTTTCCCCTTCTCCAAAAGACACACGCTCCGGCCGGATCTTCCCCTGCTTTGGGACGACGATGATGTTTACTTTATGATCTTCGACGCTGTAGCGGAGCTTATCAATCTCGATGCCGTTTTCCAGATTTACTGTAATGATGAAGTTCTGGTTCTCGTCCACTTCCGTCGTAAATTTCTCGAACCCCGGGAGAAAGGACAGCGATTCCGGAGGGGTATCCGGGCAGAGCACGGTGACATCTTTCCCGATGTGCTTGAGAATCGAATAGCACGCCAATGCCGAGGAAATACCGTCCGGATCGACGTTTGCATGCGGCAGAACGAGGATCCGATGATGGTCCTCGATGGCCTTGGTTGCGGCGGCGATGGCGTCTGACGAGAGGGACATAAATCTTAGTATTATACAATATTTATAGTAATTGTGCAAGTATTGCCTTGCTGGCTTGCCTTTAGGGAAAAGGGGTTACGGTATCACGGCTAAATAGCGAGTTCAAGAACCATTATCGGGGGAGATCAACGGATTATGCCGTTTGATTCGTATCCGCTTCAACTGAGGCCGGCGCAATTGTATTCAGGGCCACCTCAATTTCAGAGACGAGCTCATCGCGCAGCTTCAAAACTTTTTTACCTTGTATGTCTTGAGCCCATTTGATTGCTGCCTGAAATTCTTCATCAGAGGAGGGCTCAACGAGCTCGTGTACCGGAAAGCGAGGCAGTTCAATCGAGTGCTGTTTTCCTTGTAATTGGTGAAAACCAGCATGCATTTGAATATCAAATTTGCGTGCATCTTTCCTAAGATTGCCGAAGCCAATTACTTCCTCAGTAGTAAATCGACTGCTGCTCATTCCTGCATTCCTGTACAACCAATCCGCGAGACCGCGAGCAATATTAAGGCGCTCCATTGCACCAAAAGCTTTTTCAGGATGCCCACATGCAGCATGCAACAACGGGCATTTTCCAGGAAGCGTATTGTCTCGAGCATGAACTCCTTCGCAGTGAGCAATGCGAATAGTTCTGAGAGCCCTCATAAATCTCGCAATAGACATTTTCCTATACTCATCAATTCTCTCCTCTCTCACCCAATTATCTTCAGCTACTTCGTATGACACGAAATCAGCAAGATCAGGCCATTCACTCAAGAGTGTTTCCTCCGACACCTTCATAATGATATTATAATACTTTTAAATATTTAGTCAACTTGGTCGGGATGACAGGACTTGAACCTGCGGCCTCATGCACCCCATGCATGCGCTCTAGCCAACTGAGCTACATCCCGATGGTGAAATTATGCAGTACAATCTCCTCATGGCCAACTCCGATACCGATATTCAGATGATTTTGGAACGCAACAAACGCGTTGAGCTTGATAAGGCATGGGAAACCAGCATCACGCGACGTGGCTTCATAGCACTCCTCACGTATGGAATTACGGCACTGCTTTTTTGGATCAACGATCTACCGATCCCGTTACTCCAGGCATTGATTCCGGCGTCGGCATATCTGCTCTCTACACTGTCGTTGCCATGGTTAAAGAAGCGATGGATACAACAAAGAAAGTAGAACACTAGTTCCCAAACGGACTCTCATATCTTGCCTGCTTGCCGAGGGACTCTTCAATCCGCAGAAGCTGGTTGTACTTGCAGAGGCGTTCCGTACGGGAAAGCGAGCCAGTTTTGATCTGCCCGGTCTGAAGACCCACGGCGAAATCGGCGATAAAGGTATCCGAGGTTTCTCCGCTGCGATGGCTGACGATCGCATTCCATCCGGCATTCTGACACATCTGAATTGCATCGACGGTTTCACTGACCGTGCCGATCTGGTTGAGCTTAATAAGAACGGCATTGGCGACGCTGCGCTCGATGCCCTGGGCGATGCGCTTGGTATTCGTTACGAAAAGATCATCACCCACAAGCTGCACGGTGGACCCAAAGCGCTC
>MFXS01000013.1:9789-13178 GCA_001788925.1 Candidatus Peribacteria bacterium RIFCSPHIGHO2_01_FULL_55_13
TAGTAATCAAGCAGCTTGGGTCCGGAGAGCACTTTCCCATCGACGTTGTATTTTCCTTTCTGGTAGAACTCCGAAGCTGCGCAGTCGAGCGCGAGTTGAACCTTTCCCTTGTGACCGGCCGATTCAATGGCGCGCATCAGAATGGAGCACGCATGATCGGAATCAGCCACCTGCGGCGCGAATCCCCCTTCGTCTCCCACCGACGTGACGTACTGAAACTGCTTCAGCATGGTTTTGAGCGCATAGAAAATTTCCGCTCCGGCCTGAAGAGCCTCCGTAAACGAAGAATACCCCGTGGGAACAATCATGAATTCCTGGAAGCTCAGGCCCGAATCCGCATGCACGCCCCCGTTGAGAACATTCATAAGAGGAACCGGTAGCTTCACCGCGCCCTTCACGTCCACTCCGTACTGGTCAGCAAGGGACCTCCAGAGCGCCTGCTTCTCACTCACGGCGCGAACGCGGCACACCGCCATCGATACAGCCAGAATAGCATTGGCACCGAGCTTGGATTTATTGGGAGTCCCGTCGGCGTCCAGAAGCAGCTGATCGATGGTCCGCTGATCGGAAACGGATTTTCCTTTGAGGGCCTTTGCGATTGGACCATCCACATGGCTTACCGCTTTCTCCACAGATTTCCCCGCATACTTCTTTGTATCACCGTCACGGAGCTCGAGCGCTTCGTGCGTTCCGGTGGAAGCGCCAGACGGAACTGCGGCACTGGCAAATGACCCGTCGGAAAGCATGCATTCGGCTTCGACCGTCGGCATGCCACGGGAGTCGAGGATCTGGCGGGCGTGGAGGTGGGTGATGGTAGCCATGCGGGTGAATTCTAATGGGTAGCCGGGGCGTTTGCTAGTTTGCTCGTTTGCTCGTTCGCAAAAAAACATCCCTCCAGCAAACAAGCCAACCAGAAAACTAGCAAACGTTCCGGCGCCGCACCCTGTCATGCAGCACACCCGTGTAGAGCGCCAAGAGCGTGAGTGCGAGAATTTCCACCACGGGGCCGGACGACGGCAGCGCCGCGGGGGCGGAGCTCGCTGAACGCCAGAGCGGGCCCGAAGATGAAGAAGAGGAGCGGGCGGAGCGGGGCGCAGAGGATGACGATCCTTCCATCGTCTCCTGGCTGCGGCGTGCTTCTTCGCGTTCGCTCCGGCGCTGCAATGCACGCAGTTTCTGGCGCCAGCGTTCCTCCGAAGGTTCGGCCGATGCCGCGATCTCTCCCGCGGAAGAACCGCTGCCAGAAAGAATGGATCCGGTGCCGAGCATGCTCCAAATATCGGCCTTCCAGAACGTGGACGCGAGTTGCTTGTCCCATTCCCCTCCCCGCACCGAGGTAACGCCCAGCGCCACAAAGGCGATGAACGTCACAAGAAGCGCCGAAATGCGCGGCACGCGGCGGCGGATCACGTTGAGACAGTACAGAACGAGGGTGAGGATCCCGAGCGCGACCGCGGGGAGCGTCCAGAGGACCGTGTAGACGGCTTGCGTGGTGCTGAGGATGGGGAGATAGAGCGTTGCGGCTTCGATCAGAAACCACACCAGAAGCATCGCGGCCGGAAACCAGTGCATCCAGCGCAAAGGTGTATCGGCCCTGCGTGCGCGGAAGAACGGCGTGAGCAGGATCGGATACGCAACACTGAGAGCCATGAGCACTGCCCACGGGAGAATTCCTCCCGGAAGCGGGGGAAGCGTGGCGATCAAAAAGCCCGTCACCGCGATCACGAGACCGAGAATGATGAGGAGCGCCGTTTCTGTAGAGTGCCGTAGCGGCATAAAGGGGGAGATGGTCTCGAAAGCGCATCGGAGTGTCAAGGAAGGGGAACTTGCAAAAATATAGCTTGGTAGCTTGGTAGCTTCTTAGCTTCTTAGGAATGCTCATTATGCTCAAGAAAATGCTTTGCCCCTAAGAAGCTAACGAAGCTAAGAAGCTAGAATTCCTATAGCCACCTCTTCCTCGCAAAAAACGCCACCATCCCTACGCAGATGAGCGTCATGATCCCCGCGAGGATTTCAAAACCGAGCGGATGCGAACCGAAGGGCAGCTTCACGTTCATACCCCACGCGCTCGTGATGATCGTGAGGGGGATGCCGATGACCGAGTAGACGGTGAGGATCCGGATGACTTCGTTGGTCTTGTGCTGCAGCCAGGCGCGGTGCGTGTACTGCAATGCTTCGATGACCTCCTTGGCGGTTTCCAGAAGCGCCCACTGGCGCTCGATGGCATCGCGGATGTCGTCGTAATAGAGCGCGAGATCCTCCGAGACGAACTTGCGGTTCTTGTGCTCGAGCGACGCGACGATCGTACGCTGCGGCAGGATGATGCTGCGCATGGTGATGATGTTTCTGTTGAGGGTGATGAGGTCTCTGAGGATGTCCGTCTCCTCCTCACTTTCAAAGAGTTCATCTTCCAGTCTCCGGAGCTCCTTCGTGATGGAATCCACGAGCGGGAAGCCTTCCTGGAAGAGCAGCCGCATGAGCTCGTAGAGGAAATACCCCGTGCCGTTTTGGAGGTATTCCTGGCATTTCTCCGGCGATTCGTTGAGCCCACGCCAGAGCTTGTCGAGCGTCGGGATCTTTCCTTCATGCAGCGTAATGACGAAATCCTGACCAAGGAACACGTTGATCTCTTCTTTGAGAATGCGTCCCGATTGGGCGCTTTTATACGGAATATGGAACACGAGAAACAGATAGGTGTCGTACTCCTCCACCTTCGGCCGTTCATGCTCCGAGAGGCAGTCCTCAATGTCGAGATCGTGAAATCCGTACTTCTGCTGCAGCGTCAGAATCTCCTTCTCCGTCGGAGAGGGATCGTCGTACCAGGTGATGCCGTGGTAGGTGAGCGTGCGCATGGGTGCTATTGAAAACCTCCGTCAAAGCAAGTGCAAGGGAACCTTCGGATAAAGGTTGCGAAGGTTGCGGAGTAACGAAGGTTGCGGAGTTGTGACGCTGAAGAACTCCGCAACCCTCGCAAACTGCGCAACCTTCGCAACCTATTTCTTGCTCTTCGGCAGGTACTTCTCCCGCGGATCATTCACCTTCTCTTTGGGAAGCACCTCATAGTGCATCGTTATCCACCGCTTCCATTGCACGAAGACCATGAAGAGGAGCGCCAGCAGCCACACGCCCCACCACAGACGCATGGAGATGTAACTGATCTGCTCCACACGCGCGACGGCGAGGACGAGGCCCACGACGCCGAACCAGACGAGGGCGCCCGGCCACGACTTGCTGAGCCTGCGCGTGACGGTGTTTTGCAGCCGGAGCCTCCAGCGGCGCACAACGAAGCTCAGGATAATGAAGGTGGCGCAGAACGCGAGAAGTGCCATCACTTTCGGATTGTCGTACGGGACTGCTTCGGGATTCGGCCAGAGGAGGTATGTGACGAT
>MFXS01000014.1:0-4614 GCA_001788925.1 Candidatus Peribacteria bacterium RIFCSPHIGHO2_01_FULL_55_13
GCTCGCCGGCTTCTGCGAATTCATTCCAGCCATCGGCCCGCTGCTTGCTGCTATTCCGGCAGTGCTTATCGCGCTCACGCAGCAGGGATTCGTGTGGGCGGCCGTGGTGATGGGCGTCTACTACGTCATCCAGTGGTGCGAGAATAATCTCCTTGTACCGCTCATTATGAAGCGCGCCGTCGGCCTATCCCCCATCGCCATCCTCTTTGCCATGATGGTGGGAGTCTCGTTTGGAAACACCATCCATCCGGTTCTCGGCATTATGCTCGCGATTCCGCTGACAACCATAATCGCGATATTCTTGCGCGATATTACGGATAGAAATTCGTAGGATTCTGGGTTTTTTGGGTTTTGTAGGTTTAGTGGGTTTATTGGGTTTACGACGCCATTAGTGTAGCGAGCGCAAACCTACCAAACCCAAAAAACCCACCCAACCCACTAAACCTATGTTACGCAAACCCAACATTCCACAATAAAACAATAATCCGCGCCACCGTGTCACTCCCTCATTCCCTTAAAATCCTGTATATTTTCCTGATGAATCTAGAGCATTATCACTCTCTATGGTAGAGTGATAATGTTGCATTCGTCTCCTTAGTATCTCCCTATCCCCTATGCACCCCTTCGATCGGTTCACGCCCAACGCAAAGCTTGCCCTGCAGATTGCCGAGCAGGAGGCGAAGAACATGAAGTCGAGTTACATCGGTACGGAGCATCTGCTCCTCGGACTCCTTTCGATTCCGAAGTCGCTGGCGTTCTCCATCTTTACGGGAGCAGGGGTCACCCAAGAGAACGTCCGGATTCTCCTCAAAGCGAGCAAGTCCCTCGACATCGAAGGCAAGCACGTGAAGCACGGACTTTCCACATTCCTCCACTCGGTCATTGAACAGAGCGTCCTTACGGCGCAGAAGTTCCGCCATAGCAACGTGGGAACGGAACACCTGCTGCACGCGCTCGTATCGACAGGCCGCAACGGAGCCACCGCCCTTCTGGAACAGATGCAGGTGGAACCGGCGGACCTGAAGTCGCACATCGAAGAGATGTTCGGGCAGATCTCGCAGTTCAAACAGCAGAGTAGGAACATGGAACAGTCGCTCGAGGCTTTCTTCCAGGGCCTGCAGGGTGCCATCGTCGGTATGCAGGGTTCCGGTGCCGGCATGGGCGCAGACCCGGAGGGTCTACGCAAGAAAAAGGGTGACGGGAAGAGCAAAACCCCCGTCCTCGACTACTTCACCGAAGACCTCACGCAGAGAGCGAAAGACGGCAAGATCGAGCCGATCATCGGCCGCGACCGCGAGATCGAGCGCATGGTCCACATTCTCAACCGCAAAACGAAAAATAATCCGGTCCTCATTGGAGAACCCGGCGTGGGAAAGACCGCGATCGTCGAAGGACTCGCGCAGCGTATCGCCCAGGGCAAGGTGCCCTCGGCGCTGGCCCGCAAGCGCGTCCTCGTTCTTAATATGGGGTCGCTTGTAGCGGGAACCAAGTACCGCGGCGAATTCGAACAACGCTTCGATGACATCATCAAAGAGGCGGTGAACGCTGAGAGTTCGATCATCCTCTTCATCGACGAGATCCACACGGTCGTCGGTGCGGGTTCTGCAGAAGGTTCCCTCGACGCCGCCAACATTCTGAAGCCGGCCTTGAGCCGCGGATCTCTCCAGGTGGTGGGTGCCACGACCGTGGACGAGTTCCGCACCGTAGAAAAGGACCGCGCCCTCGAGCGCCGGTTCCAATCGATCCTCGTGGAGGAGCCAAGCGCGGAGGATGCACTGCAAATCCTCAAAGGAATCCGTCAGGGATTCGAGGAATTCCACTCGATCACGATCACCGATGACGCCCTCGAGGCGGCCATCGAACTTTCCAAGCGCTACATCACCGAGCGGTACTTGCCGGACAAAGCCATTGACGTCCTCGATGAGGCAGCCGCCGGAAAGAGCCTGCAGTCGGAGGAATCGCCGGAGCTGAAAAAGATCGAGGAGAAGCTCGAGAAGCTCGTGGTAAAGCAGCAGCTCGCCGTGAAGGAGCAGAAGTATCACACGGCCCTGAAGCTCAAGCAGGAACAGACGGACCTGCAGGAGCGACTCAATACTATGAAGAGCAGCCGCGACGGCGACCGTCGCTCCCCTCTTTCGATCACGGAAGACGACATCACGCATGTCATCGCCCGGATGACGGGAATTCCGGTGACGAAGCTTCTGAAATCCGAACGCAAGAAGCTCCAGAACCTGGAGATGCTCCTCCGCAAGCGCGTCATCGGCCAGGACGACGCCATCCGCAAGGTGGCCCGCGCCATCCGCCGCTCCAGAGTGGGAATCGCCGACCAGAAACGCCCCATCGGGTCCTTCCTCTTTCTGGGACCCACCGGAGTCGGAAAGACCGAGCTCGTGCGCGCCATCGCTTCTGAGATTTACGGAAAAGAGGATGCGCTCATCAAGATCGACATGTCCGAGTTCATGGAGCGCCACAACGTTTCACGATTGACCGGAACCACAGCCGGCTATGTCGGCTATGAGGAAGGCGGCCAACTCACCGAAGCCGTCCGCCGGAAACCCTATTCCGTCGTGCTCTTCGACGAAGTGGAGAAAGCTCATCCGGAGTTCTTCAATATCCTCCTTCAGATTCTGGAAGACGGAACCCTCACGGACGGCGCAGGCAAGAAAGTAGACTTTCGAAACACGATCATCGTCATGACGAGCAACATCGGTGCCGACAAGCTTACAAAGCAGGCGGCCAAAATCGGCTTCAAGCTCGCGGCCGACGCCGCAGCCGAGGAGCGCGACTACGACGAGAAACGTCAGGAAGTCCTGCAGGAACTCAAAGATCACCTGCGCCCGGAATTCATCAACCGCATCGACCATATGATCGTCTTCAATGCGCTGGACCAGACCTGCATCCGCAAGATCGTCACCATGCATTTGAGCGATCTCGAGCATCGCATTGAAGAACAGGGCTACCACATCACCGTGGATGCCAAGGCTGTGCAGCTTCTCGGGGAACTCGGATTCGACCCCGAGTACGGCGCCCGCCCCGTCCGCCGCGTCATCCAGGAACGCGTGGAGGACGAAATCGCCGAAGAGATTCTGAAAGGCGTCTTCAACCCCGGCGACATCATCCGCGTGGTCCGCAAGAACAAAGACCAGATCGCGCTGATGCATGGGACGAAGGAGGAGGTGGTGAAGGAGAAGAAAGAGATGGTGGAGGTGACCGAGTAAGAACAGGAGACCAATGAAACCGAGGAAACCAAGGAACAGACGCTGAACGATGACGGCGACTGTTCCTTGGTTTCCCTGGTCTCCTCGGTTTCCCTTCCTGAAAGGGGCATTCCTTAAAACCGCATAATTTGCTATAATAGTGAGATTCTATGACTATCGACCCCGTCAAAATCCCGCAGAACGTCTACGTCGAGGACCGCATCATCGGTTCCATCACGCTGCGGCAGATCATCATTTGTCTTCTCTCGGGAGGCCTCAGCTACGGGCTCTTCGCTTCGACGAAGGCGGCCGGAGCACTATCGATGGTCACGGGCGTGCTTTCCTGGACGCCACTGGTGATCGGCGCGGCGTTTGCCTTCATGAAGATCAACGGAATCTCCCTCACGCGCTTCTGCCTTCTCATGCTCGAGAAAATGGACAAACCCGCCATCCGCGTCTGGGCACCGCGCCGTGGCATCACGATCTCGATTGGCACCGCAAGCTTGAAGTCCGACAAGGAAATGGCCCAGGAAAAGAATATGGAGGAAGCCAAGCGGCGCGCGGAGGAGAAGAGTAAACGCATCCACGAACTGAGCGAGCTCCTCGACAAAGGTCCGGAAGAAACCGACGACCAGGGTCATACGATTGAGCGCACCACACCGGCCGCCTCCTCTCTTCCCGTGGATAAGAGCCGCGTGAGCGCGGAACCCCTCGAGTCCTCCACACCATTCGACGCCGTGCAGCCGCCTTCGGTCGCACGCGCGCTGATCCGCGACATCGCTCCCCCCGCCTCATTATGAGTTCTGCCGCACACAAGCCGGTAAAAAGCACTGTCCGCGCGGGCAAGAAAAACGCCCATGCCTCCACGCAGCGGTTTCTGCCGGTGGCCGAGATGCGCAATGACACCGTGCTTCTGAAAAACGGAGGTCTGCGGGCCGTGCTGCAGGTGGAACCCCTCAACTTCAACCTCAAAAGCGAGACGGAACAGCAGGGTATCATCGCGGGTTACGAAGGCTTCGTGAATACGCTTACCTTCCCCGTCCAGATCGTGATGCGTTCCACCAAGGTGAACATTGACCCGTATATGGAGCAGACCCGCATCCAGGCCGAGAAGCAGGGCAATCCTCTCCTCAAGGCCCAGACCGAAGCCTACGCCGCTTTCATCGAGAAGATCGTCGACGTCGCCGACATCATGCAGAAGCGCTTCTTCGTCATCGTTCCGCTCGACGACGTGCCGGGGGCGGCTGCCAAACGTCCGGGCCTTTTGAACCAGTTCCTGTCGTGGATCTCCGTGGATGACGGTAGCGGCAAGGCCACGATGCGCTACCGCAACTTCCCCGAAAAAAGCGTGCAGCTCAAAGACCGTGTCCAGCAGGTGCAGGCCGGCCTCCATAACGTCGGACTGAACTCGCGCCGA
>MFXS01000014.1:4648-5364 GCA_001788925.1 Candidatus Peribacteria bacterium RIFCSPHIGHO2_01_FULL_55_13
GAGGCGAAGGCGGCACGTATGGTTTTGTAAGGGCAGGCGTCTCGCCTGCTTCGCTAGAAATATGAAAAGTTTGCGGAGGTTGCGCGGTTTGCGGAGGTTGCGGAGTTTCTACGGCAATACGACCAATACTTGCTTTGCTACTTCGCAACCTTCGTAACTCCGCAACCTCCGCAAACTTTCTAGCGTCAAATCTTGACCTAGAACACACTCAGTGCAAAGCTTCACTTTGCTCCCCGCTGCTCGTGCGAGGGCTGGAGCGCCCCTTATTTTTTCCACTCGCACCCAATCTTTTGTATGGCAACATCATTTAAACAGAAGAAACCCAATCCCGTGATGGAAGAGCTCCTGAAGGACACTCCTCCGCTTATTCGTGTGAAGCCTGGAGAGCTTGTCGAAGGCTTCGTCGTGTTCCGCGGCAAGAACAAACTGCTCGTGGATATCGGCGGCGTGATCACCGGCATCGTCTCCGGACGGGAACTGCGTGATTCCTTCAATACCTTCCACGATCTGAAGCTCGGCGACCCCGCCGCGGCGATGGTTTTGGAGGAGGAAAATGACGAAGGCATGGCGGTGCTGAGCCTCCGCATGGCCAGCCAGCAGCGTGCATGGGACCGTTTCCACAAGCTCGTAGCCGAAGAAGGAACCATGAAGTTCGCGGCCCAGGAAGCCAATAAAGGAGGCCTTCTCGCCAACATCGACGGCATCCGCACGTTCCT
>MFXS01000014.1:5371-7510 GCA_001788925.1 Candidatus Peribacteria bacterium RIFCSPHIGHO2_01_FULL_55_13
TCATCACGCGCCTTGGCAAATACATCGGCCACACGTTCACCGTGAAGATCATCACGATGGACGAAGCGGCCGGCAAGATCGTCGTCTCCGAACGCGAGGCCATGGCCGAGGAACGTGCGAAGGCACTCGAACACCTGAAAAACGGCGACACGAAGGAAGGCATCATCTCCGGCATCGTGAAGTTCGGACTCTTCGTGACCTTCGAAGGGCTCGAAGGACTCGTCCACATCTCCGAGATCGCTTGGGGACACGTGAAGAATCCCTCCGAGCATGCCGCCGTAGGCGACCGCGTGAAGGTGAAGATCATCGGTGTGGAGGGAGACAAACTCTCGCTCTCGATCAAGCAGCTCACCGCGGACCCCTGGGAGGCTATCGCCGAGCGCTACCCGGTAGGGAAGAAAGTGAGCGGCAACGTTGTGCGCTTTGCCGACTACGGCGCGTTCCTGCAGCTCGAGAAGGACATCAGTGGTCTCGTGCACCTCACGGAGATCGCCCACCACAAAGTCGCGGACCCGGCTCAAGCCCTGAAGATCGGCCAGAAGGTGGAAGCCCAGGTCATTAACATCGACGTCGACGAGCGCCGCATCGGCCTCTCGATTAAGGCGATCCTCCCGATCGACAAAGAGACGCTCGAGCGCATCAAGAAAGAGCGCGAGGAAGAGGAAGCGAAAGCGAAGGAAGAAAAGGCAGGAAAGGCAGAAACGGCAACCCAGCCGCAGGTGTCCCCACCTGCGGAAGAGGAGGCATCCTCGCCTGCGGGTTTCGTCGCCTCCAAAACCGGCAAGAAGTATTACCCGGCAGGATCAACTGCAGCCGAGAAGATCAAAGACGAGAACCGCGTGACGTTTGCGACGGAGGAGGAAGCGCAGAAGGCGGGATACAGCGCGTGAAGAAGGCAGAAATGGCAAGAAGGGCAGGAAGGTTTCCTGCCTTTTCTGCCTTTCCTCACTTTCCTGCCTTCAATGTCTCTTCACTCAAAAAATGCAAATGCAGATACATCACCTCCTGCCCCCCACCCTCCCCCACATGAAACGTTAATTTGTAGCCGGCAATCCCCTGCTCCGCAGCGAACTTCTGCGCCTTGAGAATGAGCATGCCCGGAAGATGTGCGGTCTCAGGAGTGACATCCGCAATGGACGCGATGAAGTGTTTGGGGATGAAGAGCAGATGCGTCGTCGCCTTGGGATGAATGTCTTTGAACGCGAGGACTTCGTCGTCTTCGTAGACGACCGCTGCGGGGATCTCGTTGGAGAGGATTTTGTGGAAGATGGTCGGTTCGGTCATGGGATGAGTATAGATCAATTCATTGTAGAATTTCTGAGCAGATTGACAATCTACGAGAAAAGAGGGACAATAGAGAGTAATGACTCAATCCGACTCTTCTCCTGAATCCGGCAAGGCCCTCTCCCGGGGAGCCGAGTCTGCTCCCGCGCTTATTGTGACGCAGCCGCCGAAGGTGGAAATGCTTCTCGATGCGCTCGCCGCGATCGACAAGATCAGCGAACGCGTCGGCGAAGACCGCTCCGCAGACATGGGAGGCGGTGGAGGCGCGATGGCAAAGAAAGGCGATGACACGTCCGCCGCAGCAACCGCACGCAACCAGAAGATCGCCAATCTCCCGGCGCAGGAAGTGATGCGCTCTGAGCTGCAGAAACAGATCGAGAAAGAAGTCGCCGAGCTCCACACGGAAGTGAAGAAGACGAAGAAGCGCCTCACGCGTCCCGGCGCCGCCTACAAGCTCAACACGCTCTATGGCCGCATCCGCAAACTGAACTCGCTGATCGGAGAACTCTTCGACGCGGCGTACGACGTGGTGAAGAGGCTGTTTATTAAGGTGGTGATAGATAGACAGAAGGTTCTTTAAGACGATTTACGATTTGCGATTGATGATTTGCGATTTTCTGTATGCGGCTGCAAATCGTAAATCGCAAATTGTAAATCGCAAATCGTTCTACGCATCTACCGTATTCTTCCCTCTTTTGTGCTTCTTCACCTTCTTCACGACGCTCCCGCTGCCGCTCTCAATCATCTCCATTACTTTCCCCAAAATCTGATCGGCAAGTGAGATCGGTTTTAAGATAATCGCCTCCACCTGCTCCGTGATGTCATCGATCCTTCGGAGAACTTTTCGGAGATCCA
>MFXS01000014.1:7525-38640 GCA_001788925.1 Candidatus Peribacteria bacterium RIFCSPHIGHO2_01_FULL_55_13
CGGAGAACTTTTCGGAGATCCACGACGATGAAAAGGATGTGATAGAGCACCACGACCACGATCAGAGAGATCAGGATCTGGAGCCCGAGCAGAGCGTCGCGTGCGGAGATGGCAAAATCCATGAAGAAGAGGAATTACCGGAGAATGTACCCTTCTTTAAAAAACAACACAATTGTGAGTATCAAGTATTATGTATTGAGTATTATGTATTCGCATGCGCATACCTAATACTGGATACGTAATACATAATACTCTTCGTCTTCCCAGGAAAGCTTTGATCCGATTGATCGAATTGTATCAATCTACCCTTTCTCCCGATCATGGCCCGCTCCGGCATCTCTTTCCGCACGGCTACTGCCCGCATCATCCGACGTGCTCGGAGTTCGGAAAACAAGTGATTGAGCGGCACGGGGTAATGCTGGGAACGCCGAGGCTGATCCGCAGACTCCTTTCGTGTCATCCGTGGACAAAGCCGGATGACGATGCGATACGCAATGCGATCGAGAAAACCCGGTAAACACTACTCGGCTGCGGAAATATTGCCTACACTGTCGCGTCTTACCATCCCCCTTTTCATGGACCACGGAGATGTCATCTTGCGGTTTCAGGACGTATCGTTTCATTACGATCACAAAAAACCGGTGCTCACCGAGGCGAGTTTCTCGGTCCGTGAAAATGCAAAGCTTACGATCGTCGGCCAGAACGGCGCCGGGAAAAGCACGATCTTTAAATTGATCATGCGGGAGATGAAGCCGACGGAGGGAGAGATCCACATTAAGAAAGGGACGACAATCGGCATCGCCAAGCAGGTCGTGGCGAAAGAGGATCTGGAAAAGACCGTCCTGCAGCTCTTCACCGGTGCGTTTTCCGAAAAGAAATATGATCTGGAGAAACACATCGCGCGCGTTCTCGACGCCGTGCACCTGCATGCGCCACTGGAGAAAAAAGTATCTGCATTCTCCGGCGGTCAGAAGGCCCGGCTGCTTCTGGCGTATGCACTCATCCAGGAACCCGACATTCTGCTGCTTGATGAACCCACCAATAATCTCGACGCACAGGGCATCGACCATCTGACGAGTTTCCTCATCGAATACGACAAAACTTGCATCGTGATTTCGCACGATGCCACCTTCCTCAACAGCTTCACGCATGGCGTGCTCCACCTGGACCACTTCACGCACAAAGTGCAGCAGTACGTGGGAGACTACTTCGACGTCGTCGAGCAGATTGAAGCACAGATCGAGCGCGAGCAGCGCCTGAATGCGCGGATGGAGAAAGACATCATCGACCAGAAAGAGAAGATCAACTTCTTCTCCCATAAAGGAGGAAAGATGCGCAAGCTCGCGAGCAAAATGCGCTCGGCCGTCGAGGAGGCGGAAGAAAATAAAGTCGACGTGCGTCAGGAGGAGAAGACCATTCCCCCGTTTAGCATCGATATTTCCGAGTTCAGTCAGCCTCTCGTACAGATCACATCTTTGACCGTGATGAAGGACCACAAACCGACCAAGAAAAAGACGGAGATCACCGTACGCAAGCGCCATCGCGTGCTCATCACCGGCCCCAACGGCATAGGAAAGAGCACGCTCCTTGAAGGCCTCGCCTCCGGCAAAGAGAAAGGCGCCGTGATCACGCCGGGCGTGAACGTGGGCTACTACCGCCAGGATTTTTCGGGGCTTCCGATGGAGAAGACTGTCTTCGACACACTGTACGAGGCAATGGAAAAACCGAACCGTCAGGATATTTTCGCAACGGCTTCACGCTTCCTGCTCCCCGGAGACAAAGTCCAAAATAAAGTGGGATCGCTTTCCGAAGGCCAGAAAGGACTCCTCTGCTTCGCCCGGTTCACGCTCCAGAAGCCGACGCTCCTCATTCTCGATGAGCCCACCAATCACATCAACTTCCGTCACATCCCCGTGATCGCACAGGCATTAAATGAATACGAAGGCGGCATGATCATGGTCAGCCACGACCACGAATTCCTCGCGCAGATTGCAATGGATCAGGAGGTGGATTTGGGGAAGCTTTAAAACCCTAGAAACTGCCGAATTGCGCCCTTCTCAGGAAGAAAGCAATGTCGTACTATTGTCCGGCGTTCATTTCAATGCGGGTGTCGTATAATGGCTATTACCCCAGGTTTCCAACCTGGTGACGACGGTTCGATTCCGTTCACCCGCTCCATCCGGCTTCGTCCGTGCTGCGACAAAAGACTACATCGTGATTTTACGACATTGATGGATGCTTCTTACGTCTATAATGAAGCTACTCTTTCCTCTATGACCCGCAAAGAAATCGCCAATGAATTCCTGCGGCTAGCAGCCAGCGGCAACGTGCAGGAAGCATATGACAAATACGTTCATATAGACTTTTTTCATCATAATCCGTATTTCCCCGGCGACCGGCAGTCTCTCCTGAAGGGAATGGAAGACAGCGCCAAAGAAATGCCGAACAAGAAGTACCGGACCGTGCAAACGCTGGAAGACGGTGATCTGGTCGCTGTCCACGGCCGTATCACACTCAAACCGGAGATGCCGGAGGTCGCTCTGATGCATATCCTCCGTTTTGAGGGAGACAAAATCATCGAAGAGTGGGAAGCTGCACAGGAAGTCCCGAAGGATATGCCCAACAACAACGGAATGTTCTGAATCGTATCCAACACTTTCCCACTTTTTTTATGGTCGATACCTCCCCCATCACCGTAGAAACCACCGTCGATGCTCCCATCGCAAAGGTCTGGGGCTACTGGACGATGCCGGAGCACATTATCCAATGGAACAACGCATCGGATGATTGGCATACGCCCAAAGCTACCAATGATCTGCGGGAAGGCGGGAAGTTTACCGCCAGAATGGAAGCGAAAGACGGCAGCATGGGATTTGATTTCGGTGGGACATACACGAAGGTCGTGAAGCACAAGCACATTGAGTACACGATGGGCGATGGCAGAAACGTTCGCATCACCTTTGAAGAACGAGACCCTTCGACGGATTCGAAAAGCTCACCGCAGGCAAGCTCAGGGCAGGCTCACACGCATATCACCGAGACGTTTGATCCGGAATCGGAGAATTCTCCAGATGTGCAGCAGCAGGGTTGGCAGTCGATCATGCGTAACTTCAAAAAGTACGCTGAGTCGAAGGAAAAGAAAGAATGATCCTCCATATACGTCGATGGAGATGATGACAAACCGCACCGCAAAACGCCTCGCGAAGAACATGAAAACCTGCAGCCGAGGACACACGTTCACGGGCAGAGGCCCCTGTCCCGTGTGCTGGCCGGCGTCGAAGAAAAAGAAGAGGACACGGAGTACTGCGCAGATGCACCGATGAGGAAAGCTGTAGATGCCTGACCCTATGCCTCCACGATCACCTTGAAACCGCCGTAGCACACGCGTTTCATGTCGAAGGGCATCTTCTTCATCATTTCCGGATCGTTCATCGCCGGATCGCTCATCACTTTCGTGTTGACACTGTCGCGGTGCTTGCGGGATTTGAAGACGATGTAGGCGAAGACGGCCGTCTCGCCAGGCTTGAATTTGAGAATCTTGTTCAGGGGTGCTCCCATGGGGTTTTTGAGGTCGTCTGCAAGGCATTCTTTGTAATCGAGTGCGCCATGCTTCATCCATGTTTTCTTGCCGAATTCAGCCATCCGGCGGTACATCTTTATATTCTTCTTCGGGAGAGGGATCAGAAATCCATCGACGTAGTGCATAAAAAGATGGGGGAAGATACAGCAGGAGACGAACGGCCTGCCTCGGCGTTACGAGTATACTGGTGCTATGCGTACGCTTTCACTCGCGCAAAAAATACGCATCGTCGGCAAATCCGCGTTTCACCCCCGCACTCCCCTTTCCGCGAAGCTGATGCTCCTGGGAGGACTCCTCTATGGCGTCCTGCCCGTTGATCTCATTCCCGATCTCCTGCCTCTACTGGGTATCGCAGACGATGCCGTCGTCATTCTTGCGGTGGTCATGGCATTCCTGCATCTGACGAAAGACCTACGCAAAACACTGGAAGGAGAGGACAGGAAATGACCCGGCGTTCTACGCATCCATGGAACGTCTTTTTTCTCTTTCTGAAGCCAGAATAATCATAGTGGTGTTTTTTCATGGAAGACGAGGTCTCCCACCTACGAAACCGGCACCATACATTGAGCCGCTATTCCCCATGTATGCATGTCCCATTTCTCCCTTTCCATCGAAGAAGAGCTTGAGCTCGATATCCTGCGTTTGCGCGAAACCCGGCAACGTGCGGAAGAGATCGTCCGCGACCGTGGGTGGAGCGAACGTGACGAGGATTTTGAGATCCAGGTCGATGAAGAAGCCAGACACCAGTGGAATGAGGAATGCGAACGGGAGCGCCGTTTTGAGGAAGAGCAGGAAAGAGAGGAAGACCTCTTGTGGGAAGAGCACCTGCGGCACCTCGATCGGAAACATTCCCTCCGCGCCCATGACTAACGCCAAAATATCTTGCACACCGTCTGCAGTGTACGTTATAATGTACACTATGAAAAAGACCTATTCCGCAACGGAGGCACGGAAGATGTTTTTTAAGATTCTTGCACAGGTAAGTAAATCCGATACACCGGTTCGTGTTACCTTCGAAGGACATCCAAACCTTATTCTCTTATCAGAGAATGAATATGAAGGATTGATAGAAACTCTGGAAGTCATGTCTGATCCTCAGCTGATGAAAGATATCGAACAGGGCGAGCGAGATATGAAGAAGGGCAAGGGAATCACTCTTGAAGAATTCAAAAAAAAGTACGGCAAATGAACGATGTACAACGTTATTCTGTTGCCAAAGGCGGAAAGGCAGCTCGCGCGATTGCCAAATAAAGATTACCAGCGGGTTGCGAGGTCCCTCCATGTTCTGAAAGAAGATCCATTTCTTGGTACGCCCATGTCCGGCAACGGCAAAGGCTATTTTTCTCTGCGAGTGTGGCCATATCGCGTGATCTATACGATCGAACATCAAAGAGTCAGAATCAATGTCGTCTCGATAGGACACCGCAAAGATGTCTACAAAAAACTGTTTCTCTGATCCGTGTTTCTCCCTAGTTTCGTCGCAACCTTAGTGCCGCCGAATTGATGCAGTACCGCATACCCCCTTTCCCGGGGCCATCGGGAAAGACATGGCCGAGGTGTCCGCCACAGCGCGCGCACTTCACTTCCGTTCTGCGCTGCATCCACGAGTCGTCCTCGTTTTCCGTAACGACCTTCTCCGAAGCAGGCTTCGTATAGCTCGGCCAGCCCGTACCCGAATCGAATTTGTCTTTGGAGGAAAATAGCTCTTCGCCGCATCCTGCGCAGAGATACATGCCTGCATCGTGACAGTTCCAGTATTCGTTCTGAAACGGCGGCTCGGTGCCGCAGCCGCGAAGCACGTCAAACTGCTGCTCCGTGAGGGTGCTCTTCCAGTCGGCATCGGTGCGCTCCATCGGGGGTTCGACCATGGCTACAGGATAGCGCACTCACACGGTTTTTTCTTTCGTCGCCTTCAGGATTCCGGTGATAGCGAGAAGATAGAGGACATATGCCCCCACCTCGAGCGCCGTGGGATTGCCGTTGTAACCGACAAGCGCCCGCAGCGTCCCGCCGATCACCCCGCTGTCATGGAGCAGCGGATACTGCCCTTCGATGATCACCGCAGGATTGATGTCCCAGAGGACTACAGAGCCGAGCGTGATGAGTCCGGCATCCTGGAATTCATGCAGGCCGTGAGCGAGAAGGCCCGCGGCGAAGAGGATGAGCAGAACATTGGTGACCTGGAACACGCGCTTGAGCGGAAGGACGTTGAATCCCTTGAGCATGAGGAAGCTGAGGCCCAATGCGATGACGATGCCTGCGATGGCTCCAATCTCCTGGAAGGCTTCCTGCGCGTGCACGATGGACGCCTGCAGGAAGAGGACGGTTTCCGTACCTTCGCGCACGACGGCTAAAAAGCTCATCAGGAAAATCCCCAGTGCCGAACCTTTGGTCACGTGCCCCGTGGCCTGCGCGCCGAGACGGCTGCGCATCTGGCTCCCGATACGGCTCATCCAGATGATCATCCAGGTAATGAGGCCGGATGCCAGAAGCATCGTGATGCCTTCCGCGATCTCCTCGGCGGGACCCTCGATGGAAGCAAAGAGCCATCGGATAGCGACGGCGACAAGAAGGCTCGTGACGAGACCGGCGATAACGCCGTTCCAGAGCGTCAGGCGCAGCCTGTTTTGTCCCATGCGGTTGAGAATCGTCATGACGACCACAACCACGAGGGATGCTTCGAGGGTTTCACGAAAGGTGATGAGGAAGGCTGCAGCCATGATGGGTCACCACAAGAAGCGCACGTGGCGGACGGTGACAGCAGGAAGTATAGCAAGGTTTTTTTCGTCGCAAGGAGAAATTGCTGTATTCTCCCCTCGTGTTTCAGCGCACTTCCCTGATCGGCCTCTTTGTGATGGTACTGCTCCTGCCTGGCGTGGGGTTTGCGCAGGACGGCGTGACACAAGCGGATGAGGCGCGGCTGACGAGCCTTTACCGGTCGCTTCTAAAAGCACCCGATGACCAATACGTCCAGCGGCGGATTACAGAAGAGCGGTCACTCATCCGCGCGGCGATCGAGAAGGAAGTCCGCAGCACCCCACGCGCTTCCGATGAAACTCCGACGCCAGCGGACGGTGAAGAATTGCCTTCGGCAATCGAACAGCAGCGCACGCTCGTGTCGAGCCTGGAGGAACGCCTGAAGGAACGCAAAGTCGACCGGGATCTGCTACTGGCCGAGGAACAGAAATTCTATGTGAATACGCCACCGGGGGATCTGGAAGAAATCGCGGAATTTCGGCTGACCAGGACCCACGAAGAACTTCTCGCAAAAGTCGCCATCGCCGAAGAGCGCATCGCCGTGCTCGAGTCCGTCCTCTCGCTCGAGAAGCAGCGCATGGGAAAGCTGACCCGCGACCAGTGGGTGGCGCAATTCGGCGACATCATCGCAATCCTGACGTATGTCGCCACGTTCATCGCCATCGTCGTCGCGGAGAGGCTGATCCGCGGATTCATCGCCCATCGCATCTTGCAGCCGCAAAAGCGCTACGTGGTCACGAAGCTGTTCACCACCATCACCTACGCGATCGTCCTGCTGTGGCTGGTCACCACCGTCTTTTCTAAAAATCCCAACATCCTCACATCGCTGGCTATCGTCGGCGCCGGTCTCGCAGTCGCGCTTCAGGATGTGGTGAAAGACGTGGTCGGCTGGATCATGGTGCTCCAGAAGCGGCTCTTTATTCTGGGCGACCGGGTTTCGGTGGGCCCCTACAACGGCGATGTGGTCGACCTCAGTCTTCTCAGAACCACGCTTCTCGAAGTGAATACGTCTCCCACAGCCGCCGTGCAGGAACGCACGGGCCGAACACTCTACATGCCCAACGCCGCGGTGCTCGTCCACGACGTTGTGAACTTCAACCGCACATCGGATTACCTCAAATCCGAACTCAAGTTCACGCTGACGCTGGAGAGCAATTGGGAAAAAGCCGAAAAGATCTTTCTGGAAATCCTGGAAGAAGTGACGGGAAAGTACACCGAAGCCGCACGTCGGCAGTACAGCACACGGACGCGGACGCTCTTTATCCAGCATGATCCCACAGGACCGACGCTCTACACGGACGTCGTCGGCGATGGCATCGAGGTAACGCTGCGATTTACGATCCCCATCGGCATGCGGCGGGAAGTAGGCAGCGACATTGTGCGCGCCGTGCTGAAGCGCTTCGCCGCGGAAATGGATGTAAACTTGGCCTACCGCACGAGCATGGTATACACAAAAGAGAATCCGGCTCCTCCGCTATACAGCGTCGCCGCAGACCGCACAGGACGCACATAGCCGTACCAGTGCAAGGATCCGGCTATTGCATATCCAAAAAATACCTATGCAGGGCTGCCTCACCCCGCACCTCGGGGTGACATGTACTTGCAATACATCTTCCCTGCCGCACAAGCACCGGCATACCTTCATAGGATGCAAGAATGTCGACGCCGTTTCCAACACGTGTGATTTTCGGAGCACGGATGAAGGCCACGGGGACGGATCCGATTCCCTCGATAGCGATCTCTGCTTCAAAACTATGTAACTGCGTCCCATACGCGTTGCGATCCACGGTGATGTCCATTAATCCCAATCCCTCCGGCGCATTTTTTCCCTCAATTTCTTTGGCCAGCAGGATCGCGCCCGCGCAGGTGCCGAAGATCGCAAGATCACCCGCATTCGCACGCTGAATCAGAGGATCGCGGATTCCTGAACTTGTCAGAAGCTTCCCCATCACGGTGCTTTCGCCACCAGGAATGATGAGATGCGAGCAGGAAGCGAGATCTTCCGGAGTACGGACCTCTTTTGTTTCGACCTTCAACGAGCGAAGTACCGTGAGATGCTCCGCAAAATCTCCCTGTAATGCGAGGACTCCAACCATACGTTAATTATGAATGCGGAATGCAGAATGCGGAATGCAAAATCCATTCCGAATTCCTCATTCCGAATTCCGAATTAGACTCCGCGTTCCTGCATCCTCGTTTCCAGCATCCCCACTTCCAATCCAGGCATCAGCTCGCCGAGTCCTTCCGATACTTTCGCGAGCACCGCGGCATCCTGCCAGTGCGTCGTTGCTTCCACCATGGCCCTGGCAACACGTGGAGGATCCGAAGACTTGAAGATTCCCGAGCCTACGAACACTCCTTCGCATCCCAGACTCATCATCAGCGCCGCATCTGCCGGAGTCGCAAGTCCTCCGGCGACGAAGGTGACGACCGGCAGGCGCTGCGCTTCACGCACCAGATCCACGAGCTCCCGCGGTACGCGCTCCTTCTGCGCAAAATCCTTGAGTGCTCCCGTGTGCATCGTTTTAAGTTCCTCAATCTCTCGGCGGATCTGCTTCCAGTGCCGCACAGCTTCGACGACGTTGCCGGTGCCTGCCTCCCCTTTCGTGCGGATCATTGCCGCGCCTTCGTTGATTCTTCGCAGCGCCTCGCCGAGATTCTTTGCACCGCAGACGAAGGGTGCCTTGAAGGGAGTTTTATCGATGTGAGAAAAGGGATCGGCCGGCGTGAGGACTTCGGACTCGTCGATGAAGTCGATCTCCAGTGCTTCAAGAATCCGTGCCTCCGCGGTATGGCCGATACGGACTTTCGCCATCACGGGGATCGAAACGGCAGCCTGGATTGCGCGAATCAGCTTGGGATCGCTCATACGGGCGACTCCCCCTTGCGCGCGGATATCGGAAGGCACGCGCTCCAGAGCCATCACGGCGCACGCTCCGGCATCTTCCGCGATCTTCGCCTGTTCGGCTGTGACCACGTCCATGATCACGCCGCCCTTGAGCATGCGGGCAAGATCTTCGCCGACGGTGTTCCGGATGTTCATCGTCGCCAGTATTAAGGACACGAAACGATAAACCAAGGAAAATGTCGTTGTAGAGACGCACTGGCAGTGCGTCTCCCTTGGGCCATAAAAACATACCACCGGTACGTCTCAGCCATTACAATACCGGCATGGACCGCCGCACCGTCATCCTCGTCGATCAGGAAAACCGCGCAATCGGCCGGGAGGAGATCGTCGCAGCACACAGCGGCGAAGGGCAGCTGCACCGTGCATTCTCGGTCTACGTGTTCAGGGATTTTGGAAGGGAGATTCTGATCCAGAAGCGAAGCAGCAAGAAAATGCTCTGGCCCGGCTTCTGGGCCAACAGTTGTTGCAGCCATCCGATGGAAGGCGAAGAGCCCGAAGCAGCCGGCAAGCGCAGGCTTCAGGAGGAACTCGGCTTTACCTGCGACCTCAAGCCTGTCTGCACGTTCGTGTACCGTGCACAAGACGGCGAGCGCGGAGTGGAGCATGAGCATGTGACGGTGCTTCTGGGCCTTGTCGATGAAACGGTGAAACCGGTGCCCAATCCCGATGAGGTGGCCGATATCGAATGGATGCCGGTGAGTGTCCTCAAGAAAGAGATGCGGCTTGATTCGCAGAAATTCGCACCGTGGTTTCATCTGGGCATGAATGCGATCCGCGAATCCCTGCCCTAAATCCTATGGACCCCTCTCCCCGCATTCATCTGGCGATCATCCCCGACGGCAACCGTCGCTGGGCAAAAGCTCAAGGGAAACATCCCTGGAAAGGTCATGAGCAGGCGATCGAAAACTTTCGCACGATTACCGAATGGTGCCGGAAGGACCCGCGTGTCGCTGCTCTCACGGTGTGGTGCTTCTCCACCGAAAACTGGAAACGCGACCCCGAGGAAATTTCACAATTGATGACGATGCTCGAGAAGTATCTCGCCAAGGAACGTAGAGGATTTATGAAGGAGAAAACCCGCTTCCTCCACTCCGGCCGCCGTGACCGCATTCCGGCATCGCTTGCAAAGCTCATCGCAAGCGTCGAAGAAGAAACAAAAGACCAGTCTGAATTCACGCTGCATCTTGCGGTGGATTATGGAGGAAAAGACGAAATCCTCCGGGCAATGCACCGCCTTAGCAACCAGGAATCAGCAACCAGGAATTCTCCCGCCATCACAGAGGAATCCCTTCGCCAAAGTTTGGACCACCCCGAACTTCCCGATATCGATCTCATCATCCGTACCTCCGGCGAAAAGCGCACGAGCAACTTTTTCCTCTGGCAAACTGCGTACGCCGAATGGATTTTTTCAGAAAAACTCTTCCCGGATTTTACGGAGAAAGATGTGGAGGCGGCGGTGACGGAACTCGATCAGCGGAAGCGGAGATACGGTGCGTAAATGCATAGCGCATAAAGCAAAATGCATAAAAGAATACTGTTTTTTGCTTTATCCTTTATGCATTATGCATTCATGCAGAAAAAGGCATCTGCTCCGGGCAAAATTATTCTCTGCGGCGAATACGCCGTTGTCTTCGGGCACCCCGGCATCGCCGTTCCCGCAGAGTTCCGCGTGGAAGTGACGTATGAGCCCGGAGCCAAGGACTGGGAGATTACGCGGGAAGGAATTGCCGGAGATGTAGAGAAATCCAATGCGTACGTACATACCATTCTGGATGCCTGCGCAAAGCAATCATCGATAGTGCCGGGAACGCTCCATATCAACAATGCGATACCACTCGGCAAAGGGATGGGATCCTCAACAGCTCTCACGATCGCGATCGCGCGTTGCTTGTTCGGAGATGCAGCGGAGGTTCATGAACCTCCGCTACGAGAGCGAATCCTCGCCGTCGAAAACATCGTGAACCCCGGTCACAGCGGCATCGATTTCGCCGTAATCTGGGAAGAGAAACCTCTGTACTTCAAAAAAGGGCAGCCGCCCGGAGTCATCACACTGCCGAAGGAAGTTACTGAGGTGCTCACGCACGCGGAGTTGATAGATACCGGAGCACCCAATGAAGCGACTCCCGTGCTCGTCACGTGGATGCTTTCACGCCATGTCGCGGGAGAACCGCAGATCGAAGAAGCCATCCACACGATCGGCGCATGTGCAGCGCGCCTCATCAAAGGAGAAGATTTTTCCCGGATTATCCGCGATCATCATCAAGCACAAATAAAGCTTGGAATTGTGAATGCAGAGACGCAAAGTCTGATCAAAAAAATTGAACAAGAAGGAGGATGCGCGAAGGTAATCGGCGCTGGTGGCCGAACAGGGGGCAGTGGAATGGTGATCGCGTTTCGCGAAAGTAAAAAGCATAAAGGATAAACCAAAAAGATTTTTCCTTTTTGCTTTTTGCATTATGCATTTATGCTCAATCCGATGATAACAGCTCGCTCTACACCAAACATTGCCTTGATTAAGTATTGGGGCAACCGGCACGATGCCTATCGCCTTCCTGCAGCCGACAGCTGCTCCATCACGCTCGATACCCCGAGTGTGGAAGTAACGGTCGAGCACTCCCCTGTCTTCAAGCTTCAATCGTTTCTACCTGATGGCACGGAAAAAGTTCTGAAAGAGAAAGATACCGCGCGCATCGAAGAACATCTCCGGCTCACCAAAGAATTTTTGGCAAAGCGCAATCTTCCGGATGCGATTCCGGAATCCGTCTCGATTGTCATCCGCTCCGCCATCCCGCCCGCCATCGGCATCGCCTCTTCTGCTGCCGTCTTTTCGGCTCTGGCAACAGCATATTCCGCTCTCGCCAGCGTCAATCGTGCCCTGCCTCTTTCCGACCGCGACGCGACGATCATCGCGCGTCTGGGCTCCGGCTCCGCCGCCAGAAGCATCTTTGGCGGATTTGTGGCGCTGAAGAATAAAAAGGATCACGAAGAAAACAAGGACATCGACTCCGCCTACGCCGAGCAGATCGCGCCGGCAAACCATTGGGCACTCCATGACATCATCATCGTCCCGACAATGGAGGAGAAAAAAGTGGGTTCCACAGAAGGCCATCACCTGGCACAGACAAGCCCTATGTTTCAAAAAAGGATCGAGGCAATCACCGTGCTCCGCCAGCAGGAATGCATCGACGCAATTCTGAAGAAAGATTTTGAAGCACTGCAACAAGTGACCGAAGAAGATTGCTGGGACATGCACAACGTCATGCAGACGCAGACTCCCCCGCTCCAGTATCTCAACGATGAAACCTACCGGATCACGGAGGAAATCGAGGATCTCCGGGCGCAACAGCATCTTCCTGTGCTGTATACGATGGATGCAGGGCCGACGGTGCATTTATTCTGTGAGGAAGAGGCTTTGGACGCGATTCGCGCGTACGCTCATGCACAGAAGAACTGCACGATTTTTGAGGCAAAGGTGGGGCAAGGGGCTATTATAAAGGAGTAATGGATCTGCGAAATCTTCCATCGGATCTCGATGCGTTCGGGCGCGTCACTGCGCGGAGAAGTTTGATCGAGAAGGAATTTGGTACGGATCTCTCCGCACTGTCGATCGATTCAACCAAACTCGGTCACGCTGAAGAAAAAAACTGCGAGAACATGTTCGGCGCCGTGCCGATTCCCGTAGGCCTCGCGGGTCCTCTTACGATCACCTTGAGTGACGGAACAAAGACGACGGTCTATTTGCCGCTCGCAACAACCGAAGGCGCGCTTGTGGCGAGTGTCAATAGAGGCTGCAAAGCACTGAGTACATGCGATGTCCGTACTTCATCGATCTATCACGGCGTCACACGATCGATTGCTTTCCGAATTCCGAATTCCGAATTCCGAATTCGAAATTGGATTCAAGAGCACGAAAAAGAGTGGAAAGCCGTCGGCGAAGCCACCAGCAGCCACCTGAAAATCCTGTCGTATGACATCGATGAAAAAGATAATCATATTTTTCTGACGATCGCCGCAGATACGGACGAAGCGATGGGCATGAACATGGTGACGATCGCCGCGCAGGCTATCGGTGCGTATATTGCCGATGCTACGGGTGCTCAATTCATCACGGTTGCCGCAAACTTGGACTCGGATAAAAAGCCTTCCAAGCGCACACATGACCGCGGTCGCGGTTACGAGGCTTCTGCAACCTGCAACCTGCAACCTGAAACGATTACCGAAGTCCTGAAGACGACTCCCGAAGCGCTTCTTGCTACTGCAAAAGTAAAACTTGAGCTCGGCTCCTCCATCGCCGGTGCCATCGGTCACAACTGCCACGCCGCCAACATCATCGCAGCGCTCTACCTCGCAACGGGGCAGGATGCAGCGCATGTCGTGGAAGGATCACTCGCTGATACGACCGTTGAAATGCAGAATTCGGAATGCGGAATTCGGAATGTGAAAATATCCGTTCGTCTTCCTGCTTTACTCCTGGGCATCCGGGGCGGTGGAAGTACTCTGCCCGCTCAAAAAAAATGCTTGCAGCTTCTTCTTGGCCACAATTCCGAATTCCGCATTCCGAATTCCGAATTACACCCCTGCCGCCAACTTGCGGAGATCTTCGCCGCCTCCGTCCTCGCCGGCGAACTCTCCCTCCTCGCTGCCCAATCCAGCCATACGCTTGCAAAAGCGCACAAAAGCCTCGGAAGATGATCTGTCTTTCCCTCGCCCAAAATCCATCCCTCCACTACCCTCTTTAAGACATGCACGCTGAACGGTCAGCCATCATCTCCTTCGGCCGCTACCTCCCTACTCTGCGCATTACCACAGAGGAAATTGCGAAAGCCCACGGCCAGGATCCGGCGGTGATTCATGGCGGCATCGGCGTAGAAGAAAAAACCGTCCCCGGCGAAGGCGAAGACAGTTTCACGATGGCGTTTGAGGCGGGAAAACTGGCGCTCGATCAGGCAGGAATCCAATCCTCGGAAATTTCTGCGGTCTATGTGGGATCGGAGTCCCATCCGTATGCGGTGAAGCCCACAAGCGGCATGGTCGCATCCGCACTGCATGTGCATCCGTTCAGCTTCTGCGCCGATCTGGAATTTGCATGCAAGGCTGGCACGGCGGGAATGCAGATCGTGGATAGCTTCGTACGTTCGGGGCAGGTTCGTTATGGGCTGGCTATCGGTTCCGATACGGCACAAGGACGCCCTGGAGATGCACTGGAATACACGGCGGCGGCCGGAGCGGCGGCAGTAATCCTTGGGCCTGCTGATGCCAAGAATGCGCTGTGCAGAATTGACGCAACACTTTCCTTCACTTCGGATACTCCCGATTTCTGGCGCGCCAACGGCGAGGATTTCCCGGCGCACGCCGGGCGCTTCACGGGGGAACCCGGCTACTTCCACCACATGCGTGAAGTGATCACTGGAGTGCTCGACACCAGCAAGACTTCCATCGCCGATTTCGACCACATCGTTCTCCATATGCCCAACGCCAAGTTTCCCTCGCGCATCGCAAAGGAATTCGGAATGAAGAAGGAGCAGCTGCAGCACGGGTTCATCGTTCCACGGATCGGCAACACCTACGCCGCGTGCTCATTACTTGGTCTGACATTTGCCTTGGAACAGGCAAAGAAAGGACAAAGAATCCTCCTCGTATCCTACGGCTCAGGCGCGGGGTCCGATGCCTTCATTCTGACGATGCTCAGAGACGGCAAAGAACTTCCAAAAGACGAGAGAATGCCGAGATATCTGAGTTATGGGGAGTACCTGCAAGCAGCGACTAAGTAAATTGCTGAATGGTTAAATGGCTAAATGGCTACGCAAGCGGTTATCGAAGCTGGTTCCTAACCATTTAGCCATTTAGCCATCCAACCATTTAACACCTTCCCGTACAAAGGTATACTTCCCAAGATCTATGAACGGTGAAATTTTCCTTGTCGGGACCGGCCAGACCAAATTCGGAGAATGGTGGCAGAAGTCGCTTCGGGATTTGATCGAGGAATCCCTGAGCGCGGCGATTGCAGATGCCAAAATTTCCCCGCTCAGTATCGATGCAATTGTCATCGGCAATATGCTCGGTGAAACGCTTTCGGAGCAGGCGCAGCTCGGTGCACTCACATCCGCAATGCTTCCGCACCGCCCGCCGGCAATCAGAGTCGAAGCGGCATGTGCTTCAGGCTCCGTCGCCGTGCATACCGCGTGCGCGCTCCTGGAAAGCAGGCGCGCAGAAACCGTGCTCGTGATCGGCGCGGAGAAAATGACCGATGCGGATCCTGCACATGTGGCCGCGGCATTGATGGGTGCGGGCGACAGCGAGCTGGATAGCCCTTCGGGGCTTACGTTCCCCGGAATATTCGGCCTTGTCGCCGCGCGCTACATGCACGAATACGGTCTCACACGGGAAGACCTGAGCCTCGTGAGCGCGCGCCACCATGAAAACGCGGCCAGCAATCCCTTCGCACAATTCCGCAACGCAGTGACGCCGGAAGCGGTCTCGGAAAGTTCGCTGATCGCCGATCCTCTGCGCTTGCTCGACTGCTCCCCCATCACCGACGGCGCCGCCGCGATGATTCTTTCCCGGACCCACAGAAGCCCTATTCGCTTGAAGGCATCGCAGATCGCGACGGATACCCTGAGCCTCACCGAACGCCCGAGCATGACCTCCTTCGCTTCGACGCGGGACGCCTTTTCCCGAGCATGTGAAGAAGCGGAGATCACCAAAGACGATCTCGCTCATCTGGAACTGCATGACTGTTTCTCCATCGCCGCCATCATCAACCTGGAAGATATGGGATTTGCCGATGCCGGAGCCGGAATTCGGCTGTACCGCGACCGGTCGGCGGATCTCTCGATTAATCAGAGCGGCGGCCTCAAAGGATGCGGGCATCCGGTGGGAGCCACGGGCGTAAAGCAGATCTGCGACATCGCCAAACAATTGAAAGCATCCAAACAACGCTACGGTGCCGCTCATAACTTCGGCGGCGCTGGCGCCACCTGCTGCGTCCACATCCTCGAACAAACGATCTGAGAATTTTTCCATTATGCATTTTCCTTTCTGCATTTGATTACTCCCCCTTCCTACCACCGCCGCCAGAAGTCCCAAGCCGACCGGATGCAGGGAGGGACGATCCTCTCGTTTACGACGGTGCGTCATCCTCCGACAGGCTTCCCCGATGCGCCGATCCGCCTGGGTCTTGTGGCTTTGGATAGCGGCGCACAGGTCATCGGCCAGTTACTTGGAGTAAATCCCATGATCGGCGATCGCGTCGCTCCACGCATGCGGCTGACAAGAACTACGGAACAGGGGCTGCGGATCTACGAAGTCGCCTATGAATCCCTTGTGCGCGTTGCAGTACAAGATACTTTCGTCTTCGAGGGATACATTCTGGCGCTCACGGGGCCTTCCGGCGTCGGCAAATCGACCGTGAGCAAGATCCTCAGTAAAGCGCTCAGCGACTACGTGACGCCGGTTCCCATCCTCACGACACGTGAGGCAAAACAGGGCGATGACGGTGAATACCGGTATATCGCGCACGAGGAATTCATTACGCTCCAGGACCGGGGACTTTTGGCTGCCGCTACGCATATTCCCTCCAATACCGAAGACCGCCTCTACGGCTACAGGGCAGAAGACATCACCAACATCTGGAAGCAGGGACGTATCCCTGTGGTGGTGACGGAGATGCACCTTCTCCAGGGTCTCTCACGCACCTTCGGCCGCCGCGCGATTCTTTCCTGCGGACTTCTTCCTCCGGGCAGCAGCCGCCGCGCAATGCTCTCGCAGCTGCTCCACCGGCTCCGCGCGCGCGGCAGGGACACGGAAGAAAGCATCGCCGACCGCGTAAAAAATGCCGGGGCCGATCTGGATTTCTTCACGCAGCGCAAAGAACTGTTTGATCACCTGCTGGTGAATGACAATTTGGAAAACGTGATTGATGCCTTGAAGGGGCACGTGCTCAAAACGCAGGAAGAGCGGGCGTAAGTCGTGTATGCTTCGGGCGTGTCCGCATACACGTTGATCACCGGCGCCAGCAGCGGCATCGGCGAAGCAACGGCGAGGCTTTTCGCTGCACAGGGCCGCAATCTCATTCTGATCGCGCGCAGGAAGGACCGACTGGAAGCGCTGGCAAAATCGATTACCAAAGAACACGGCGTGGAAGTGATCACGCACGTCGCGGATGTTTCTGATCCGAAAGCGCTCGCACAATGCTTTGCTTCCTTGAAGGGAAAATCCATCGACGTCGTCATCAACAATGCCGGCCTTGCGCTCGGTACTGAACCTCTACAGGACGCAAAGCCCGAAGACGGTGACACCATGATCGCCGTGAATATCGCGGGCTTCCTCCATGTCATCGAGGAGTCGCTCCCGTTTCTCCTGAAATCACGCGGACATCTCATCAACCTTGGCAGTATCGCGGGCCTCGAGGCATACCGCGGCGGCGCGGTCTACTGCGGTACGAAAAGCTTCGTTCACGGCGCTTCGAAGGGACTCCGGCACGATCTTCTGGGAACGGGAATTCGCGTCACGGAAATCGCCCCCGCAAAGGTGGAAACGGAGTTCAGCATGGTCCGGTTTAAGGGAGACAAAGCAAAAGCGGATGCGGTGTACGCGAGTTACACGCCGCTCTCCCCTCTCGATATCGCCGAGACGATCTGGTTCGCCGTTTCGCGCCCCGCGCACGTCACGATCGAACATCTGGTGATCTATCCGACGGATCAGGCCAGTGCGAGCGCATTCGTAAAACAGAAATAGTATTTTTTGATTGTATGTAAGCCGAAATCGGTGATGTTGACTTTTACGTGTTTTTGCATGGTTCACCCTACCGAAAAAACGCTATTTGTGCTAAAATAATAGGATTTATAGCCAAATTAACACAAATCCATGTCTCTGCATTCCCTCATGTTCGGATGGGAGTATCCCCCGCTCCACCTTGGAGGCCTGGGTGTAGCGTGTCAGGGGCTCGTCCAGGGGCTCCTGCGCAACGGCGTGAAGATCACTCTGGTCCTTCCTCACGCGAACAAAAATGCCGAACGGGAAGTCACCGTTCTCACAACGGACGATGCTTCAGCCACCACGCTTTCTGTGCCGAGCATGCTGCAGCCGTATGACACGCACGGAAGCTATGACATTCGCGTCGGGAATATTTCGCGCGAAGACTGCGACATCTACGGAGGCGACATCGCGGGTGCGATCGAGAAATACACGGCCGCAAGCGTGGATATTTCCAAAAATATCGCGCCAAGCGTGGTGCACTGCCACGACTGGATGACCTACGGAGCGGGAATACGCGCAGCACGACATCACCGGGTTCCCCTGATCACCCACATTCATGCCACCGAGCTCGATCGCACCAACTTCCATCCGAACCGCTGGATCTACGGATTTGAAAAACGCGGCTTTGAAGCGGCGGACCGGATTATCGCGGTGAGCCAGTACACGAAGAACGTTCTCACGGAGCACTACGGCATCGCCCCGGAAAAAATCGCGGTCGTCCATAACGGCACGAGCGAACATCTCACGCCACAGGCAGGGCTTGGGATGCATAGCCGTCACGGAGCGAAGGATCATCCGATGGTGCTGTTTCTTGGCCGCTTGGTACTGCAAAAAGGCCCGAAGCAGTTTCTGGATATGGCCAAAATCATCCACCGCAGGCGCCCCGAAGTGCAATTCTGCGTCGCAGGGGATGGCGACATGCTCCCGGAAATGATCAGCTATGCGGTCGAGCAGGGATTACATACCTGCGTGCTTTTCACCGGCAAAGTGGGCAGCCGCGAAGTGAGCGCGCTCTATAACCGTGCCGCGTGCTTTGTGATGCCTTCTTTGAGCGAACCC
The DNA here is from genome assembly GCA_001788925.1 of Candidatus Peribacteria bacterium RIFCSPHIGHO2_01_FULL_55_13. Classification (GTDB taxonomy): domain Bacteria; phylum Patescibacteriota; class Gracilibacteria; order Peribacterales; family Peribacteraceae; genus 2-12-FULL-55-11. The sequence continues at coordinate 26,587 of MFXS01000014.1, forward strand.
TTCGGCCTCGTGGCCCTCGAAGCAGCCGCGCACGGCACACCGGTGGTCTTAAGCAAGCAATCGGGTGTCCGCGAAGTTCTCGATCACTCCTTCCAGGTGGATTTCTGGGACACGGAGAAAATGGCCGACTGCGTTCTCACGATCCTGCGCGAGAAACCGCTCGCACTTCAGTTGCGATCGGAAGCATCCAGAGCCGTGACGCATCTCACATGGCAGCACCAGGCGGAAGTCGTCCGCAGCATCTACGAAAATCTGATCCGCACCTAACACATGAAAGCCCGAACTCCCCAATCCCGGCTCCCCAATCCCGATTTCCCATCGGTCTGTCTCTACTTCCAAGTGCATCAACCGTATCGCCTGAAGGATCTCCGCATCAGCGACGTCGGCTCGATGGATCTGCAGTACTTCGACACCGATAAGAATCGCGCGATTTTCCGGAAGGTCGCGGAGAAATGTTATCTGCCGACAAACGCGCTTCTCCTCGAACTTCTGCATGCCCATCCGCATTTTAAAATCGCGTTCTCGATTTCCGGAGTGTTCCTCGACCAATGCAAAGAGTACGGCGAAGATGTCCTGGAGTCCTTCCGGAAGCTCGGAGAAACGGGACAGGTCGAATTCCTCGCCGAGACGTACTACCACTCGCTCTCGTGCCTCACATCGCTACGGGAATTTCTGGAACAAGTGAGCCTGCACGTCCGCACGATCGAGAAATGCTTCGGAACAACGCCGAAGGTTCTTCGCAATACCGAGCTGATCTACCGCAATGAACTGGCGCAGATCGCGCGGCTCATGGGATTTTCGGGAATCCTCAGCGAAGGCGCGGACCGGATTCTGGGAGACCGCAGCGCCAATCAGCTCTTTGCTCCTCCGGACTTCAAAGTGAGTCTGAAGGACCAGCGCACGATCCGATCGTTCCGGCCGTTCAATAAAGCGCAGCGCGACATCCGCATTCTCCTGAAGAACTACCGCCTCAGTGATGACGTCGCATTCCGGTTCTCCGATAAAAGCTGGATCGGCTTTCCTCTCACCGCAGAACGCTTCACCGACTGGCTCATGGGCTCAGGAGGATTCACGACGAACCTCTTCATGGACTACGAGACCTTCGGCGAACATCAGTGGGCCGACACGGGAATTTTTGATTTCCTCCGGGCACTTCCCCGCATCTGGCAGGAGCGCGGCATTCTCGCACGCACTCCCAGTGAAACGATCGATGCATGGAACCAGAGCAAGCAGCCCACCCCGTGCTATGACGCGCATGAATTCCTCTCATGGGCGGACCAGGAGCGTGATCTTTCCGCATGGCAAGGAAACCGGATCCAGACGGCAGCCCTTGCGGCGATCCATGCTCTGGAGAAACCGGTACGCAAGTCGGAAGATCCCCGGATGATCGATGCATGGAGAAAACTGCAGACCTCTGACCACTTCTACTACATGTGCACGAAATACTGGAGCGACGGCGACGTCCATAAATACTTCAGCCCTTACGACTCCCCCTATGAAGCCTATCGGCGCTTCTCCCACGCGCTCTGCGATCTACGCCAGATGCTGGAAGAACGCCAAACGCCCGAATCCTAAGATTCTTTTTCCACTTTCCTTTTTCCGCTTTCCACTCCTTCAGAAATATGCCCCGCTCCCTCGTCCTCGGCAACGGCTGCGTACTCGCAACCTTCGATGAGAAGTTGCAGATGCGCGATCTCTACTTCCCCTTTGTGGGAATGGAGGATCACACGGCCTACGGCGACGTGCATCGCATCGGATTCTTCGTCGAAGGCAAAGGATTCTCGTGGATCTCGGATCCCGACTGGGCCGTGGACATCCGCTACCGGTTTGCAACCCTCGTCGGGGAATCCACAGCACGAAGCGACCGTCTGGGCCTCAGTGTCCGCGTCATCGACTACGTGCACCCGGTCCACAATATCCTCGTCCGCCGCTGGTTCCTCTCTTCGACGGATGGCGAACGGAAGACAGTGAAAGTCTTCTTCCACCATAACCTCCACATCTACGGAGACAATCAGAAAGACACTGCGTTCTATGAGCCGTTCACAAACTCGGTGATCCACTTCCGCCAAACGCGATACTTCCTGATCTCGGCGCAAACGGACAAACCCGTCACGAGCCCCCCTAAACGGGATCTTGGCATGTACCAGTCGGTGCTCCCGAGTAAGGAAGCGATACAAAGCGGCGGCATGAGCGAGTGGAGCATCGGCAAGGCCGGCTACCGTGGACTGGAGGGCACATGGCGCGACGCAGAGGATGGAGTGCTGAGCTGCAATCCCATTGAACAGGGATCCGTCGACTCGACGGTAGCCGTGGCATGCAGAGTGGAACCGGATGCAGAGACGCATGTGACATTGCATCTGAGTCTCGGCAAGACACTCGATGACGTTGTGGCGCTACAACAGATGGCGCTTACGGAAGGCGATGAACGACTGGAGCGGCATACCAGCAACTACTGGAGAAGCTGGGTGAGCAAAGTCCGCCGCGATTTCGGCGATCTCCCGCCGGAGATTTCAGATCTCTACCATCGCAGTCTTCTTGTGATGCGCATCCACGCCGATAACCACGGCGGCATCGTCGCTGCAGCCGACGCCGACATCATGGCGTTCAACCGCGATACCTATACCTACGTATGGCCGCGTGACTGCGCGTTCACCTGCATGGCGTTTGACAGCGCCGGCTTCTCCGAAGTTACGCGCCGCTTCTTCCGCTTCTGCAAGGGACTGCAGACCCCCGACGGTTACCTGCTCCACAAATACAACCCCGATGGTTCCGTGGGATCTTCATGGCATCCGTGGTTCAAAAACGGCGAACCGGAACTGCCCATTCAAGAAGATGAAACCGCGTTGATCCTCGTTGCCCTCTGGAAACACTTCACCACCTCGCAGGATTTTGAATTCCTCCAGGAGATGTACGAGGGATTTGTGAAGAAGGCGGCCGAATTCCTTTGCAACTTCCGCGAGGAAGGCACGGGGTTGCCGCTTTCGAGCTACGACCCCTGGGAGGAGCACCGGGGAGTATTCACGTATACAACGGCGTGTGTGGCCGCAGGGCTCAATGCTGCTGCCAGAATCTGTATCGCACTCGGGCACCACGCACATTCCGAGCGCTATCAAACCGCCGGAGACGAAGTCCGCCAGGCGCTTCTGTTCCACCTCTACGACGAAGATATGCAGCGCTTCATGAAACGGATCACGCGGAAAAATGGAGAAACCGTCGATCGCGACAAAACGCCGGACATGAGCATCGCAGCGATCTGGAAACTCGGCGTGCTTCCTCCGGAGGACGCCCGCGTCATCTCGACGATGCGCCAGCTCAATGATCTGCTGAAAGTGCGGACTCCTGTCGGTGGCTTTGCGCGCTACACGAACGATTTCTACCACACGCCCTCTACGCCGACGAAAGATGTTCCGGGAAACCCCTGGATCATCACGACGCTCTGGTCCGCGCAGTGGGACATCGCACGCGCAAAGACAAAAAACGATCTGGAGTCCGCGCGGAATGCGATCGTCTGGGCCGCAAAGTTTGCAACGACAAGCGGAATACTCCCGGAACAAATGCACCCCCACACCGGCGCTCCTCTCTCCGTCGCCCCGCTCGTGTGGAGCCATGCGACATTTGTGGAGACCGTCCTGCTGTATCTCGAAAAAGAAAAACAATTGCCTTCCTAACCCGTAACTCGCAACCCGCAAACGAACAAACCCTATTCCTACGCCCTACCCCCTACCCCCTACTCCCTACTCCCATGTCCCGCTGCCCCCTCTCCCGCATGCAACACCTTCTCGTGCTCCAGATGGCCCTCGCGGTCACCCTGGCCTCCGGATCAATCCTTGCGGCATCTGTTGATGACAGCGCGCCGGAGGAGCCCGCCGTAGAAGCCGCAAACAATCCGGAGATGGATGCGCGCAGAGAGAGCATTGAAGATTTCAAATCCGACTACCTGATGAGCCGCAAAGCGATCGAAAGCGCATTCACAATGGAGACGACCCTGCGCCAAAAGCGTGCGGAACTCCGACGCGACTGCCGCGAGACGCTGCGCAAAGCAAACCGCGACCAGCGCCTCCCACGACTCAGTGACTGCATGAAAGACGATCTCCAGAAGACACTCGAGATGGTGACGGCGCGGGGAACTTCGATTGCCGCTGCGGCGGGAGTTCAGGGCGACGTAAAAGAATTGATCGCGGCCAGAAACGAACTCCTCCGCGATGCTCTCGATACGATCATCACCGCACTCGACGCCGGTGTGTACACGGATGAGGAGGGGCTCGTGGAAGCACGCAACAATCTCCGTGAAAAATATTTCAAACCGTACGCTGCGCTCCTGCCGCAATTGCATGGCGAGCATGCGCTTTCATGGATCAGTCATCTGCTCGTCCGCTCAGACAGCCTCAAAAAGTCCGGCACGCTCTCCGAGCAGGTCCTTGGAAAAGTCGTGGAAGCGGAAGCATGCCTCTTCACGGAGGAAGATTCCTTGAGCCAGGCAATTGATAGTAATGAAACAATTTCTTCGATAAGTCAATCTCTCGAACGGCTTCCGGGCTGTCTCGACCTCCTCACTGAGGCCCAGGTTCTCTGGAACCAAGAACAGACCCCCGAAGTGGAAAGCGCTCCCGAACCCCAGTGGGAAAACCGGAAACTCCGCCGCTTGCCAGGGACAAGAAATTAGGGTTTTTCAGCTTCTGAACCTGAAACAAGGATGACTTCTTGGAAGCCTTGGGTTCCCCCGTATACTGGGCTCTCCCATGCCCTCCCCCCACATTGCTCATCGGGTTGTTCGAACGAAAAACAAGCACTCGAGGGCCGTGCTCAAAGATGAGACGGTGATCATCCGCCTGGCCAGAAATCTTTCGCGCACTGAAGAACAGGATCACATCCGCGACTTGCTGCGGCGTATGACGAGAATCGTTTTAGAGGAACGTACGAAGATTCTGATCAACCCTTTTCAGAGTCTTCTGAACGGTTCTTCGCGCTCAACAATCGAGCTCGCGACCGGAAAGAAAATTGTTTTTGCACTCGAGGCCGGTGATCGCTCGAAGGCCAAGCGGACGAAGGAAGGATGGCACATCACCATCGGTCCGCGTTGCCGCCGCAAAGCATTGCACCGCTTCCTCTGGAAGCTTGTAAGCATCTCCGAGCAGCAGCGCATAGAACGTATGGTGGACACCCTGAATGCCGAAGTATTGGGAGTGCGCATCCGCGGCGTGAAGATGGGATTTGCTTCCACGCAGTGGGGCAGCTGTAGCCCCAAAGGCGTGATCATGCTGAATGCTGCCTTGCTGGTGCTTCCCGAGCGCACCCTTCGCTACATCATCATCCACGAGCTTAGCCATCGCATTAGGCCAGACCACTCCGCCGCCTTCTGGAGAGTGGTGGAACGCGCGATGCCGGGATATGAAAAGGCGCGGAGGGAACTTTTGGATTACCGGCTGCCGACGCTGTGACTACAACTTCAATCCGCATCTCTCGTGCAGATCTCTGATCATTTCAAGATTTCTAACGCAAAAATCTGTGTGGAGGAAAGAACCTTCTGAGGGGGAATTTGCGATCTTCAGTAAAGAAAGGGCGTCATCATCCCCATCAAGAGCAAATTGCTCGAGCTCCCGACACGCATCATTATCGCCTTTAAGCGCTCGCTCACAGAGAGCTACCAACTTCGGATCGACCTTGTCGCCTGTTTCGTTCAATTTCATAGGAAAATTATGCAATAAATCTTAAGAAAAACAAATATTTATGACATTTTTTATGTATTGGCTTCCATATGCGTACACTGCAACCATGCAGAAAATCGTTGATTCCCATCATGCTCTCAAAATCGCTTTAACAGTCGCCAAAGCAGCTGGCAAGCTCCTGCAGAGAAAACAAAAAGACCTCCTGAAGCACGGCTACGACTCCATCGGCGTCGGAACAAAATCCGGCCCGCATGACTACGCTTCGGATGCCGACCGCGAGGCGCAGCAGATTATCGTGGATGCGATTCAGAAGAATTTCCCAAGCCACAGGATTCTCGGAGAAGAAGGCGGAACGGATCATCTTGGGGATCCCGCTTCCCCGTTCCGTTGGATCATCGATCCGCTGGATGGGACAACAAACTTTATTCACGGAAAACCCAACTATGGCACCATTATCGCCCTTCAGGAAAATGACAAAACCATTCTCGGCGTGATGATCCTGCACGAAGACAAAGAAACGTACACCGCTATACGTGGCGAGGGATGCTTCCTCAACGGCAAGCGCTGCAGCTTACGAAAAACCGCCGGCATGCACGACGCCGTTCTCGCATGCAACATCGCGCATCGTGCCCATACAACGCCGGACGGGCTTCGCGTCGTCCCCATCCCCCTCTGCGCGTCAATCGAGAACTACGGCAACGCCATCGAAGAATTCGCAGTGGTGCTCAAAGGCTGGAATGACGGCGTGTTTTTCAATGGCCCCAAGCTTTGGGACGTCGCCGCAGGATGCCTGATGGTGGAAGAAGCGGGCGGGCGATCGAAAACCGCATTGAAAGATCCGGATGATCCGCGTTCGGGGGTTTTGTGTGCCGCGACGACGAATGAAATTTTCGAAGAGGTGGAAGAATTTGTCTTTAAAACGTTAATAACATCACCGTAGAGACGGACCTGTGGTCCGTCTCACCGATTCCAGAGACGCACCAAAGGTGCGTCTCTACGGAGCCACATTGAAATTAACGCCAGTCTTCTTCATCAATTCCCCCAACAGAAACACCGGTAACCCCACCACGCTCGTGAAATCCCCTTCCAGATGTTCGATCATCAATTGCCCTTTGCCATCAATCTGGAACGCTCCGGAACGGTCTTTCCACTGCCCCGTCCCGATCCACCAGGCGATTTCCTCCTCGGATAATTTCTTGAAATGGACGCGGGATGAAGAGATGCCTTCAGCGCGTGATGAGGGTCCGATCAGACACAGCCCGGAATGAATCACCGAGATGGCACCACTCTGCAGCCTCAGCATCTTCTCCGCTTCCGCGGCATCCTTCGGCTTTTCCAGAAGCGTGCCATCGGATGCGACGACCAACGTGTCACATCCCAAAACCCAACAATCGGAATGTGCACGCTGCACATCCTCCGCTTTCATCCGCGCCAGAACCTGCGCCCGCTTGGCAGGATCTTTGTCCTCGTATGCGGATTCATCAACGCCGCTCGGCACAACGTCAAACGCCATGCCAAGACCTTTCAAGAGCTCACGACGCTGTGGACTGGCCGATGCGAGGATGAAACGCATGGAAGGAGCATAGAAAAATCACACGCACATGTCACCCTGAGTAGCGCCGCCTGTCCTGAGCTGCGTCGAAGGGTATCGAAGGGACTGTTACTCCCCAATGTACGGCGTCGGTCGCATCGGCACAGGGACACCTGTCCTGCGTGTAGAGCGGTCATTTGCCTGCTCGATCATCTTGAGGCGAAGCTTCAGGGACGTGGGTTCTAGGCCACGGTGGCGAAGCGCCTTGAGATCGGTTTCGATTCCTGTGGGAAGTTCGTCCGAGGCGTCATCTCCCACGATGCTCTTACAAAGAGCGTGGAATCCGGGCAGGATCCGCTCCATACTCTCGGGACAACTCTCTGCTCGGGTGTAGGTCCGGAGAAGCAATCTCTGGCGGGTGGAAAGCTCATCGGTGCCGAGTTCCTCCTCTTCCTCGGGCGCGCTGGCATGTACAGGATCCTCATCCACGGCTTTTTGCTCCGTGCCACTCTGCTTTCGAATGCGTGCAAGTTCGCGACCATGCACAATGTATTCCTTGAAGGTAGAAGGATCATTGATGTCCGGCTTCACAGCGTCAGTAATCCCGAGCCGGAGCTTCTCACGGTAGGCTTCGATCGCAAGCGAGTACGCGCGGCGCAGCATCTGCCGGTCACCGGCCTGATATTCATAGACATCCTCTCGGATGTCGCCGATTGCCTCGAACTGCTGACCGTCGTCATCCTGGGACCGGAATACGGCCTGGGACGAGAGCGGAATACTGATGATCGCGACGAGAAGTGCCGTGACCGCGCGTGAAGAGGAACGTTCCATGTGGGTGTTGGGAGGAATCACATTATTATAGCAGAAATTCGATTCTGATTCAATATCCCCTGTGGAAAGGTTGCGAAGTTTGCGGAGTGACGGAGGTTGCGGAGTTCTTAAGCTTTGGAACTTCGCAACCCTCGCAAACTTCGCAACCTCCGCAAACTTTCACGATATTTCGGTCACAACAAACCAACCGCTGCTCTGACCTTCGCCATCGTCCCAATCGCCACCGACTTCGCCCGCTTGGCACCGCTTTCCACTACTTCCCTAGCTTGCGCCGGCGTGATCTTCACCCGCTTCTCTCGCATGGCCATGAAGTAATCCATATACGTCGAGAAGAGTTTTTTCTTCGCATCGCCATACGGAAGCCCGTTGCGGTATTCGTCCGCGAGCGCTTTCGCCTGATCCGCGTTGAGGAAGAGTTTGTGGATCTGATAGATAATGCAGGCCTCCGGATCCTTGGCATCATTCATTCCTTTGGAATCCGTCACGATGCCCATGATCGATTTTTTGATCGCAGCCTCTTCGCCGAAAAGCGGAATCGTATTGCCGTAGCTCTTGCTCATCTTTTGCCCATCGGTTCCCGGCACCACGGCTACCTCTTTGGCCACTTCGGGCTCCGGAATCACCAGTGTCTCGCCGAACGTGTTATTGAATTTCACCGCGATATCACGCGCAAACTCCACATGCTGCTTCTGGTCTTTGCCTACGGGAACAATGTTCGCGTCGTACATCAGGATGTCCGCGGCCATGAGCACCGGATACGTGAAGAGGCCCACGGAAGGCTGCAACCCCTTGCTGACCTTGTCCTTATAGCTCACCGCGCGCTCGAGGAGCCCCATCGGCATGATCGTCATGAGGATCCACATGAGCTCTGTGTGCTCGGGGATATGCGACTGGTAATAGATGATCGATTTCTTCGGGTCGAATCCGCAGGCGAGGTAATCAAGCACGATGTCCTCGCGCGACTTCCGCAGCGCGTCTCTGTCCTGCACGGTCGTGAGCGCGTGCAAATCAGCGACAAAGTAGAACGTCTGCTCCGCCTTGTTCTGCCACTCCAGATTCGGCTTCATGGAACCGAAGTAGTTTCCCAGGTGCAGCTGGCCGGAGGGTTGCATTCCCGAAAGGACTCTCATGGGAGGAGTATAGCTGCAGAAGCTGCAGAAGCTGCAAGAGCTTCCTTCTGCGGCTATTGCAGCTGTTGGAGCTTTTTCAGCACCGCCTCAAATGCCCTCGGCATCGACGCTTCAATGTGCAACTTCTCTCCCGTTACAGGGTGCGACAGCTCCAGTGATTGCGCATGCAGGAAGAATTTGTGGAACTTCGTCACCCGGCTGAACGCCTGATTGAATTTCGGCTCTCCGTAGAGCTCATCAAGTGCCAGTGCATGCTTGATCGCCTTGAAGTGCCTGCGGATCTGGTGGTGCCGGCCGGTTTCGATCTCGCATTCCACGTACGTCGCACCATGAAATCTTTGCAGAACGACAAAATTCGTCACCGCGGGAATCAGTTCTTCCTTTTTCTTCTGGTCCTCAAATTTCTTTTCCCGGGAACTTCTGGCAGGAAGCAGCGCACGGATCACCCCCCTGTCGCGGTCGATTACGCCCGAAACAATCGCGCGGTACACCTTCTTCCATCCCTTGAAATGTGATGCCAGGACCGCTTCCCCAGCCGCTTTGGTTTTCGCAAAGAGCACTACGCCCGAGGTATCGAAATCGAGACGATGGAGCACGCGCAGTCCGGGATAATCCTGATGCAGGAAATCGTAAAGCGGTAGCTTCCCCACTTCGCCTTTTCCACGCACCGTGAGCTCTCCCGCAAGCTTGTTTACGGCAAGGAGATGATCGTCTTGAAAGAGAATGCGGTCGGGGGAGATGGGCATGAAGGTACTATACCGATTTCTCACTCAGAATTTCCGCAAAGCGTCGCTTTCCGGCAGGCGTGGGATACCCTTCTGGAGTGCCATCCACGCAGGCCGTACAAAACTCGTCGCGAGAAAGTCCAAGTTTCTCAAAGACGCTGAGCATGTCTTCCTTCGAAAGGAAACGAATGGAAGTTAAACCAAGTTCCTGTGCGAGCAAACGCTCAAGCGTTTGCGTAAGATCCCCTCCATTCTGAAGAATCGCGTTACGATATTTCCCGACAAGCAACTCGCGGAGCGTGGGGAAATCGATACCGTAGAAACATGGAGCGATGATGGGGGGACACGATACTCGCAAGTGGATCGAGTTGGCGCCCATGTCCCAGAGCTGTTGCACGAGCACCTCCATGGTTGTCCCGCGAACCACACTGTCTTCGCACAGCACGATATCCTTTCCTGCAATCTGACCGTCCGGGAACAGATATTTGATCCGCGCAAAGGCGATGCGCTCTTCACGCGTCCCTAAAAGGAAGCTTCGTCCTTCTGCCTCCGGATTTCGTGTAATCGCCTGGACGTATGGCAAATCCAAATCCTTGGCAAATTGCTGCCCGCCGGCAATGCCGGAATCAGGGACGCCGATCACGGTCGCGCCCGCGGGAAGCTCTCCATTCTTCTCCCTTCGAGCAAGCGCGGATGCGAATCCCTGTTTGGCCTCCTGCACCTGTACACCGTCGAGCTTGGAAAGCAGGCGTGAGAAATACACCCACTCGAAAAAACATCGGGAAACATTTCTTCCCTCCATGACCTGCAGGGAGACCGGATCTGCACCTTTGAGTTTAGTGACAAGCTCACCGGGGCTGATGTCTGCAATGTCGAAATCCTGTTCAGGGAATGCATCCCGGATAGCACTGTCTTCAGAAGCAATGATATTACCCGATGTCACCAGAGGGCGGAACCCGTGCCCGTCACGGTATCCCCACATGTTGCCCTCATCGTCCATGAGGACAATGTTGAAACAGCCGTCCAGATGCTCCTCCAGAAAACGAAATACCTGTGCCATGTTCTGCGGCCACAGCCGTATCCCCTGTTGTAAAAGCACACGAATGGCATCGGTATCAACGTCTTGCAAAAGCTGTTCGGAAAGCTCCTTTCTCAACTCGTCGTAGTTCGCGATGTTGCCGTTAAACGAAAAGGACCAACTCCGTCCGGCGGCGTCGAATGTGAAAGGCTGTCTATGCCGCAGGATTTCTGTTCCCGATGTCACATACCGCACCTGGCCTTGCCCGCATGCAAAGCCCAGTTCTGAAGCCGAAGGCTCATCAATAATAGTTTGCAGTCCCGCCAGTCCTTTTTCTTTTGCGATCGTGGTTATTTGCTCGCGGGCCGCCATCGTAATTCCAAAACCTGCTTTTCCACGATTGGAATTCGCCTGAAGGACCTTGGCAACGTCCCGGGGGAGATGTACATCTTCTGCATCCGGTTGGATACCAACGACTGCGCAATGATGTCCTATATCTTCAGACATAAGACCGCATTGTGTCACCCGTCCATGGGTAATCCAACCTATTGCATAGAGAAATTATCGCTGAAAACGATTATAAGCTTCGTTATATGGCCAATCTCGTACGCACTTCATTGATGATTCTATCGGTGCTCTCAAAATCAATAGCGTACTCATCAACAGGAAACTCTCTTGGGAAGACCCCTACATGATATCGCAACGTTAAAATGCGCAATGTCTCGTATTTTTCGACATAGGCATCAATGAATTCTTTCATTCCCCCTCCTTGAAATACATCTCTGCGTAAAATTCCAATATCTTCGCAGAGTTCGTTCCAGCGCTGTATAGCTGCCGTGAAGAGATGCTCTACCTCCACATGAAGAGTACGCGGTGGAGGGCTCACATCAATATATTCTGCAATCGCTTCATAGGCATCATCAAATGCCTTCATACGGAGAGTAATCCGGTCCGATGTCGACATACGCAGGACCTCCGATGCATCGTAATTTTCTAAACCACTCATAATAGCATTATATCTTATAAAAAATTATAAGCAATTTATCCCAAACTCCTCCTGATTCTCCCCTCCTCAACAGTATTGCTGCACTGTCGGTGCTGCGTCGCCATGGTGATGGGGGGGACATGGAGAGATTGTAGGGTATGAGCGAGC
>MFXS01000014.1:38660-42859 GCA_001788925.1 Candidatus Peribacteria bacterium RIFCSPHIGHO2_01_FULL_55_13
TGGTGGTGTCTGGGCGACAAAATTATAACCGATTTCCGCGAACATTGGTGCGGCGGCTGAAAATTGGGGGGGCAGCCGCCGCACCGCGACCGTTTCCGACTGCCAAGCGAAGCTCCCGCAGGAGCGAAGTGGGGTGACGATTTGTAACTGCTCTTTGTCTCAATGGGCCAGACGAGGGGCACCAGACGACTAACAAACACCCATTTCCGCCGCTTCTCGTTCCCAAGCCCTGATCACCCGCCGCGAAAAGAGTGACCGTTGCAGTACATTTCTCTGTCGTTCCCGTGGATGCAATGTCGGCGCATGCTCTTTCAGGAACGACGTGAAGGCGAATCGATTCCTCGTCAGACAGCGGTGATGGCAGAATGCCTTGAAGGTCATGGAGAGTTCAAAAGTTGCCGTGGACTGTTCCTCTTCCACGAGTTCCGCGAATGCACGGTTGCTGATACTTGTCGCCAGACGGATGAGCGCAAGAAGGTTCCGCACTTTCTTCAGGGAGAGGAGACGGATCTGCTCGAGTCCGAACTTCTCCTTCATCTGCTTGTACAGATTCTCGATATCCCAGCGAAGGAGGTATGTACTGATGATGGCCTTCGCTCTCCGCACCTTCACTCCACGGACGAGAACACGAATTGGTGTCTTTTCTTCCAGATGTTCGTAGACGACAAGCGTGTACACCCATCGTTGTCCCGGTACACGCACATCGTAGACGCCCGGAAGAAAATCCTCGACTGCCTGCTTCATACCTGATGGATGATGGATGAACTTTCGGTTCTTCTTCAGGCGAATGATGAACCGGAGTTTTCGTCGTACATTAGAGGCGAACAGCTTCTTGTCATCGTTGCCTCTGTCATAGACCCAGATGCCCTTCGTACCCACCTTCTTCGTCACTCTGTCGATTATTTCTTCTCGTACTTGATTGAGAGTCTTGCACCCCGCATCATGGATCTCCGTCACCACAGGTTGATTGTGGATGCTGACACCGTGGAGTTCGTAGCCTCGACTGATTTTCCGTTCACTCCCATCGTAGATGTCGTGCACGCCCTCCATCTTCTTCGCATGAGGCTTTGCGATGTCTCCAAGGTCGTACGCGATGATGGTGTTCTTGCTCAGAGGAGGAAGGGTGCGGAAAATCCGTTCCTCCACCGCGTGGGTAATGTCGATGTTTTCCAAGTGACGGCGGTACCGTTCGGACTGTTTTCCAATGCGCACGTTTGTCGCTCGATTGAGATGGTTGAGGACGGCAGTGCTGTCCCTCAGAAGTCCAATCAGAAGTTCCTGCACTGCCTTTGTCTGCGGCATCGTGAGTGTGCGAGTGAGAGAGCGAACCGTATTTCTCACGGCATCGTGGACATGCTTCGGTGTGGGCATGGAGAAGGAGGAAAAAGTACGCCGACAGCGTTTAGGCGTCCTTTTCCTGTCAAGGCTTTTCGTCACTTTTGAGTGGCAATATTTTGGCTTTGTGTAGATGTAAACTCAGTATTCAGACACTGAAAAATGGGTGTTTGTTAGCAGACGAAGATTGACAAATATAATATAAATTGCTACAATGTCATTACATTCTTTCCCAAAATATATATGTCTGCTTCATCCGTCCCAAAACCCCACCACGCCAGCTCTGTCGCGCCCGAGGCTCAAAAGGATCTGTCTGTAGAAGGTGTTTCCAAATCGTCTGATAGCGTCTCGCAGCGTGTCGGAAATGCCCATACGGAAATTCAGGGTATTATTGAGCTCGATAGCGGCGAAACATCCACCGCGCTCCGATCCCTCTGGAAACAATTGGTGGAGTCGGAACAAAGTAACGATGACCTGACATCAGTCATGTCGTCCGCTCTTCGCTTTCAGGAAGAAGCTGGAAAGAAGGTTCTGGCCCAGAACCCAGGCATCAGTGAACTGTTCTCTGTTATGACGTACGTGCCCAAGCTCCGGGATGAAGCCGGGAGGCAGCTCCTCGCCCAACATCCGAGCAACTCGGACCTCTGCTACATGATACGGAACTTCCCCAGGCTCCGGGAAGAAGCCTACACGCAGCTCCTCACCCAAAGCCCGAGCACCGATAACCTGCTCTCCATCCGCCCATCGCTCTTAAGCTAGATTCCGATGCGGGTTGGGAATCATGCTGAGCTGCGCCTTCGGTCGAGGCTTCCGTGGCTACAACTGCTGTGAGCACAAGAGAGGACACAGCTATCTGAACTGGAGCGACTGGCATCCCAAAAAACGAGACGAATAATTAGAAAGCGAAACGGAGCAGTCGATGAGATCGCAACTTGATCTTATAAGGCGCTCAAAAGAGTCGCGCTGAATGTACTGAAGTTTTGAGAGCTGCGTTTAGGGAATGAGATAGCCTACTGCAATCTCTGTTCTACAGCTTTCACAAAGGTATTGGGGCTTATGCCGCGCAGACCTTGTGTTGCTGTCCAAAACGCATCGTGTGCCTCCAAGAACTTCGACACTGGAATGGAGGGAGGGAGTTTCATCCGCAATGCCTCCACATACTCTGACGCGATTTTGCTGGGAGGTGAGGTGAGAAGTTGCACATAAAAGGTGGATGTTTCTTTGTCAGTAACAATCAAGTTCTTGATGTCTTGGGCTGCGTTTTCTCCGATGTCTTCTATGAGGGCATCCCATCCTTTCTGAAAGTCAGTGACCTTGGCAACATGTTCCTTTTCTACCTTCCACGCATCGGTCTGTAGCACTCGCATCATTTCCTCGGAAAACCTGCATTGCTGCAAACCCCACTCAACTTCAGACCCCATCTCTTTCAATGCAAACAGAGTCGGTTTGTCCTTCTCTTTAACGACAAACTCATCGGTATTTTCCTTGATGCAATGCTCATAACCCACTTTGAGCGAACGATGGAATGGAACAAGGGAATACTGTTCGGGAGTGCATGAAGCGGAAGGGAGTCGCAAGAGGCTGATACCTGCAGCAGACCCCATACTCAGCTTTCCCTTGGTCACATCCACGCAGATGCCCTTGCTCTCCTTCACTCCATTGCTGGGATCAGCATAGAGCAATGTGCCATCCTGCAGTCGTACCAACGACACTGCATGACCTTCGGGATTGGCGAAGTACGCCTCCACGCCGCGCTCTTTCAAAATACTGGTGAGTAGCATTGCTGCACCCACACAGTTCTTCGTTTGCCATTTCTCGATGAGCTTTGGTGTTTCACAAAAATGCCGCGCTTCCAGCAGTTGCACACCATCAGCTATTTTTTCTTCGTCTCGCCCCTCGTCAATGGAATAGATGAACCCGACAAGTGCCTCTACGTCTGTTTTTGTTATACTCTCTGGCGATTTGTTCAAAGCCTCCTCCACTGCTGCAAAAAGCTGTACTTCCAACTCGTCACGCGGGTGAGGCTTTCTTGCATCAAAGAGTCGTTTGAACGTCTGCGAGAAACCACGCGCTGTCTCATCATCAGACGGCAATGTCTCGTTGCCTTTCACAGCTACGCCATCCAAGAGCGTCTTCAGTTCATCAGGCTCCTGTAGCTTCATTGCTGTTGAAATATGCTGCTGCCCATCCATGTTGTTTTTTGTCTCCATCTTTGAATTATAGCATAATTGCCCCATTGTTTCCATTGATAGGCGAATCAAAAACTAGGCACTTTCCTGCCTAGTTTTTGATTCGTAAGTTGATATCAAGTACTTGTTTGTTCATTGAGTAGTGTGGAATTTATCTGAATCCCTTTTTCACAAAATCAGAAAAGTTTTGCCGTTGGCGAACCGTCCAGTTCAAGCCGTCTTGCTTTCCGGTTTCGCGTGCTGTTCTGACGGAAACGGTCGCGGCGCAGCGGCTGCCCCCCAATTTTCAGCCGCCGCACCAATGTTCGCGGAAATCGGTTATAATTTTGTCGCCCAGACACCACCAAGTACGACTTTCGGGGCTGGCGCGCAAAACGCGCCACCCTATTTTGGCTTCGTATTGCACCGCATTCTCTTTCCATTCGCCAACAGCAAAACTTTTCTTTTCTGTTATGATTCTCTCATGGACAATCGCTACGTCATCTACGTCCGAAAATCGAGTGAGCAGGAGGAGAGACAAGCATTATCCATCGCCTCTCAATTTCGTGAGCTCGAAGAGTACGCAGCAAAAGAGCAGTTACAAATCGTCGCCTCCTTCGAGGAGGCCAGAACAGCACGCGAAACCGGACGAACCGTGTTCGGAGAAATGTTGGGATTGATTGAAAAAGGTGAAGC
>MFXS01000015.1:0-1227 GCA_001788925.1 Candidatus Peribacteria bacterium RIFCSPHIGHO2_01_FULL_55_13
TATCTGTATATTTTTAGCAACCGCAAAAAAGATTAAAATAAAAGGTTATAAAAAGGTTGGTTTTCTCGCCACAGAAACAACAATCAAATATAAAAGTTTTGAAAAAGATTTTGAAAAAAATAACATTGAGTTGATTTTGCCAAATCAAAATGACCAAGAAAGTTTAACAAAAATTATCATGAATATTCTTGCAGGACATAAACTAGACGCCGACAAAAATCAGTTGAAGAGAATTATTGAGCACCTAAAAGCAAAGGGGGCAGAAGCAGTTGTACTCGCTTGTACTGACCTACCAATTTTATTTAAACAAGAAGATATAGACATTGAAGTTTTTGACACTGTTGAAATCCTTGCAGAAGCAACTATTCAATACGCTATAGGTAAAATAGGGAATGAAATCTTGGAACAAGAGGAAGATTCCCCTATGTATTTTAAAAAATACAAATCCGACATCATATAGCAGCGTATAGCCAGCTTGGCTGCGGCCAGACCCAAACCTCTCTCACCCTTCGACAGTCTCAGGGCAGACTCGGAGAGAGGTAATTTGATACGCAAGCGAGAACAAAGTTTTTCCTTCTTGTGGAGCAGCGTCTCCCCTCCCGTCGGGAGGGGGGAACCTCCATTCTCCTCAAACGAACGCAGGAAGTATCAATTCTCACAAAAAACCCCCAGAAGATTATTGCTCCCTGCGAATGGCAAAAGTCACCTTTACCCCCCGCCCACATTCCCCACAGCCGAGTAAATCGGAATGATAATGGAAAACGCGATGAATCCCACAAGGCTTCCGATACCAAGAAGCAGTGTCGGTTCGAGGATCACGGGAAGTTTTTCGGCGGTTTCCTCCGCTTTGCGCTCGAAGATATGCGCGACTTTCATGCAGGTGTCACTCAAGGCACCCGACTTTTCTCCGGTGATGATCAGCTGCTGCACAGAAACCGGCAAAACTTTTCTGCTTCCGCGAATGCTGTGGAATGAGGTGGCGAAAGAATCACCGACAACAATCCGGTCGCGCAGCTTCTGGTAGAATCGCTTGTACGAAACGATGGTGGTGACTTCCACCATGGAATCCATCGATTCCACGAGCGGAACGCCGGCTTGTAAAAGTCCTCCGAGGATCACGCCGAACCGCGCGATGGAGGCTTCGCGGGCAAGACGTCCGATGCCCGGAATCTTGAAGATGAACCACTGTGTAATGACTTTGAAGGATGTGTACTTGGTGAGCAGAAG
>MFXS01000015.1:1367-7653 GCA_001788925.1 Candidatus Peribacteria bacterium RIFCSPHIGHO2_01_FULL_55_13
GAACGAACATGCCGAGCCCCATGACGACGATGAACATCAGCACCATAACAATCGTCGGGTAGATCATCGCCATCTTCACTTTCTGCCGGAGGTTGCGGTCTTTTTCCTGCTGGATGGAAAGAAGCTCCATGTTGCGCGCCAGGTTTCCTGCCTCCTCTCCCACGCGCACGAGGGAAACCTCATACGGCGAGAAGAGCCCCTGTTCGTCCATGGAAATCCAGAGAGGGTTACCGCCTTCCACCAGATCGGAAATCTGCTGGATGACTTTGCGCATGGCCTTGGAACGCAGCTCTTCGCGGATTGTCTGCAGTGCATCGATGAGAGGAAGCCCGGCATTGAGCATCATCGCGAGGTTCTGTACGAAGGCGGAGCGCTGCGACCCCATGCCGATGTTGTTGATGGACCGGAAGAACGCCTTCATTCCCTTTTTCTTTTTGCGTGTCCGGGCCTTTGTCTCCATCGCTTCCAGCACTTCATCCTCCGTGGGAGGAGGCGTGACTTCCACTTTCTTTTTTTCTTTTTTCGCTTCAGCTTTCTTCGAACTATCGATTGGTGCCTGCAGAACAATCTCCGCTGCCTGCACGCGTTTGCGTTTCGCGGCGATGACCGCTGCGCGTGTTTCGGCGACAACCTCATCTTTTTGGCTTTCTGCAGGGCTCTCTTTGGTGGCCGCTTCGGATGTTTCCTGTGTGGGTTCTATGAGATCAGCCGCGATCTCCGCAGTCTCCTCTTTCTTCTTTTTTTTGCTTGGTTTTACAGCTTCGTCCGCCGTTTCCTCTCCTGAAGAAAGAAGATCGGCCAGATCCGACTTCAGAGAGTTCTCCAGGGCATCCGTCGCAGCTTGGTCAGGAGCCTCTTCGGAAACGGCTTCCTCTGCAGGAGCTGCCGCTGGTTTTTGTTTGCGATGGAACGCCGGCAGGGTAATCGACGGCAGTTCTATTTCTTTGAAAAGAACCTGCGGCAGATGCGGCCGGGGAATGCTCCATGTCCGTTGCACCCGCAGCTTTTGTCGTATGGGAGCCGGGGTCGGAAGATCGGAGAGCAGATTTTTCGGCGCGCTTTTGGAAATAGACCGGTACCGCGAACGGTGGCGTACGGCGCTCTTGCGGCTTTTTTTAGGATGACGCTTCGTGCGGCCTTTGGAATGCTTTTTATTTTTGGACCTGATTTGTTTCTTGCTTCTTCGGACCTTCTTGTGAGCCACGACGATTTTCACTGAAGCCGGCGCATTTTTTTTCTGCGGAATTCCTAACGCACCCGCGATAAGATGAAAAAATCTGCCGGCGGCAGTCTTACTTTTTACCATGCTTGGTGAAGAGGATGTCCGGCGGTGCGGCGACGCGCTTGAGTTCTTCGATAGTGGTCATACCCGCGAGCATTTTTTCAAATCCGTCTTCAAACATCGTATGCATTCCTTCTTTTCGGGCCTGCAGGCTGAGATCGGTGCTCGAAGCGTGCTTGATGATGAGATCCTCGATCGCCGGCGTGATGGCGAGGAGTTCATAGATGCCGATACGGCCGCGGAAACCCGTGCCTCCGCACCCATCGCATCCTTTCCCTTTATACAACGTGACCGAGCCGCGCTTCGGGAAAAACTTTTGCGCGCCCTTGAACATTTTTTGCGCTTCCGAGGCGGAGCAGGAGTAACTCGTCCTGCAATGGGGGCAGATACGCCGCACAAGGCGCTGTCCGATGACGACTTCGAGGGTGGAAGCAAGGAGAAATGGCTCCACACCCATTTCGAGAAGGCGGGGAACCGCCGTAGGGGCGTCATTGGCGTGGAGCGTGGAAAGCAGAAGGTGACCCGTGAGCGCAGCATTCACGGCGATATCCGCTGTTTCTCCATCACGGATTTCTCCAACGAGGATGACGTTGGGGTCCTGGCGCACAAGGGCGCGCAGTCCGGCGGCGAAGGTGAGATTGACCTCGGCATTGACCTGAATGTGGTTCACACCCGCGATTTTGTATTCCACCGGATCTTCGATGGTGGAGATATTCACGTCCGGCGTGTTGCGCATCTTCAGAAGCGCCGTGAGCGTGGTGGATTTTCCGGATCCCGTGGGGCCTGTCGTCAGCACCATGCCGTAGGGGCGGTGCACGACCTCTTCGAGAATTTTCTGATGTGTTTCGGAGAATCCCAGTTCCGCGAGCGTGATAGAGCGGACGTAGGACGCGAGGAGACGCATCACAATTTTTTCCCCGTCCACGACCGGCACGATAGAAACGCGCACGTCCATTTTTCCGACAGGGGTTTCATGGCGGATCGCGCCGTCCTGGGGCCGGAAGTGTTCGTCAGTGCGCATGTCCGAGGCGATCTTCACGCGATTCACCACGCCTTCGTAGTACGCTTTGGGAATGCGCCCGGCTTCATGGAGCACGCCGTCCACGCGGAAGCGGACGATGGTGAGTTTCTCCTGAGGCTCGAAGTGGATATCGGATGCGCGCAATTCGATGGCATCATTGATGATTTCATCGAGGATTCCCGGCGCCACTTTTCCGTTCTTTTCGATGATCTGCTGGAAGCGGGTGGCCAGCGGCTTGCGGTATGCGTGGAACGTCGCGTCGATCGCGGATTGGCCGGCGTAGACGATTTTTACTTTGCCGGTGAATACGGGAACAACTGCTTTCTTTTTCCCCCCAAGAGCGAACATTGCCTTTTCTGCTCTTCCTGCCCTTCCTGTCTTTTCTGTGCCCTGATGAACATCTTGCTGTCCCAAGTTCGCCTTCACCACATCCGCGAGCGTCGGCTCTTTCGGATCCGACGTCGCCACAGTGACGGTGCTGCCGTCTTTTGCCACAACGATGACGTTGTATTTCCGCGCAACCGCCTCCGGGAGAAGCATGATGACATCCGGGGGTGGGGGATCAGCGTGAAGATAGTGAAACTCGATCTTGTAAAACTCGCAAAGCGCGCTCTCAAAAAGCGTTTCGGTGATCAGACCCTGTTCGATCAGAATATTGAGTAGAGGCGTATGCCGCTCCTTCGCTGTTTTTTCGGTGGCTTTGAGCTCAGCGTCGGATAGGTAGCTTTCTTCAACCAGGATTTTGCCGATGTCTGCATCTGTGAGCGCCATAAAAATTAGAGGAAGGTTTTTACGACCTTCACGATATCCGTGATAGGCGTATTGGATTTCACAAGATAATCTTTCGCGCCGAGCTTCTTCGCGCGCTCGCGGTCTTCGCCCTGGCCAAGGTTACTGAGCACGATGACAGGCGTTTTCTTTTTGAGCTGCTCCAGAAACGTGAAGCCGTCCATCTCGGGCATGATGAGATCGAGGAGAATGACTGCAAATTTTCCTGTGTTCGCTTCTTTCAGCCCCTCCGCGCCGTTATTGGCGACGGTGCAGATAAAACCCTCATGGGTGAATTTGAGTTCTAAAGCATGGGAGAGCGCATGCTCATCTTCAATAATGAGCACGTGCTTTGCTCCTTTTTTGGCCCCTCCGCCCTTGGCTGATGTGGCTTCGGACATGGTGTGGATGTTCGAGTAAATTATAGCAGAAAAGCACTAAATGGGCAATAATAGCGTTGCAGCCCATAAACCTGTAGAACGGTGCTGCAATCCGATCCTCACGATCCACCATCCACCATCCACGATCATGCCCCGCGCGCTCCTCTCCGTCTCCGATAAAACCGGCCTCGTGGATTTCGCGCAGCGGCTTCAAAAATGCGGATGGGAAGTTTTGTCGACCGGAGGTACGGAGAAAACACTCAAGGATGCCGGTATCGCCGTGACACCGGTGGAAGATGTGACAGAATTCCCGGAATGTTTTGGCGGCAGAGTAAAAACAATGCATCCGAAAATCATGGGAGGGATTTTGATGCGCAGAGACAATCCGGAAGATATTGCCGAAGCGAAGAAGCAGGGGATTGAACCGATTGATCTGATCGCCGTGAATTTGTATCCCTTCGAGGAAGCACTGAAGAAGCAATCCGACCGGGCCACACTCATTGAGAATGTAGATATCGGCGGACCGACGTTGCTTCGAAGCGCCGCGAAGAACGCCGCATTTGTGACCGTCGTCTGTGACGTCGCCGACTATGATCGTGTGATCGCACAGGTGGAAAGCAAAGGAACAACGCTCGAATTACGGCAAGAGCTAGCCACGAAAGCCTTCGCGCGAACTGCGGCATATGACGCGCTCATCGCGGAAACGTTCTCGGACGGAAGGTACGCCGGAGGAATGTTGATGAACGGTACGACGCTGCGCTATGGCGAGAATCCACGCCAATGGGGAAAGTATTATGACCTCTGGGGAACGGAGCGCCCGTGGAAGGTGATTCAGGAAGAAGCAGGCAAACCAATGAGCTATCTGAATCTTCTCGACGCCGACGGCGCATGGAACTTAGTGAAAGAATTTTCTGCACCGACTGCGGCCTGCATCAAACATGCAAATCCGAGCGGCGTCGCGAGCAACGGCACGATCACGGAAGCATTTCAACGATCGTACGACACCGACAAGCTTTCTGCCTTCGGCGTCATCGTCGCGCTGAATGAGAAATGCCCCGCGGAAGTGATCCAAAAGATCATCGATCAGAAGATTTTCGCCGAAGTGATCATCGCGCCGGGATTCGATCCCGAAGCCGTCGAACTCCTCAAGCAGAAGCCAAAAATCCGTGCTATTGAAATGGCAAATGGTAAATCGCCAATGGCAAATCCCGTGACGTACCGCTCCATCCTCGGAGGCATGCTTCTTCAGAACCCCGACACGAGTGTCGTCACAGAAAAAAAACTGACCTGTGTCACAGAAAAAAAACCGACGAAGGAACAGATTGCCGACATGCTCTTTGCCTGGAACGTCGTGAAGCACGCGAAGAGTAACGCCATCGTCTTTGCAAAAGACCGCGTGACGGTCGGCATCGGCTGCGGACAAACAAGCAGAGTGGATAGCACCTGGATCGCCGCAAAGCGCGCAGGAGAGCGGGCCAAGGGCGCCGTGATGGCGAGCGACGCTTTCTTCCCGTTCCCGGACTCCGTGGAAGAAGCCGCCAAGCACGGTATCGCGGCAATCATTCAGCCGGGAGGATCGATCCGGGATGCGGAGGTGTTTGCGAAGGCGAATGAATTGGGAATATCTATGGTCACTACCGGCATCAGAGTATTCAGACATTAGCGATGGCCTGCCCTCCGTAGCCCCTGCCTCAGCAGGGCGAAGGAGGGTGACAACCGGGATACGTGTGTTTAGGCACTAGCCGCATCGCCTGCTGGCGTGCGGCGCCTATTTCGTGTGAATCAGGGAACGTGGATGGTAATACTCGTCTTTTCAAGAATTCTTGACGTATAAGCCAATTTAAACGACTTTTAACGTTGACATTTTAATAAATAATGATATAGTTGACGAACCGTAAAATTGTTTTTTGCGGTGATGTGGTCTTTCACATCTTCGGATTCCAAAACTTTCTTTTTTCCGCGAACTAGGAGAAAAACGCGGGCAGATTTCGCTTTAATGTGTTTACCAATTGTGTTTCTTTTTTTGAAATCGGAGACCTTTCGAATGTTTAGCAAAATATTTTCTCGAAGCCGTCGTACTGTTCGTCGCCAGCAAACCCGTCGCGTCTTCTTCGAACCCCTTGAAGATCGCCGGTTGCTTGCCAGCGATTGTGTCATCCCAGAATGGTATAATACCAATTTGGATGAGGGTGATAACGTCACGCCGATCGATGTGTTGGTGATCCTGAACCACATGTACGACAACGGTGGAGCGGATCCCAGTTACAGCCAGACGGAAACTCCAGGAAGATTCCTGGATGTTAATTTCGATGGAAAAGTGACACCAGTGGACTCGAATATTGTCATCGAGTACCTCGAAACGAACGGGCCCGGCCCGTTCGTCCTCGAGTGCCCCGACGAAGAAGTAGGGACACTAACGGTCGTCCAGAAGTCGCTCGCGACGACCGATGTGGTGGTCGCAAATGAGAACAACGTCGTCCTGCTGGCCTTCGAAGCCAGCGCGGACGACATTGGGGATATTTTCGTGACCAGTGCTCGTTTCACAGCGAGCGTTGGCGACACCGTCAATGCTGAGGGGTTAGACCTCTGGGCGGACACGGACAATAATGGCACCGGCGACACAATCGTCGCTGAGGCACCCGATGGCAACTTCGACAACATCTTCGGTGGGGGATACGTTATCCCCGCCGGCGAGACTGTGAGGTTTGAAGTCCATGGAGACATGGCCTCGAGCTTCAGTGGCAACCAGTTCCAACTGGCATTCGCTGATAACCCGATTACTGCCGAGGCGTTAGATGACGGCAGCGAGTTGGAAGGGATCAATGTGATCACAAC
>MFXS01000016.1:0-1822 GCA_001788925.1 Candidatus Peribacteria bacterium RIFCSPHIGHO2_01_FULL_55_13
CGGAAGCGTGGAAAGATCGATGTCTTTGCTGGAGAGCAGCGTCGATGTTCCCCTGGCATCGACGGTGTCGTCCTGGCGGATCATGCCGTGATTCATTTGCCCATGATTCATTCCCATGCCGGAGGGGCGCGGAGTACATGCCGAGAGGAGGATCGTGCCGATAATGAATATTGAGCGATAATTCATAGGGAATAGTGAGAATAAGATCGATGAAAAAGTGAAAAGAGAGAGCCGGTAAGGAGTCCGGCAAAGAGGCTTACGCCAATAGCTGTCCACATATCCTGAGTGGAATATTGAAATTGTGATTCGAAGAATCGTGAGGAGAAGCCATAGAGCAATCCTCCATGTAGAAGCCCGACGATGCCACCACGTAGCCAGAGAGGTTTTTCTCGAAGGAGATCGGTCAGAGCGGCGGGTGCCAGACAGGAAAAAATCATGAGCCAGCCCGGAGGATGATCATGCGGCTGGATGTTTACTGCAGGCGAGAGCTTCTCACTGAAGTTCATGGCTGCCTGCAGCATGAAAATGCCCGCGACGGAGCTCGCACTTCCAAAATGCCGCATCCGCTCCTGTGCGAAGAGAAAACCAGCTGCAATGATTCCGCTTCCGATGCCTGCACCCGCAAATCCGATGAGATGATAGGGACCGATTGGTTCGAGTGGGGATACCAGGAAAAGTGCCAGACTGAGAGCGGACGCAAGTGCAACACTCTGCAGAATATGCCGTGCAACAATATCTTTATCATTCCGCAGGTGCGCGAAAAGGAAGAGAAAACTCCCGATGAGAGCGAGTGCGAGAATAACATGCGGTGGGCTCCAAATGATGAGCGGACTATTCACAGGTTCTACACCAAAAATACGATGCCAGAGTTCATCGAATGGAGCGGAAGCGGGTATGAGAAAGAGAACGATGGCAAGCCACTTCATGGATTGTTCTCTCGTCTTCCACCAGCCGTAGAATCCCGCGGCAATAGCGACGATCACCGAGGCATAGAGCATCAGATGCGGTGGTGACCAGAATGTTTCCCTACCGAGTGCCCCATGCCACCAGACATCCCACGTTCCAGCGAGCACTGCTGAGAAGAGTGCAATGGTGATGAGCCGAATGAGGGAGTAGCGCATCGTCATGGCTCAACGCAAGGAACTTCTGGATCGGCAACACAGTTCTCTACGGGCGGCTTGCCGCGTTCCGGACAAGTCTGGGAATACAGACACGCATCATCTGAGAGTGTCTGCAGTTGTACTACTGCCTGCTCTTTCGAAGCACCGTAGGTCAGAAGAATCTGATCGAGATCATTGAAGATGTACAAATGGTCAAATGGCAGTTCGCTGCCATTGACGAACATCTGCCAGCGCTTATTGCCTTGATCACACACAGAGGTACCTTCATCGAGCGTGACACACTTGTTGGCTGTCGTGATATCGATTGCTTGCAAGAATTCTCCAATGGACTGTCCCGGCTTATGCCGATGTATGACCAGGCCGTTGCCGTCATGCAGATGTGGATTCGTTTCTTTCTCCGGATCATTCGATGCTTCGTTCAGCATGTACTTCCCTGCGGAGAGATCGATTTTCTGTCCCTCCACCCACATCGCCAGATCCGCATGTGTGTGGTTGGGATCGGGATTCACGGCGGAGAACATGGCAGGATTCCGTGGTCCTTCGACGATGAGTTCACCATGAGCACCGCGATCCACCGAGCGCGTCAGGCTGTGATCGACAAGTAAGTAGGTACCGGGCACATCGACCGTGAATTCCACGACGGCAGACCCTCCGGCGGGGATGACGGTCGTTTGCACATTGTGAAGCGGCGGGGAGGTGAT
>MFXS01000016.1:1831-9197 GCA_001788925.1 Candidatus Peribacteria bacterium RIFCSPHIGHO2_01_FULL_55_13
GAAGTACTCGGGCTTCTCGTCAAGCAGCTTTGCTTTGGAGAGTTTCTGATGTCCTTTCCTGCCAAGCGTACCCGCTGTATAGAGTTCACCCTGCATGACGTAAAACTCCTTATCGACAGTCGAAAGCCCCTCCTTCGGTTCCACGATGATAAGGCCGTACATGCCGTTGGCGATGTGAGTGGGTACATGCGGACTCGCGCAGTGGTAGACATACACGCCAGGGCGGTTTGCGGTGAAGCGGAAGATCTTTGTTTCTCCATCTTGTACCTGCGTGAGTACAGCACCGCCACCCGGTCCCGTAACAGCATGGAGATCAATAGAGTGCGTTGCGTGGCCTTCGACCGCATGAACACTGCTTTTTTCGTGTGCATCTCCGTCATCTTGCCCACCATCTGCGTATGCTCGTGGAGCCAGAAGATCGAATGTGATATCTGAGGCTTCTTTTCCAGCCATATCTTCATCATCTCCAGCATGTGTGAGCTGCACCTCGACAGTCTCGCCCTCCTGCACACGCAAGAAGGGACCGGGGACTGTTCCGTTGTATGTCCAGTATTGGTACGTTGTATCAGGAGCAAGCTCCGAGATAACCTCCTTCGTTTCCAGTGTGATCACGACCGTGCCATCGGCTTTTCGTGTGATAGGAGAAGCGAGATCAGAAGCAGATCTGCTGATGTCAGGAAACTTCTGTTCCAGTGATGACATCCCTCCTGACTCCGCAGAACTTAGTCGAGCGAAGCCAAGGAAGAGTGCGGTGAAGCCGACAGTCATTACGATCGGCGCAATATCCGAAATCCAGTTGCGCCGCAGGGGGCTGAATCCCTTGAGTAGAAGGGAATTTGTGACAACCGATACCGAGCTCATTGCCATCGCAAGGCCAGCAAGTTCCGGGCGAAGAACAATGCCAAAGCCTATGAATACACGTGCGGCAATCGGAATCCCTATCACATTGTAGAAGAGCGCAAAGAACATGTTCTGATGGATTTTGTTTACGGTCGCGCGACTGAGTTTGATTGCGGTTACCACGTCACGCACGTCATTTTTCACAAGCACAATACCGCCAGTTTCCATGGCGATATCCGTCCCAGATCCCATGGCGATGCCGAGGTTTGCCTGCGCAAGCGCCGGAGCATCGTTGATGCCATCGCCGACCATGGCGACCTTTTTCCCAGAAGCCTGGAGTTGCTGCACTTCCTTTGCTTTGTCTTCGGGGAGTACTTCGGCGAGGACATGGTCTATGCCGAGTTGTTCGGCAATGGCACGTGCGGTGCGTTCGTTATCTCCCGATATCATGATGACGTTGATGCCCATGGTATGCAGATGGGCTACCGCGTGTTTCGAAGTCTCTTTCAGCGTATCCGCGACGGCGATGATGCCGAGGATTTCCTTGTCGTCAGAAAAAAGCATGGCGGTTTTTCCTTGTTCTTCGAGTTCTTGTAGGGGCTTTGCATGCAAGGCCCCTACGGCGATGTTGTCCTTCTCCATAAGTCTGCGGTTTCCCAAGAAGTATTTTTTCCCGTCGATTATTCCTTCGATGCCATGCCCGGGAATCGCAATGAATCCTTCGGCAGAGCTCAACGCAATGTTTTGTTGCGCGGCATGACGAACGATGGCATCCGCCAACAGATGCTCGGATCCCTGTTCCAAAGAAGCGGCAATGCGCACGATGTCCTGTTGTTGCATTTTTGATGTGACAACAATGACATCCGTGACCGTGGGTTTTCCCATCGTTAACGTTCCGGTCTTATCAAATATGATCGTATCGATCTTCTTTGCAGCCTCGAGCGGTTCTCCTCCACGGATCAAAATGCCGAGCTCCGCGCCTTTGCCTGTCGCCACCATGATGCTTGTGGGCGTTGCAAGCCCGAGTGCACAAGGACATGCAATGACAACGACGGATACGAAGGAAAGGAGGGCAAATGTCACGGTCGCTCCCAGAAACATCCACACGGCAAATGTGAGGATCGCAACGCCGATCACCGCTGGCACAAACCACGAAGAAACCCAGTCTGCGAAATCTTGAATTGGGGCTTTGCTGCCCTGTGCATCCTCCACAAAGCGGATGATACGGGCCAGTGCTGTTTCCGCACCGATTTTCTCGGCACGGAATTCGATACTGCCATTGCCGTTCATCGTTGCGCCGAAGACGCGGTCGCCTTCCTGCTTTTCCTTTGGAATACTTTCTCCCGTGAGCATCGATTCATCCACGGACGTATGTCCTTTGCTTACGATGCCATCCACCGGGATTTTTTCACCGGGACGAACAATAACGATGTCGCCGACAACAACATCCTCAATGGGAATATCGATAGTTGTGCCGTTTCGCAGCACTCTTGCCGTCTTTGCCTGCAATCCCATTAGTTTCTGGATCGCATCCGATGTCGCGCCTTTAGCACTCGCCTCCAGCCATTTTCCAAGAAGAACGAAGGTGATCAGAAATGCGGCGACTTCGAAGTACAAATCCTCATGCGATCCAATGAGCGTCCCCTCGATGTTCCAGTGCACGCCGATATTCCAGAGGCTATAGAAGTACGCAGTCGAAGTACCAATCGCAATCAGGCTATCCATATTGAATGTGCGCACCCGAAGCGCGGACCATGCGCTGTGGTAAAAGCTGGCCCCGAGCCAGAACTGCACCGGCGTTGCGAGGAGAACGGAGATGATGCCCATCCAAGGTGTTATGAGGTCAACGAAAGGCAGAAAAGGCAGAAACGTTCCTGCCATGAAATAGAGCATCGGCAGACTCAGAAGGAGCCCCCAGAAAAACTTCCTGCGATAGACAGCGATCTCCGCTGTTTTGCGTTGCTTCTCTTCCTCGCGATCTACTGTTGATGCGATCACGGCGCCGTAGCCAGCTTTCTTAATAGCATCAATAAGAGCGGGGATATCGACTGCGCTTTCGTCGTAGACGATAGTTGCCTTATTCGCTCCGTAGTTCACATTTGCCTCTATCACACCAGTTGTTTTTTTGAGTTTCCGCGTGATGATTGCGGCGCAACTTGCACAATGCATGCCGGTGATGGAGAGGATAGTGCGGGAGGACATGGGGTTAGGGTTTGAGAAGGACTTTGTAGGTATCTCCGAGTGCTTCGATTTCTGTTTTCCATGCCGCGAAATCAAAATCTTCCGCGTGCTCGATCGTCACGATTTTCGTTTCCACATTCACATCCGCTTTTTGGATTTGCGGAAATTCAGAAGAAACATCCTTAATAAGTGTTGCGCAGGATGCGCAATGCATGCCGGGGATGGAGATGGTGGTTTGCATGAGAAAAAAGGTTAACGAGTAGAAAGACCGATGATCTTGATGAGCTCGGCAATAAAAGCATTCTTCTCCTTTGAAGCGAGCTTCTTCATCGCACACGTCTGGAGATGGCTTTCGAGGACAGTGCCCTGGATGTATTTCAGTTGCCCCTGCATCGCGAGGGCGATTTCGAGGACTTGTGGGCAGTAGGCATCCACTTCGACCATTGCGTGCAGTTTGGCACTGAGACCATCCAGGCGCTTGAGAGCGTGGAGCGTTTTCTTCTTTGCATCCTGTTGCATGGTATGAAGGGGTAGGGGGTAGGGGTATACTACCCCCTTCGTCCCGAGAGTCAAGAATCTACCTTCACGTTTCTATGACAATCTGTCCCTTCATATCAGCATGTCCTGAACCGCACTGAATCGAGCAGCGGAAATCAAATGTCCCCGTCTTGTCCGTGGGAAGAGTCACGCTCACGGTGTTGCCTTGAATAATCGTTTCGTTGATGCCGAGTCCCGGCACAGAGAGTCCGTGCGTTCCACTCACACCGGTGATTTCCAGTGTTACTTTCTCGCCTTGTTTTATGCGGACGACATTCGGCGTGAACTTCCAGAGCGCGGCGGTCATCTTGATGGTTCTTGCCTTCGCAAGTGCAGGTGCTTTCGGTACTGGCACGGCAATCTGTGTCGGAGGATTGCCGAGAGCGATAGGACGAATCACGCCGCGTGATCTGCCGAGCCAAAAGCCGATAATAAGTCCTATCAGCGTGATCGATATAGCAAACCAAGGATCAGATTTTCCTACGGCAGAAGAACGATTGCCCGGCGGTTGTGCCTGCTGCGGTGATTCTTGCCATTGCAGAGGAGTCATAGTGAAGGAGGAAGAGGAATTAAAGAACGTTGAACGACCCGCGCACCATGCCCATCGAGCAGCTGAACGCCAGCGAACCCCGGTTGGGAGCAGTGAATTCGATGACATTCATGCCGGCGATGAGCGGCTTTGTGATATTGAGTGAAGGAATGACGAGAACGCTCGTGCAACCCTGCGCACCCGTTCCGTCAATGGACCATCGGACGGGAATACCAGCCTTGATGGTGAGATTACTCGGCACATAACCGCTCCGCGTAACCTTCATAGCGACTTCCTGCACGTTTCCCGTAGGTGCAGGGGCGGCAGCGGTATCTCCCGAATTCCCTCGTGCGTATACCGTGGGAAGGTCGATACCCGTGAGAGCAAACCCGCTCCGGAGATTGAAGATGGCGAGTATCAATACCAGTGTTCCTGAAAAATGCAGGAACATGCGGGAGAAGTTGCCCTTGGCTGTCGAGGACACGGCGCTGAGTCCGATAAGAGAAGGGAGCGTTCCCAGTGCGAAGACGAGCATAATGAGTCCCCCAGTGAGGAAATTTCCCGAAGCAAGTGCGACCAGCTGCAGGGACTGCGTGAAACCACAAGGGAGGAAAAATGTGAAAGCACCCAGCGTAAAGGGGGCTGCCGGATGGTCACTTTCCGAAAGATCATGGATCCAGTGCGAGAGTTTCTTCGGAGGTCTTACAGGAAAAGAGCCCTTTGGAAGGATTTCGAGAATCGTCAGTGCCAGATACAGCATGATGAAGGCGACTCCGATACTCATGTATCCCGACATCTTCGTCGTGAGGATGATCGATTGGCCGAGCACTCCAATAAATCCGCCAAGGACGAAGTAGGAGATCAGTCGACCGATATTGAAGTGCAGCAGTGGTCGGAACTTCTCCCGGGGAGTTTCTGCTTGGTGCATTTCATTATGCTTCGCGGCAAGCGCAAGCAGAAGACCGCCGGTAACGGCGAGGCAGCTACTGGTTCCCGCAACGAGACCGATGAGGAAAATACCGCCGAAAGAGAGCGCGCCAGAGGTCGATGGTGCGATCGAGAGGAGATCGAAGGTAAGGAGCAGCTTGTAGATGGCAAAGATGATGAGCAGCGATCCGCCGATCTCCATCCACTTGCGCTGAGATGGCGCGACGAAAGAAATTGTGGGCGCATCGCTGTCGGAAAGACGGTATCCTGCCTGTTCTATAACAGTGGATATGCGCTTCTCATTGGGAAGATGATTGGCATCTGCCGTAATACGGCACGTTCCAGTCGTATGATCTACGTCGGCGTCCTTGATCCCGGGAATTGCCTTGAGTTTGCGTTCGAGGAGCACTTCGCAGCTCGGGCAAGTCATTCCTGCAACTTGGAAGACGGAATAGCGTTCTGGAGATGGAGGCATGATGAGAAGGGGGAAACCACAAAAGAAAAACAATCAGTGACATTCTCAACTTTTGTGCCCGTTCACACTCTCAGGACGATCATTCGGGTGGAAATCGCATCGGGAGGTCTTGCTGCAAACGACTGGGGGGAATCGAATTTCAATTTCCATGCGATCGGTTGAACCGTTGTTAGAGGAGACTGCACTTGCAACGATGAAAGAATTAATGCGTCCATCACAGCATCCTTTTCTTGCGCAAGGCAGTGACCGGCACACAAAGGCGTCATTGGAGGTGAGTGCTCGGCATGAAGTTCCGATATTGAGCAGTCTGTGCAGTGAACGGGAACGATCGGCGTCATGAGCGTCATCATTACCTCTTCATGGTCTTCGTGTGGCAGCAGCGACTCATTTGCATACGCCATAGGAATCATGCAGAAACTTCCGAGGACGGTATGGAAGACAAATCCCGCCGAAAGAAGCATCCGTGTATGCATTGAAGATGCCCGGAGTGTATGTCTACTTCCCCGCACCGAGCAATCATTCTTATCCGCAACAGTTATCACAAAAGGAACTCATCCCGAAGTCCAGTATTTCCTCGTAAGGATCACCCCTGTCATCAGTCTTTGCCTCTGTATGCAGCTCGAAACACACCGCCGGGCAGGGGCTATCGCACAGAGGATGGAACACGACCTCACCGTCCGCCGCGTCAACAAATTGCGGCGCGTGCCCGTCGCGCGCAAGCCCCTCTCCCTTCGCGATAGCGTCTTCCCGCTCCGGGCCGCGCTCCGCCGGCATACTGCGCGCAAAGCGTCGTATTTCCGCTGGCGGGCGCATCGGCATGCCACCGGCACACTGCGTACTCCGGTGTTTTCCTAACATTCCCCCGCACCCATGGACCTTATCGGTTTTCTCATCATCGGCCTCCTTGCCGGCTGGACCGCAGGACAACTGCTGAAAGGACGCGGTTTCGGCATCATCGGTAATATCATTGTCGGCATTATCGGTGCCGTCATCGGCGGCTTCCTCTTCCGCGCACTCGGATTCACGGCGTACGGAGCCATCGGCTCATATGTCATGGCGGTGGTCGGCGCACTCGTGCTCCTCTTCTTTGTCGGGCTCATCCGGCGCACAGAGGCCTGAGTCATTTTTTCTTCCCCCATTCTTTCATGGATAACGCTAACTCCAGCACCAGCGTGATCGTCGGCATCGTTGCGATCATCGCTATTCTCGTCGTCGTTGCTCTGGCACTCAAAGTCTTCCCGATGATGAACAGTGAGAACGGCAATGGCATGGATATTGACGTCAATATTCCCACTCCCACGCAACAGAATCCCTATTAGGGCACATTTCACCGCGTAACAGGCTCCCCGCTCATCACGGGGGCTTGTTGCTTATCGCCGGCAGCTCCCTCCCTCGACCTGACCGTCTTCCGTTGCGGGAAAAAGCGCCACCACCTAGGTTTCGATTTTGCTAAAGAACCTCCTTTTTGCTCGATATTCCGCGTTCTTTCGGTATGCTCCTTGAAATGACGCACAGCGCATTGCCGCCAAAGGAGTTCTCCGCACTTGGGTTGATCCCCAAAGTTCTCGAAGTGGTGGGCCGTCTGAATCTCACGGTTCCCACTCCCATCCAGCATCAGGCCATCCCCGTCGCGGTCCTTGGAAAGGACGTCATCGGCATCGCTCAGACCGGAACGGGAAAGACATTTGCCTTCGGCTTACCGCTCCTGCAGCGCCTCTCCCAGGGGCCCGGCCGCGCGCTCATCGTCTTACCCACCCGTGAGCTTGCGGCTCAGGTTGACGAAGCGCTGGCACCGTTCTCCGCGGCTCTCGGTATCCGCACGGCGGTCTTCGTCGGCGGCGCCCCGATGTTTCGTCAGCGCGAAGCGCTCCGCAGAA
>MFXS01000017.1:0-91 GCA_001788925.1 Candidatus Peribacteria bacterium RIFCSPHIGHO2_01_FULL_55_13
GATGCTTGGGTACAGGCACTGCAGAATCCGCCTGTCCGGCCGGTACAGTACCGAAGACCGCTTTGGAGGGAGGCTGCGGAGAGGACGGCAA
>MFXS01000017.1:158-8557 GCA_001788925.1 Candidatus Peribacteria bacterium RIFCSPHIGHO2_01_FULL_55_13
AAAACCAATGACCAGATAATAACCAAGATTGCCTTCTGGGGCTTTGGGTATTGCCTAGTCATTGTTGTATTGGTCATTGGTCATTTCTCCTGCCTGGTCATTGGTTCTTGGTCATTGGTCATTCATACTCACCGTATGGACCATATCTCCTCCCTCATCCCGAGCGTGCTGCGCAAGCGCGGACTCTATGACGAAGCGCAGGCATCCATGGTCGTGTTCCGGGCCAAGAAGTGGCTGCAGGAGCATCGTCCGAACGAAGCTTCTTCTCTGGAACCAAAGAGGCTGACAGGCGATATATTGGTTATAGAAGCGGCTCATTCCCTTTCGGTGGAGGAGCAGTCTCTTCTGGTTGCAGAGCTCCTCCCCTTCCTCCGTGCGGAAGACTCCGGTGCTCTCAAAGAGATCCGTTTCACAAAGGCGTAATTCCACGATATTGCCTTGCAGAGCAATGTTTCCCCGCTAGAATGCGCCGGACGCATCGACGTCTTTGTTTTCCATGCTCATCATCCGTCTCCAGCGCACCGGCCGAGAAAACCTCCCCACCTACCGCATTGTGGTGGCTGAAAAAGCGCGTCCGGTGAAAGGAGGCGTTTTGGAACATGTCGGCCACTACCTCCCCGCCCAGAACCCCCCGGAGGTCGTGATCAAGAAAGACCGTATCGAGTACTGGATTTCCAAAGGAGCCACCGCCAGCGACACCGCTGCCCGGCTGCTTTCCAAAAACGGCGTGAAGGGTCTGGAAAAGCACATCGTCCGCTACGCCAAACAGCGTCCCAAGAACGAAGAGCCGCTTGCTCCGGCCGCTCCTGCAACCGCTGCACCGGCTGCCCCTGTGGCAGAAGCTGCACCGGTAGCAGCACCGGAGGAAGCAAAGCCTGCGGCATAGAGTAATGACCAATGACCAAGAACACAATGACGCAAGAATGCATTCCTGATTCTTGGTTATTGCCTGGTCATTGTTGTATTGGTCATTGGTCATTTCCTGAACCATATTGCACTCTCAGGGATGTTCTGTAGTATTTCCCCCATGACCACTCCAGAAACGACAGATTACCCTGGTCTCTCTTTCCTCCGGTACGTCCTCGAGAGCATCGTCGACGACAAGGCGGAATTGAGCATTGTATCCACCATCGATGACCTCGGCGTCCTCCATACGGTCAAAGTCAGTGACCGCGATATGGGCAAGCTGATCGGAAAAGGTGGACAGACCGTGAAAGCGTTGCGTACCCTTCTCCGTCTTATTGGTGGGACTTCCAAGCAACGTATCAATCTAAAGATCCTCGAACCTACGGTGTAACCACTTTTCTTTCTTTTTCCCCCTTATCCATGCTGCGTGACCTTCTGGAGAATGCCAGCGTCGTCGAGATCGTCGCCACCTTTGTGGCCCTCGCTCTCATCGTCGCCACCATCCTCTGTCTTATTTTTATCATCGTTGGAGGAATCACCTTCATCCTCTCGGCCGGAAACGAGGAGAAGATCCGCAAGGCCGTCCATACGATCCGGTATTCCATCATCGGACTCTTCGTCTCTTTCATCGCCTTCTTCATCGTCTCCTTCATGGCGAGACTTCTGGATATCCCTTTTGAGTTGAACTTCTCCACGATCGTCGATCTGATGTCGGAGATCTTTAGCTCCCTCAGCAGCAATTAATTCTTACGAAAAGACCGGGGCATGCCCGGTCTTTTTTTGTGCATTGGTGAGAGAAAGATCTTTACGCTCTCCGCTTGCGCATCGCCATGGTGGGGGCGAGAGCGGCTGCGCTCGATGTGAGCAAGAAAAGAAGATCGAGCGGGGCTCCCGACGGAGGCAAGTTCGTCACGACGCTGATGCGGGCCGTGAAGACGCGTTCCGTGAGGGAAATCTCTTCCATGCCTTCACCCGTCACGCTCACGACGTTGAGGAGAGCCTCGCCATGGGGCGTTCCTTCGGCAACACGCACCATGTAGCGCACAGACCAGTCCTGACCCGGTGCGAGTGTCGGGATTGTCCAGACGATGCGGTCTCCCTGCATCATGCCGGCATCACCGCCCACGACCTGCATATAGCGCTGGTCCATGCGGTCTTCGACGGTAATGCGGTTAATGTCGCCCGGCGTCGTGTTTCTGAGGTAGACGGTATACGTGATCATGTCGCCCGGGCGCACATCAGAGCGGTCCGCGGACTTCCGGAGCATGATGGTCGCATTTGCGATTTCGGCAGGACGAACATCAGAGTCCGAACCGACTTCCGTGATGTCGACTCCTTGGTGTCCTTTGACGTTCACGACGAACTGGATGGCTGTTCCGAGCGGTGCATCGCTGCGTACGCGCAACTTCAGATGGACGACGCGCGTTCCTTTCGGGCTGACCGTCAGGTTATCCCAGCGGATGCCATTGCCCGTCCACGTTCCTCCCTCGGAAGCGGCGACGAACTCGGTGTAGTGCGGGAGAGCAGCGTCGGCGTCGACTTCCGTGGCAAGCTTCGTTTCGGCGTTACGGATAGCGATCTCGTACTCGAGGATGTCTCCAGGCATCGCGATGCGCGCGCCGTCGGAAACGGAGACATCAAAGGCGGAGGGAACCACACCGCGGTAGATGCTCGTGGTATCGGTGCCGATGGCCTGTCCGGCGTAGGCGCGGACGCGGATGGCCTGAAGATCCGGCGTACCCTGGGCGATGCGTGCAGCCAAGCCGTAGGTGCGGCTTTCGCCGGCGGCAACGAATTGGTTCGGCCACGTAAGGGAGCGCGTATCGATGATCGGATTTTCGGTAACGGCTTCGAGCGCGAGCTCCGCCGGAATCTGTGTTCGGAGATCGTAGGTACGGTCGGGACCGTTGCGGTTGTCCACAACAATGTCGTAGTGAAGGACTTCACCCGGCTCGGCAAATTCGCGTCCGTCGGCGACGGTCACAAATACCGGCGGAACATTGAAGAATTCCGATTGGTCCTCGTCGCTGCGGTCAGCGTAAATGCCCTGGATTTCGTCTTCATCGAGAAGGCCTTCACAGCCTCCGTCATCCGGATAGTCGATCCATCCGTCATGGTCGTTGTCGATTCCGTCGCTGCAGGCAGGCGTGTCCTGTGCCTCCGAGATCTGTACCGGAACCCCAACGATGGAGCTGTGGACGATGGTGACGAGGAGCGCAGTGACCCCGAGGAGGGCAATGGTGCGCAGGCGAGAGAGACGGTCCATCGAGAAGTGGGTGAAGAAATGGCAGGTGAATATACGTGTACTTTAATAGTGTGTCAAGTTCTAACATAGGACTTCAAAATACCTAATGGATTGCGTATTTAGCATTAAAAGCCATTTCAAAACACTTAGCTCGCCAGTTGAGAGAACAATGATTTGCCACGCGAAGCTCGCCTCAGCGAGCGAAGTGTGGTGGGCGCCGGGGGATTCGAACCCTCGACCCTCTCGGTGTAAACGAGATGCTCTAACCAACTGAGCTAGGCGCCCGAATGCAATGATCTGCGTGATTCTTTTGGAATCCCCGCTCCCCCATGGTACAAAGAGTCTATGGTTATCACCACTGTTCACGTCATCATCTCGATTCTCCTCAGCTTTTCGATCCTGCTGCAGCACCGCGCCTCAGGCCTTTCGGCCACGTTCGGAGGCACGGGAGCCACCTATGTGCAGCGCAGAGGAGCAGAAAAACTCCTGTATCAAGTCAGTATCTGGCTCTCCGTAGCGTTCTTCGCGCTCGCCGTAGTCCGTTGGTATATCTGATGTCATAGGACCCGAAGTGTCCTATACTGTCTCGGACCCGTTTTTTTTTCGTGCAGAACCTTTCGCAATGGATCAATCTCGGCCGTAAATATGAGCGCTGGGTGCTGCTCGCATTGCTGATATTGTTTCTCGGCAGCTTTGCCGTGCTGCTTCGCCGGTTTTACCTGCAGCACTCCGAGCTTTCTCCGTCGAAGGGCGGCACGTATATCGAAGGCTCCGTCGGGGAATTCCAGCCACTCAATCCCTGGTTCACCGTCCAAAACGATGTGAACCGCGACATCGTATCGCTCGTCTTTTCGGGACTTCTTCGATACAACCCCGAGACCCAAACCATCCAGGAAGACCTGGCAGCGATGCGCGTGAGTCCCGACGCGCGCGTCTATACCCTGACGCTCAAGGAAGGATTGCAGTGGCACGATTCCACCGAAGATGATCCGCATCCGGTGACGCCCGAGGATGTACTGTTTACCTTCAAGACGATCCAGGATCCCGATTTCCCCAATCCCCTACTCCGCCAAAACTTCGAAGGCGTCGAGATCGAGAAGATCAACGAGCGCACGGTGCGCTTCCGTCTCGAGCAGCCCTACAGTTTTTTCCCGAGCAATCTCACGCTCGGCATCGTTCCTGCCCGGGCGTTTGCGGGAGTCCCGGTAAGCAGGCTACGCGAAACCATCGACTTCGGCCTCGCACCGATCGGAGCAGGTCCCTACGCCTTTAAAAGCTTCGTCCAAACGGAACGGAGCTCCGAAGTGACCATGGAGCGCTTCGCGCGTCCCGGCGATACCGCGTACTACCTGGAACGGATCATCCTTCGGATTTTCCCGGACTATAGCGCGCTTCTCTCGGATATCCGGAACCTCGATGGCGTACGCAATGTTCCGCGCAATGATCGCGGGGACCCCGTGATTCCGCGGCCCTTCACACTCCATCAATACACGCTGCCGCAGTACGTCGCGCTGTTTTTCAACCTGGAGCGCCCGGTACTCCAGGACCGCAAGCTGCGGCTGGGCCTTCAGCTCGGCACCGACAAACTGCGCGTGGGGAATGCTGTTTCCGAAACGTTGCTGGTGGATACGCCGCTTCTGGAGATCGACACGTCCGATTGGCGTTATCACTTTGATCCCGAGGCAGCCCAGGGAGCGCTCTTTGAATCGAACTGGCATCTGCCCGAAAAGCTTCGGCTGCAGCGCCTGCTCGAGCGTGCGGAAGCGAACTCCACGGGACCGCTTCAACTCAGCCCCGTCGTCCTTCTGGATACCGGCGCGATTATGACGGTGACCGGTTCGCTTTCCATCGCCGGTACCGGCGCGAAGCTCAATGGTGCAACACTGGAGAAGCATCCGACACAATCGGGAACCTGGATCGCGGCGCTTGCGACAACGGGTACAGGCGCACTGAAGCAGGGAGAGACGATTGTTCGCCTTACAAAACCCGACGGCACGGTGATCGATTCCGCCTATGTCGTCCGTACGACCAGCAACGCCCTCTACCGCCAGGCCGTAGAAGAACAGCGCCTTGTCGATCTCTTCCTGCGTTCCCGCGACGGTGCGATCCCGCAGGAGCAGCGTATCTCCGTAAGTAATCTGATTCTCGACCGCGGGATGCTGCGACTGCGACTGGCGACCGATCCCAGAGATATCCGTGTGAATGAAGCTGGGGAGCGCCTCGCGCTTACGCTTCTTACGAGTCCCTCGCCGGGCACCTATCGCACCGTGGCGGAAGACATCGAGAAACAGTGGCGTGAACTCGGGGTGCACGTGACTGTCGTGATCCCCGATACGCCGCAGGAATTTGAGCAGCGGCTCCTCAAGCGCGAGTATGACGTGCTCCTCTTCGGGCAGTCACTGCTCGATAACCTCGACAGTTACCCGTACTGGCACAGCTCCGCTATCCAGAAGTTCGAAGGGGGCGAAGGAAGTCTTCGGCTCGATGCGTATAACCTCTCGCAGTACGCCTACCAGAAAAGCGACGCGCTCCTTGAAGTGATCCGCGAGACGAGTAACGAAAAGGAGCGTGCCAGTGCGCTCAAGGAACTCCGGCGCGTCCTTGCCGAAGATGTACCCGCGATCTTCCTCTACTCGCCTCTCTATACCTTCGCTGTGAGCCGCGATGTATCGGGAGTGAGTCTCGGTGCGCTTTCGCTCCACTCCGACCGCTTCCTCACGCTCCACCGTTGGTATCTGAAAGAGGAACGGCATCTGCGGGACGGAGTCTCGTGGTGGTCCTTTCTTCCTTGGCTGATCCGCTAAAGAGTCTCTGATCATGTTCGTCGTTTCGATGCCCATGCGACAGTGGATAGCGGAAATACGGCTGCAAACTCGCATGGCGTGCCAAAATCCCAGCTACGTAAAGAGGGATTGACGATGTGGGGATCGGCCGGTAGACTGTCTCGGCTTTTTGCATCTCATGGAAGTTATTCTCCTCCAAGACATCCCCGGCATTGGTAAGAAGAACGACGTTCTCGTCGTTGGAGACGGTTATGCGCTGAATAATCTATTGCCCCATCGCAAGGCTCTTGTTGCAACCCCAACTGTCCGCAAGCGCTACGCTGAACAGATCCGTCGCCGCGCTGAGGAGAAAGTGCGCGAGAAAGAGATCGCAACATCTGCCGTTTCCGCGCTTATCGACAAGAAACTGACGTTCGAGCGCAAGACAACGAAAACCGGAAAACTGTATGCCGCGATCACCGAGAAGCACCTGATGGAAGCTTTGGAGAAGCAGCTTCAGATTCAGGCGAAGGAATCCGCCATTACCATCCCCGAGGCCATCAAGGCGCTCGGAATGTTCAAGATTCAGGTAGAGATCGGTGGCGCGTCTGCGGATCTGGCGGTGGAGGTGAAGGCGGAGAAGTAATTGATCCCATCATTTTTTCGAGAATATGTCTTTGTAGAATTTCGCGCCGGGTTTTTCGGAGAATCCTTTGGAAGGAAAATACTCTTTTGGTGGGCCGGGATGGATTTGAACCATCGACCACGGGCTTATAAGTCCCGCGCTCTAACCAACTGAGCTACCGGCCCGGTGAAGAAATGACCTCTGCCACCTATCATAGTGAAATGAGTGACTCTTCCATAGTTGAGTGGGTGTTCAAAAGCCCTGCGGGTCTTCTGCGCCAATCTGCTCAAACGCCTCCCCTCTCTCCCGACACGCCCCGCATGTCCCGCACGGCTCCTCTTTTCCTTTGTAACACGTCCACGTCTTGCCGTAATCCACCGGCGGATCGAGCTGGAAGCCTATTTCAAGAATTTCGACCTTCGTCATCCTCTGGAAAGGAGCGAAGACGGTAAACGGATTCCAGTCGGAAAGCTCGATCGCTTTGCGTAGTGCATCGATGAACTCTTCCCGGCAGTCGGGGTAGATCGCGTGGTCGCCTGCGTGAACGCCGAGAGCTAAAAACGAAGCGCCCGTGCTCTGACCGTATCCGGTGGCAATCGCGATCATGATCATGTTGCGATTGGGAACGACGGTCTGCTTCATGTTTCCTTCTTCATAGTGACCGTCTGGGATTTCCTCACCACCTTGGAGTAGTGCGCTTGAAAAAAGTGATCCGACGAATGGCAGTGCTACAAGGTGATGCTGCACGCCGAGCGCTTCGCATTGTTTCTTCGCATAAGAAATTTCCTTCACATGTTTCTGCCCGTAATCAAACGATATCGCTTCCATGCGGCATTTCCGATGCTTCACGAGAAAGTGCAGGAGCGTAACGGAGTCCATGCCCCCAGAAAGAATGATGACGCCTCTGGCGCCTGTAGGAGGCAAAAGTGGGTTGTCCGTAAAAGCCGTAAGAATGGCATCAATGGATTGCATACGTGCAAGAGAATCATACCCCTCTTGCCGAGTTCCAGAGCACGCTTTGCAGGCGAATACAGAGCGTTATTCCCTCTTTTTTGCACACTTCCGCGATCGTGGGGCTTCGCTGCAGCATTTCTTCCGCAGTGGTCCCGAGAACCATAAAAAAGCAACGGTCACGCGGAAGTTTTTGGCGCTCAATCTCTCTCAGAGCCTCTTCACAATGCTCCTTCGTTCCCACAACGTACTTGTATATCGTTTTGGCATAATCCCGAAGACGCACGGAGTAGGTATTGTTTCCCGACATCGCCGTCTTCGGCGAGCAGTTATAGCGATCTATGCGCTTGTCCAGCTCCGGATGCGCAGCAATCGTACCGTTGGTTTCTACTTCATGCTCGAGTACGCGATCTGCAATGCGCTCCTTGAGATAATCAATCGTCGCAACGATGTCGCGCTGTTGCAGCATTGGTTCACCGCCCGTCCAGATCATCATATTCGTTCCAGGGTGTGCTATCAGTAATTTTGCAATCTCCTCGACAATGCGCTCGTTCGCTTCATCACTATAGTCTTCCTGCCCCGGTTTCCAGGTATAGGGCGTATCGCAAAAATTACATTGAAGATTACACATCCCGAGGCGCACAAAGACTGCGGGTCTTCCTGTGGTAGGACCCTCTCCCTGTATGGAGTGGAAAATTTCGGAAATGACCATAGAGACGGATTCTAGGAGAAACGGTGTCGTTTTGTATGGCAATTACAGATTATTTTGCTGCAAAAATTCTTTTGCTTCCATCTTCGTCGTCACTTCTTTCCGCGCCTGGGCATCCGCAAGTGCCTTCACTGCTTTTCCTACTTCCTCACCGGGCCCGATCCCGAGGATCTGCATGATTTCATCACCGGAAAGCAGCGC
>MFXS01000017.1:8618-33457 GCA_001788925.1 Candidatus Peribacteria bacterium RIFCSPHIGHO2_01_FULL_55_13
ATGTCGAGCCACATCACCTGCAGAAGTTCTACGAACCATGGATGGAAATACCAGTGTGCTTTGCGTTCGGCAGGCATCGCGGCGAACGACCCCATCATCATGTGATGCCCGGCGATCCAGGCGATCTTGTCGATGCGCGATTTTGGAAACTTCAGCCGTGCAAACACCGTGCGGATGATTTCTTCGGAAGCCTCGGCATGGTGATCAAACCGAATACGTTCCTTGAGGGCAAAGGTCTTCTCTTTGCCGACATCATGAAACACTGCCGCCCAGCGCGTATCCGCGCCATGATCTTCCGTGAACGAGGCGGCGCACTGCAGCGTGTGGTTCCAGACATCGCCCTCATGATGGTAATCCGCCGGCTGCGGAATGCCCTTGCAGGCGGCAAGCTCCGGAATCGTCGCATGGAGAATTTCCGTTTCCCAGAGATCTTCCAGTGCGCGCTCAGGATGCGGTCCCAGAAGCATCTTTTCCATTTCCGTCGCGATGCGGACGCCGGATAATTCTGCCGCGAGTCCTGCCAGCGACCGAAGCGCCTGGAAGGTCTCCGGGTGATACTGGCCATCGATCCATGCACGAAAACGAACGGCACGCAGCATTCGTAGCGCGTCATGCTGAATGCGCATTTTCGGATCACCGATAAATCGAATCAACCGCTCTGCAAGATCTTCCTCCCCTTTACAAGGATCAAAAAGTTTCCCATCGACGGGATTCCAGTACATCGCGTTGATTGTAAAATCACGACGTGCGGCATCAGCTTCACGTTTTCCGAACCGCACGCTCTCCGGATGGCGTCCGTCAGACGCCGCATCATCCTCACGGAATGTCGTAACTTCAAACGTCTCTCCTTTGTGCGAAACGACAATACTTCCGAACTGCTTGCCGATCTCATCGCATTTTGGAAAAAGCGTAATGACGTCTTCAGGTAGTGCAGCGGTAGCGATATCGATATCCTTCGGCAGCTGTCCCCGCAGCATGTCGCGAACTCCCCCTCCCACCCACCACGTCTCGTAGCCGGCGTGGATGAGCATTTCGCAGACCTGAAGGGCACGTTCGCCGAGGCGACTGGTAAGAGTGCGATCGATGATTTCTCCGGAAAGAGGCACGATGCAGATTGTGAATGAGCAACGAA
Organism: Candidatus Peribacteria bacterium RIFCSPHIGHO2_01_FULL_55_13; assembly: GCA_001788925.1. Classification (GTDB taxonomy): domain Bacteria; phylum Patescibacteriota; class Gracilibacteria; order Peribacterales; family Peribacteraceae; genus 2-12-FULL-55-11. Next base: position 9,751 of record MFXS01000017.1, read on the forward strand.
AAATTGGAAAATAGACGTATTGCATTTATGAAATTTTTATTGTAAAATCATCATATGACCTCTCCTCAATCAGAAAACCCTGCCTCACTGGATGATCTACTATTGCAGTACAAGGTAGGAGCGACTGTCGTTTACAAAGCCCGGGTATGGATGATCGAGAGCACCAGCAGCGGACCGTATTCGGATGAAACATATGGGGAAAAACAAGAACGTCCAAACGGCATCATGCTGACGCTGGCTGCAAATGACGGTTCCAACGACCAGGTGAACATAGACCCTGCGCAAGAAACCGTAACTGTTGCTCCCCAAGACGCCAGTGGAGAGTTCCTCGATAGACTCATCGACGAGCAGCGCCAACGAATTGATACGCACGGTCTACAGGGTGAGAATACAGTTCTCTAGAGCGCCAGCAGCAGACGGAGGACCGCCGTCGCTTTTCGACAAACTCAGGGCGACCCGGTTATGCTTGCTCTACAGAGATCCTGTTCGATGTATGCTGAGATTCGCAGTCGCCGGCTGTCCGCATTCCACCCCCGCCCCTGGCGGGACAGTAGAAGGCTTGAAACGTGCAAAGGAACTCAAGATCGGAGCGATGGAAATCGAGTGGGTACAGAATGTTCCTTCAAGCGTGGAGCGGATGATGGAGATTAGGGAGACGGCCGAGGTGCTCGACATGACGCTGACGGTGCACGCCCCCTACTTCGTCAACCTCAACTCCCCTGACGAAGTAAAGCTCTCTGCGAGCATTCACCGCATTCTCCGCGCACTGACGATGGCCGAGCTCGCCGGTGCACGCTCCGTCTGCGTTCATCCGGCGTTCAACATGGGAAAGCCTCCGAAAGAGGTCTATGAAAATGTGCGCCGTGCGACGGAGAAAATCCTCAAGCAGAAGGCCAAATTCTTCCCCTCGGTGAATCTCGCCTACGAAACCATGGGAAAACCCACACAATTTGGGACGCTGGAGGAAGTCCTCAAGCTCAGCAAGGAATTCGATCTCTACCCGACTGTAGATCCAGCCCATATGCATGCCCGCACCAACGGTTTGATCAATACCACGAAAGAATGGAACGAGATGTTTGATCTCTATGAAAAATATCTTGGAAAGAAGTCTCTGAAAAACGTCCACATGCATTTTTCCGGTATTGCCTATGGTCCCAAAGGCGAGAAACATCATCTTCCGCTTCGGGAAAGCGACGCACGCTGGAAGGATTTCATTAGCGTTCTGAAACAGCGGAAGATCGAGGGCACGGTCGTCTGCGAATCGCCTCTTTTAGAAAAAGATACGTTGCTGATGAAAAAGGCGTTTGAGGATGCATGATATTGGTGAGAAAATTATTGATTACACACAAGATGCTCCTACAGTAATTATAGCTTTTGTCTTGGCGAAAGCAGGAGTCGTAAGGTCTGTTCCGGCCTTACGCTGGTCCTCTCCCTCAGACCACGGGGAGAGGACCTTCCTTTGTATGCTAAATGCAGTGCTCGAAGATAAAACTTCTTGCATCGCAGAGCATCATTGTTCATCGTAGGATACGTTGCTGATAAAAAAAGGCGTATGAAAGACTGTAAGCGTCCATGCGTCTCCTCCCAAGCTTACTTTCTTCTCCCACCCGCATGCCGCCCCGAATATTGGTTATGATCGTTTCCGTCTTCATTGGAACGTTTGCGGCGCTGCATCCGGGCGAGGCTGCGGCTTTCAACGGTATTGCCGGGCGGCGGCCTCTTCCCTTCCCGCAGTGCACGCGGACCGCCGGATACTGTCAGCGCACTGTTATACAAATCAGGAGGCCTTCGCGGCCCTGGCTGCGGTAAATCACGGGACTTGCGTCGAAGCCCGGCATTCATCATTCTGAGTGCCATGAACATCGCCATCAACGGCTTCGGCCGCATCGGCCGCCAGGCTCTCCGGATCATCCTTGAAAAACACCCCGATCTGGAGGTGGTCTTGATCAATGACCTCACGGACGGAGAAACGCTCGCCCACCTCTTTGAATTCGACTCCACCTACGGTCACTTCGACTGCGGAACAGCGTGTTACAAGGACGGCGTCCTTTCCACCAAGCACGGAAAGATCCGCACAAGCGCCAGCAAAGATCCTGCGACGCTTCCGCACAAGGAACTGAAGGTCGATATCGTCCTGGAGTGCACGGGATTTTTTACGAAACGTGACGATGCTGCCATGCACCTCAAAGCCGGAGCGAAGAAGGTGATTATCTCAGCGCCGTGCAAGGACAAGGCCGATGGGACGTTCTGCATCGGTGTGAATCACGAGTCATACGACCCCAAAACCATGCATGTCATCAGCAATGCATCCTGCACCACGAATTGCCTCGCTCCCATGGCGAAAGTGCTCGACGAAGCGTTCGGTATCGAGCACGGGCTCATGAACACCATCCACAGCTACACCAATGACCAGAATCTTCTAGATCTCCCGCACAAGGATCTTCGCAGAGCCCGCGCGGCAGCAATAAACCTGGTCCCATCGAGTACGGGGGCCGCGAAGGCCATCGGCGAAGTACTTCCTTCTCTTAAAGGAAAACTTCATGGCATTTCGATCCGTGTCCCGACGCCCACCGGAAGCATCACGGATCTCACGGTCGTTACAAAAAAGCCGGTCACGGCAGAAGCAGTGAATGCCGCGTTCAAGAAAGCGGAGGCAGGCGCCATGAAAGGGATCTTGGGGGTAGAAGACCGCCCGCTCGTCTTGAAGGACTTCGTGGGCGATCCCCGGAGCTGCATTATCGACTCGGCTCTCACACAGGTGATCGGGGGCAATCTCCTCAAAACATTTGCCTGGTATGACAATGAGTGGGGGTACAGCAACCGCATCGTTGAGCTTGCGAAGCTCGTCGGACAGAAGCTGTAGAGAAAAGAAGTCTTATTTCTTCTTCTCTTCATCGACAACTTCTCCCTCTACGACATCATCTTTCCCATTCGGGGCAGCTTCCTGCTGTTTTTGGGCCTCCGCATAGATAATCTTCCCGATCTCCTGCGCTTCGGTCGATAGCGCTTCGGTCGCCCTCTTGATTTCGTCGACCGATGCCTCCTCTTTCTTCAAAAGATCCTTCAGGTCGCCGATTTTCGTATTCACGTTCTTCTTGAGGTCATCGCTGATCTTGGCGTCGTGCTCACGCACCTGCTTCTCAAGATTGAAGACAAGAGCATCTGCGGCATTGCGCGTGTCGATCAGCTCTTTCTTTTTCTTGTCATCCTCGGCGTGGATCTCGGCGTCCTTCTTCATACGCTCGATCTCCTCTTTGGAGAGTCCCGTCGATCCCTGAATCGTGATGTGTTGTGTTTTTCCGGTTCCCAGATCCTTCGCGGTGACATGCAGGATGCCGTTGGCGTCGATGTCGAAACTCACTTCGATCTGTGGCATGCCGCGCGGCGACGGCGGAATACCGTCGAGGATGAAACGGCCAAGCGACTTGTTATCCGCCGCCATTTCGCGTTCTCCCTGCACCACATGGATCTCCACAGAAGGCTGATTGTCCGCTGCGGTGGAGAAGACCTGGCTCTTCTTCGTCGGGATCTTCGTATTGCGCTCGATCACTTTCGTGGCGACTCCTCCGAGCGTTTCAAGACCCATGGCAAGCGGCGTCACGTCCACAAGCACGATGTCTTTATCGATGTCCCCTCCGAGGACTCCAGCCTGGACCGCAGCGCCGATCGCCACGACTTCGTCGGGATTCACCCCTTTGTGCGGCTCCTTGCCGAAAAGCTCTTTCACTTTGGCGATGACGGCTGGCATGCGGGTCATGCCGCCGACGAGAACGATCTCGTTAATCTTGTCTTTGGACATTTTCGCGTCTTTCAGGGCATTGAGACACGGCTGCACGGTGCGCTCGATAAGATGACTGACGAGGGATTCCAGCTTCGAGCGGCTGAGCTTCATCTGCAGGTGCTTGGGGCCCGTTGCGTCCGCCGTAATGAATGGCAGACTGATTTCGGTTTCGGTGGAAGAACTCAGCTCGATCTTCGCTTTCTCCGCTGCCTCCTTCAGACGCTGGATCGCGATGATATCTTTGCTCAAGTCGATGCCGCTTTCCTTTTTAAATTCCGCGAGGATCCAGTCCATGATCGTCTGGTCGAAGTCGTCTCCTCCCAGGTGTGTGTCACCGTTCGTGGATACCACCTCAAAAACGCCGTCGCCAAGTTCGAGAACGGAAACGTCGAAGGTGCCTCCTCCAAGATCGAAAACGATGATCTTCTGGTCGTGCGCTCCTTTATCAAGCCCGTAGGCAAGCGCTGCAGCGGTCGGCTCGTTGATGATGCGTACCACTTCGAGTCCGGCGATCTGCCCTGCCTCCTTTGTTGCCTGGCGCTGTGAGTCGTCGAAATATGCGGGAACCGTGATCACCGCCTTCTCCACTTTCGTCCCGAGATACGCTTCAGCGTCGGCTTTCATCTTCTGAAGCACTTTTGCGCTCACTTCCTGCGGAAGCATCTCTTTGCCGTCGATCAAAATCATCGCGCGTTCCCCTTTACCGCTTTTCACCGAGAACGGGACGCGAATGGCATCTTCCTTCACTTCTTCAAAACGCCGGCCAATGAAGCGCTTTGCAGAGAAAATCGTGTTGCGGGGATTAGTCACCGACTGGCGCTTCGCCGCAACTCCGACGAGCACTTCACCGTTATCTTTATAGGCGACGACCGATGGAGTTGTACGGTTTCCTTCAGCGTTCGCGATCACCTGCGGTTCGCCGCCTTCAATCACAGCCATACAGGAGTTTGTGGTGCCTAGGTCGATACCGAGAATTTTAGACATGGGAGAAATTGAGAATTGAGAATTGAAAATTGAGAATTAAAGCTTCAGAATTGACAGGGTAACGGGTATTGTCACTCTCTACTCTAGAGTGCTAATTCGCATTGGTCAAGGTAACAATATCATTTTCAATTCTCCATTCTCAATTCTCAATTCCGTCCATGTTTCTCGATGAAGCCACCATCACCGTGCGGGGAGGAAATGGCGGACGCGGATGCGTCAGCTGGCGTCGGGAAAAGTACGAGCCGATGGGCGGCCCGGACGGGGGGGATGGCGGAAACGGCGGTGCCGTGTGGATTGTCGCCGATGACAATACGGATACGCTGAGCGTCTTTGCCTCACGAAAGAAGTTTTCCGCTCCGAGTGGCGAAGCAGGCTCCGGCAGCCAGCGCGGGGGCAAGGGTGGAGAGGATCTCCTGCTCTTTGTACCGTCGGGCACATTGATCTATGAAGGAGACACAAAAAATAAAGGAGAATGCATCGCGGATCTCGCAGTAAGGGGTGATCGCATCTGCATCGCCAAAGGAGGCCGGGGCGGATACGGCAATAGCCACTTCAAAAGCTCCACGCGCCAGGCACCCGATTTTGCGGAACTCGGAGAGCCGGGTGAGGAGACGACCGTTACACTCGAACTGAAGCTCGTCGCTGACATCGGCATCATCGGGTATCCCAACGTCGGCAAGTCTACGCTGATTTCCGTGATCTCCGCGGCGCGCCCGAAAATTGCCAACTACGCCTTCACCACGCTCACCCCGAACCTCGGCGTCGTCGATGTGCGTGGGCGCACCTTCGTCGTCTGCGACATTCCGGGACTCATCGAGGGGGCAAGCGAAGGGAAGGGGCTCGGCCACGCATTCCTGCGCCACATCGAACGGTGCGGCGCACTGCTGCATCTTCTGGACATCAGTCGTGCGCTTCAGGAAGACGGGTCGGTGGATTCTGAGAAGCTTATCGACGACTATCGCATCATCCGAAAAGAACTCGAGGCGTACTCCCCGACGCTCGCGAAAAAACGCGAAATCGTGGCCCTCAGCAAGGTCGACCTCACTATTGACGCTTTGGATGACATCGTGAAAACCCTCAAGAATAAGAAGATCACGGTGAACCATCGGATCTCCGCCGCCGCGAATCAGGGAATCGATGCACTCCTCATTGACCTGCTCCCGATTGTCCTGGAAGAGCGCGAGAAACGCCTTGCTGCAGAAACCCCTGAAGAGCAGCCGGACATCTTGCCCGTGCTGCAGCCGAGTGTCGGAAGCATCCGGATGGGTGCGTATCGTATCGAACAGCGGGACGACGGCATCCATGTCTTCGGAAAACGCCTGGAGCAGTTCACCGTGATGACGAACTTCCAATCGGAAGGCGGTCTCAGCCGTTTCCGCGACGTGATCGACCGCATCGGGCTTCGGCGCGAGCTGCAGCGCCTGCGGGGCACGACGAAGGCTCCCGTATGGATCGGAACGATTGCGGTCGAGGCGTACCTCTAAAAAAACGGAGGAAGTGCATTTTCCCCGGCGCTCGGTTACACTTCGCCAAATGGACGGTGCAGAAAGCTTCGGCCGGATCCCGCTGCGCCCCCTCGTATGGGTCTTCTTCGCACTGACGCTGATCCTGGGACTCTGGGCCGCAAAGGACTACGGCATTTCGTGGGATGAAAAATCGATGTTCGTACTGGGTGAGGAGGCATATGAGTACGTCACGCTGGGCGAGAGCTATCCGACACATATCGGCATCCGCTACCACGGTGCGTTTCTGGAAATTGTTCTCTATGCAGCGCAAGAACTTTTCCATTTGCGCTATGCGCGACATGTCTTCATCTTCCGCCATGCGGCGGCGTATCTCATCTATTGGGGGGGAATGCTCGCCGTGTACGCGCTTGCACTGCGCCACTTTAAGCACCGCGGCTGGGCGCTGCTGGTCGCAGCAATGTATTTCCTGAGTCCACGCCAATTCGGACATGCATTTATCAACACCCGTGACATTCCTTCGATGGTGTACTTCATTCTGAAGATGCTCACATTGCTCAACTTTCTGGACCGCAAAACCGTGCGCTCCGCCGTTCTCCACGGCATCGTCAGCGGGATGGTTGTTGCACTCAGGGTGGGTGGCCTCTTCGCACCGATCTTCACGGCGATCTTCTTCCTGCTGGAAATCCTGCGGGAGCACCTGACCGGAAAAGCGATCCCATGGAAGCGCTATGCAACACTGTTTGCGATCTACTTCGGCATCTTCCTGTGTGCGGTCGTCGCCTTCTGGCCGCTGCTCTGGGAGCAGCCGCTAACCAATTTTTTCGAGGCCGTCCACAACATGATGACAAGCCAGAACCAGCCCGGAGGACTCTATTTCGGGAAGCAGATCGACAGCACGCCATGGCATTGGGTTCCCATGCATTTCGTAACAAAAACTCCCCTGCTGTACGTGGGGCTGTTTCTGATCGGGGTGGCGGCATTCCTGGCAGAAGCTATCTACAGGCCGCGGCAACTGCTGACTGAACATCGCGATCTGTTGCTCTTTTTCAGCTGGTTTGCCATTCCCCTACTCATCGTCATCGTGCTGCAGGCGGACCTCTTCGACGAATGGCGCCACCTCTATTTCATCTATCCCGCCGTGGTGTTGTTCGCCGTGCATGGCCTCCGGGAGCTCGTGCGCATGGCGCAGCGCATTGCCCGGCCCCGCCTGCGTCAGATCCTGTGTGGACTGGCGGTCGCTCTCCCCACAGTGGGGTTCCTTTGGATCGCGGGATGGATGGTGCGATTCCATCCCCTGCAGTACGTGTATTTCTCGATCCCCTCTCGGTACGTCGAACACAATTTTGAGCTCGATTACTGGGGGCTTTCCTACCGGCAGGGATTTGAATGGATTCTCGAGCACGACACCGATCGGTATATTCCCGTCACGGTCACCAGCAGTCCCGGCTGGGAAAACCTCAATATCCTCACACGCGAGCAACGCAGCAGGCTGATCCTTTCGAAGAAATACCCACCGAAGTACGTGCTCGATAATTTCGACTGGAAGGGGTACGCCCACACGATGCCGAGGGAGACCCTGGTGCATTCCGTAAAAGTCTCGGGGCTGGAAGTCCTCGGTATCTATCGCAATCCCAACTGGGTCGCTCCGGAGTTTGACCCCAACGATCAAATGGAGACGGAGAAGGTGCAAATGTGGTTTGATAAAAATATGTCTCTGTAGTGAAGGACGACGAAGCGTGTCCTGGTCTCTTCTACTCGCTTCGCTCGCTCAGAGTGATTCGATTCGCATGAAAAAGAATGATAAGCCGAATGGTTTACCATGAGTGCGCGTCCCGCAGGACGCGAATCGAATGGTGGAGCTGAGGGGAGTCGAACCCCTGGCCTCGTCATTGCGAACGACGCGCTCTACCAACTGAGCTACAGCCCCACGGGAGAGAGTGTAAACAAAAGAACAACGGGGGGTAGAGCGCAGATCCTTTTTCTTTTGCGCCTCGCTTAACGCTCGGCGGCCAACTGAGCTACAGCCCCACATGTGAATCTTACAAGCTCTCATCTTGAGCCAACAAGGCCAATGAAGAGCTTCTCATCAATCCTACTCCTTGATACTATTTCCCTGTGGCCCGGTAGCTCAGTTGGTAGAGCACTCGCCTGAAGAGCGAGGTGTCACCAGTTCGAACCTGGTCTGGGCCACCATTCACAATCGCCTGTAGTACCTTATTCTACGATGTTTAAGGAACTTTACAAATTCTATTGGTCCGCTAGTGTAGGTCACCAGTCTTTCCCCCTACCTTTATGAAGACGTTCTCGACAGCCATTTTGGGCCTCACACTCCTCTTCTCCCCGATTGCCGAAGCTGCAACCGCAGTGCCGCGGCTCGAACCCACGGGCGACATCATCGTCAACGGACGGGATGTGGAGTGGAATGCCGAGTCCAACGCCGGCTATATCTATGCTGAAGAACAGGCCGAGTACCGCACATGGATGCGCGAGGAATACCGTGCATGGAAGGGCCAATGGAAAGAGCCGCTCGATGCCGAGCGCTTCGGGGAACAGCACCGCCTCGCCCGCCAGATTCTTGCTGCAGGACACCGCCGCGCCGTACGCACAGGGAACTGGAGCCGCAAGCCACGCCTCGTCGTTTCCACCGAGCCTACCGCTGAGGCTCCGGTCGTCGTGCAGCAGTACAACCGCCCGAGCCGCCGTTCCATTATCCTGGAAGCGGAGGCCCGCAACGCCGTAAAGGTTCCGGCGACCATGCGCGCAAGGGGTCAATGATTACACACTCGTGAAGAGCTCCCGGTAGATCGCGTACTGGTCCTCAAGCGAACGCAGTGATACCCATTCGTCGTCGCCGTGGATGCCTCCACCGATGGGTCCGTAGAGAAACGCCGGGATGCCGGCGGCGCTAAAGTGACGCGCATCCGTAGCGCCATGCTCCCGGATACAGCCGGGCTTTTTCCCCTCCACACGCTCGACCACGTTCACAAAGTTCTGAATAAAAGGATGCTTGGGATCCGTCTTGAGCGGATTGCCGCTTTCTTTGATCGTGAGCGTGCATCCGCGAGGAAGGAGCTTCTGGAGTTCCTGCATCACCGCTTCCGGTCCCGCGAACTCCTCAGGCGGATACCGGACATCCAGCGTCGCCGTCGCGAGTTTCGGGATTCTGTTGGCGGCATCGCTCCCGTAAAGTTCCGTAGCGCTCACCGTCATCCTCCAGTCGCTTTCGGTACCCGGGGGATACGCCTGGGTGATCGCCAGCAGTGCCTCCGCAAGCGCAGGAACCGGGTTGTTGCTTTCCCACGGAATCGCGCCGTGGCCAGAAATTCCTTCGGAGGTCAGCGTGAACCAGACGGCACCCTTGTGTTCCGTGACGATCCCCGGAGAGCTTCCGGTATCCGGCGTGAAGGCAATGGGCGTCGTGAATCCTTTCTTCAGAAAGTTCGGAATGGTTTTGCCTCCCGTCTCTTCATCGGTCGAAATCAGGATGCTCACGGGAGGGATCTGCCCTTCCCGGCAGGCATCCCTATAGGCCAGCAAAAACGGCAATGCAGCGCCTTTCATGTCTTTCACTCCCCGCCCCGTGATCCGGTCTCCATCGATGGCAATCTGGAATTGATCTTCCCGACCCGGCACCACATCCACATGGGCGAACCATGTCCAGGTTGCCGCTGGATGGTCCATCAAGAGATACGGGCAATCTGCACATTCTCTTAAAACCACGGGAATCTTCGATTCAGCCACAAAATTACGGTGGATCCAATCCAGGCAGGCATCCTTCTCGCGGCGGTTTCCGGCAACCGTGCGGAAAGCAATCAGCGTTTCGAGCGTCTGGAGAGGTACATGCGTTTCCATCCGATGCAGTCTAACCAGTCCGGGAAAAAAAGAGCCGCAAAACAGCGGTCTCTATTTGCATTTATATTTGCTTTTTTTGTAAAATATATTATAATAATAAAGAACACAAACATCTCCATGTCTACCCGCGAAAGAATTCTCAGTCACGGCCTTGGTATCAGCGCATTTGCATTATGCGCAGTGATGCTCGGGCAGCAGCCGGCAATCACAGGAAACGGTGACTATGCGGCCCTCCCGCTCGGCGCGAGCGTAAGTCTTGCACACGCCGAGGAAGCGGTGGATACGACGGATTCCGCGGTCCGCACGGCGCTGCGTCTCCAGCAGAGACTGCGCAGGCGGGGCCTTGCCGCGAGCATGGACGCAACAATTGTTGCTGTTCGGGAGCGCCAGAGACTTCTGCGACAAAGTATCCGCGTGCACTTCATGACGGAAACCGGAAGCGGAGCAACCTGGACAGCGAGCACGCAAGCCGATCCCCTCTGGATCCGCATGCAGCCCTATGGCGCCGGCATCGCGGTGACACTCGACGAAAGCAGGATCCGTACTTCGATCGCATCGCTCTCGTTTGAGGGCATTGATGTACCCATCAACGCGACCATCACCGAGGTGCGGGATGGAGAAACAGTGGACCGCATCACCACCGATACCGCCGCACGACCCGGCTACGTTCTCGATATTCCTGCAACCACCTCCGCCGTCTTGCAGGCACTGGCACTGAGCCAACCTTCCATAGAAGTCGCGATGATCTATACGCCGGGAAAGCTCCACAATCTCACGGGAATCCCTATGGGTGATCTCACGCTCCTTGCCAGCGGCTATTCGAACTTCAAAGGATCACCGTGGGGTCGCATCGCCAACGTCCGTAAGGCGCTTCGCAATCACATTCATAATGCCGTCGTCCTCCCCGGAGAAACACTCTCCTTTTACAGCCTGCTCACCGATCCCCTCGTTCCCGGAGGACGCTGGGAACAGGCAAAAGTAATCAATGGCGGTGTTCTCACTCTTGAACCGGGCGGCGGAATCTGCCAGACCTCCACCACCCTATACCGCGGGCTTCTTGAGGCAGGTCTCCCCGTGGTGGAACGTAAAAGCCACAGCATGTACGTGAGTTACTACGAAGATGGAGGGGTTGGATTGGATGCCACCGTCTATAACGGCAATCCGGATTTGAGCTTCACCAATGACACGGGCGGCATCATTGTCATCCAGGCCTACGACGACGGGAATGATGCCTACGTCCACATCTACGGAACCCCGGATGGAAGAGTGTCCACGCTCGATGGTCCATACTTCCGCGATAGCGCCCCCGAAGGGTTCCTGGTCGACGGCAGGGAGCTGAAGAAAAACGAGATCGGCTGGAGCCAGCAGGTCGTGTATGCCGACGGAAGGGTTGTACAGAATGCGATCGTCTCTACCTACAAGGCACTCCCCCGGAGCATCGTGACCAAGTATACGGAGCAGCAGAAGCAGCAACAGTCGGTGGCGATGCAATAACACGGATTGAGAAGACGCGCATCGGGATGGTAGGCTATGCCCATGCGGTCTTCGCGAACGCTGGCTCTTGCTCTGATCAGCAGCACCCATGTCTCACTCTGTGCCGGCTCGATGCTGAGTGTTCTTTTGGCGCTTTTGGCGCACACAGCCAACCCTGCGCTCACACTCACTCCCATGACGCCGGCAATCGGAGGATCGGTCTGCCTGCTGCAGACCCCGTTTGACGGCGTACAGCCGAAGACTGAAGAAAGCGCCTGCGACAGTGGAGAGCAGTGTTTCGAGCATGTTGCCTTCGGCGTCCATAACAGCGATCTGCTGGTATTCCCCACACCGTCCATAGCCTCGGTGATGATTCCCTCCCGTCTGGAATCGGATGCACGCACATTGGAGCAATTCCATATCTCTCTCCCCGTTCGACCACCCGGCCACTCGCGACTCTTCGCGCTGTCGGCGGTACAGCGCGAATAGACGACGATTGGCGGTTTACCTATTGTGCGATTGGCGATTAAAAATCTAAAATCGCCAATCAAGAAATCGCAAATCGTCTGATACCCTCTTTCGGATATTTATTTCTTCTTTTCTTCTGCTCTATGGCACCTACGCCAACATCATCTTCTTCCTCATCCACCCCGTGGTTCGGGGTCAGCATGGGGCTTCTCGGCCTCATCGTCGGCTACACGCTTGGCTCCGGCGGCGCTGGCGTTCCTGCTATCGGCGCTATCGGCGCTCCCGCCGCCCCCACGCCTCCGTCCGTCCCAACCGCAGCAGCTCCTGAAGCGCCTCCTGCGGGTGACGTGAAGCCCGTTGATCCTGCTGTCGACCATATCCGGGGCAATCCAGACGCCGCGGTATCCGTCATTGAATACTCCGACTTCGAATGCCCCTTCTGCTCCAGAAACCATCCTACGATGCAGCAGATTGTGGACACCTACGGCGACGACGTAAACTGGGTCTACCGCCACTTCCCTCTCGCCTTCCACCCCAATGCACAAAAGGCCGCGGAAGCGTCCGAATGCGCAGCCGAGGAGGGCAAGTTCTGGGAGATGGCCGACATGATCATGGAAAAAGGCTCGGATAACACGCAGCTCGAAGCCTACGCCGCCGCAATCGGCCTCAATGCTGCCGCGTTCAAGGAATGTCTGGATAGCGGCAGAATGGCCGCCAAGGTGCAGTCCGACATGACCGAGGGATCCTCCGCCGGCGTGAGCGGAACCCCCGGAAACATCGTTCTCAAAAATGGCACCAAAGACAGCCGCATGGTTTCGGGCGCGCAACCCTTCGCGGCCTTCCAGACGGTGATCGATGAAATGCTGAAATAAATGTTATGGCAAAACGGCAGGAAGGGTAGGAAAGGAAAACCTTCCTGCCCTTTCTGCCTTTCCTCTCCTCTTCGTCTTCACTACAATGCAAGCCCTATGAAGCGCCTCCTCACTCCCATTCTTTGTCTTTCCGTGGCTTTCCTGTTTTCCGCCTGCAACAGACTCGGCGGAGGAGGAAGTGCCTCATCCTCATCCTCGTCATCGGCTGTATCCTCGGAAGATATCCCCGAGACCCACAATGTCACCTACCGCGGCACCGTGCAGGAGCTCGGCGTGACGATTTACATGCAGGGCACGCATGCCCTGGCGCTCGGTGACGGCAGAATGCTGATTCTGGAAAGCAGTGTCGTGGACCTGGAAACCTATCTCGATCATGAGGTGGAAGTCTTCGGTTCGCTGCGGCCTACAGTGGAAGCCGGCGGTATCATTATGCGCGTGGAACGCATCACCGACCTTTCTCCGGAGTCGTCGGAATCGTCCGCGAGCTCTGTTTCATCCCTGCGGTCTTCCTCAGTGACGAGTACCGCATCATCTGTTTCCGTTGCTGCGACATCCCGTTCTTCGGCGGTCTCTGTCGCAAGTTCCGCGCGTTCTTCCATTCCCTCGTCGCAAGCCCTCAGCAGCGCGCCGGCTTCCACGGACGCCGGCATGGAAGCCCGCATCGTCCTCATGAGCAAGCAGGACCTGAGCGAGCGCAATTGGACCCAAGAGTACTGCTCGGAACACGTCAGTTTCTGTGTCCCCGTCCACCGCAACTGGTGGTTTGTGTCCTTTGGAAACACCACACGGACGCTTTGGCACGTGGAAGTAAGTTCGGAGAGTTTTGAGGGAATGGGCAGCGGCCCGATCAGCATCGATCTCGTCGGAGGCGATCTGTCTGGCCATAGTGACGGCGAAGTCTCGGTCTCCGGGGGCGTTGTTACAGGCTACCGTGCGTGGACACAGGGCCGCCACATTGAGATCCAAGCGGATGCCCGCTTGGAAGCAGCCGTTCGGTATATGACGCAGAGCCTCCGGGCAACAGAATAGTCGTGACGGATTTGCCATTGGCCATTTGCGATTTACCATTGTTAAATGGCAAGTTGCAAATGGACAATGGCAAATATTTTTCTGCTATCGTATCTTCATGACGACTTTTTCCTACCGAGCGACAGACGCCATGGGCTCTACGCAGCAGGGCAGCATGGATGCCGCTTCGTCCGATGCCGCACGCTCTGCATTGAACGAAAAAGGCTGGACACCCATCGATGTGACGGAAGTTTCCTCGGAGCCCTTCAGCTTCGTTGCGCCGCAAAAGCCGCCCATACCGACTTCGCAACCTCCGCAACCTCCGCAACCTTTTTCAAAGGAGGAACAACAGCCATCCGCCTTGTCGGGGAACAAGGTCTATCTCCCCATCGCCTCCACCCTCCGCCTCTACGCCGGCTGGCTTCTGGCCTATTACTCCATAGTCTATGCCCTCGGCTGGTATGCGCAGTCCCGTCCTCTCACGTTTGAAATCCCCTACGTGCGGGCGCTCCTCGTTTCCCCGCTCGTTTTAAGCTTCACTTTCGCAGCATTTCTCTTTCTCCTCTTCCATTCGCTCTACCGGCTTGTGGGTGGAGGACTTGTGAAAGGCGTGGCTGTAAGTGTGCTCGGGGTCGTGGTGTTTGCGGTGTATAGGATGAATGTTGTCTAAATATTTACCATTGTCCATTTGCGATTTGCCATTTGAAATGGTAAATCGCAAATGGTAAATGACAAATCTATCAGGATAGTCCCAGCTGCTTCCTAATCTCCTCCGCCTGCTGAGCCTCTTCCTGCCTGGCTCCCTGCTGGACGACGATCGCCTGGAGATCCCTCCAGTCTTCGCTGTGCTTCTGTTCGAGGCGCTGGAGCTGTAGGAGATGCTTGGGGGAAAGTTCACTGAACTTGCGTTTCTCTTCTTCCAGAATCTTCTGAAGCTCGTCGATCTGGAACTGCGAGAGTTTGGGGATGGCCTGGATGATTCGCCACTTCTCGTCGCGGGTCAGCGAGATACTGCCGCGCAGAAGTGTGAGGAAATTCTGCTCGTCGAAGTTGGTTTCGGAATGCGCCGGAACCGCAACGTTTTCGTTGCTGAGCGTGGAAGTGATCGAGCCGAAGCGGTAGTTGCCTACCTGCCCGAGGATCTTAATGTCCTCGTCGTCATAGCCCATTTCCTTGGTCGCCGTTACGCCTACGGGCGGCGGCGGAGGTCCCGCATCAGCCGGAGGAGGCGGCGGCGGCGACCCATCGCCCTGCTGGCCACCTGCAGCGCCCGTCTGAGCGGCTGCCTGTTGCGGCGGTGGTGGCGGGGGAGAGGCAAAAACCTGCGATGGATCGAGTCCTCCTGCAGGCAACGGATCGCCGGGGCGCGGAGGGGGAGGAGGGGTCGGTTGGTCGGCCATAGGTGCGGGGAAATCCCTTGGAGCTTAGCAAAAGGCATGAAGGAAACAATACCAAAAGCGTCAATCCCGGCCGCGGCTCGGATTCAAAATATGCAATTGCCTTCCCTCTTTGGCAAAGGAGGCGCTCTGGAGCTCGCCTACGCTCCCCTGAGGATCGCTACTGAACTGGTAATACGCAGAACGACGGATTTTCTCGTCAACGGTGGCATTCTGAGCCCATGGCCAGACAATCGTCAGCAGACCACCGCGGTATGCATCGCGATACGCGACCAGCGATGCTCCTCTGCCGCCAAGTTTTGCAAGGTTTTCTCCTGCAAATGCCAGCGCTACGGGCGCTGTAATTCCTCCGTTCAGGGAAATATCGACGGATCGGTACCCGCCCCGGTCAACGGAATTATCTCGCATTTGTTCTATGGTAACCTCGGTGTCTCGCGGTAGAACCTTAAAATTTCCTGTTCCATCAAACGCACCCGCCTGCTGCTGAAACTTGGGATCGGGAATCCTCGGAAGAAAATCATCCGTGCGCACAGGCTCAAGTAAGTCGGGATCATACGATGCTCGAAGGGTCTCGGAACTGCGGTACTGGTTTCCAGGACTCGTAATGACATCAAAACAATCTGCACTCATTTGCTCGATTTTGTCTTTCACATGAGAAAAGCAATCTGCATGGCCAATCACAAGCAGTCTTCCGAGTCGTACGGCATAAAATGGATTCCCATTTTCATTCGTACCGTCTCGAGGAGCGCCGTTGCATTGCAGTACTACTTTGCTCCTATCTTTTCCGGAAATCTTGTCTGTGTTGCTCAGCCGCTCCGCTTCCGCAACAAGGTATGGATAGGCTCCTTCACGATCCCATGTTCCGATCCGGACGACATCATCGATGTTCGAACGGATCATCGAAGTCAGATGCGTCTCCGGGCAAAGCCTACGCGTGATGTCATGATCATACCCGCCAGGCGTATCGGTAAAATCTGCAACAAGATTGGGTTTTCCTTTGTACCAAGGATCGGTGAGATGAGAAGAAGAGGAACGACGGGCCATAAAATGGAAGGATAGGATATAAAGAAAACCCCCGCATTCCTGCGAGGGTTAGGAGCTTGGTTGGGATCAGATCAGCAACCGCACCCGCCTCGCAGAGGGGTCATCATCATCGACATCATCATGGCTTTGTAGCTGAGCACGGGGCAAATGTAGCGCAAGCAGTAATTGTGTCAAGAACGAAACCGAGGAGACCAGGGAAACCAAGGAACAGACTTCATTCTTGAGCTGCGTCAGTTCGTTGGTCTCCCTGGTTTCCCTGGTCTCCTATTTTTTTGTCATCAAAAACTTCTCCGCCGCCCTCCTCGCCCGTACCACAATCTCCGGGTTTAAAAGCATTCCCAATTTGCTTTCCGGAATGCCGCTTTGACGCAATCCGAATAATTCTCCGGGTCCGCGCAGTTTCAGATCGATCTCCGCGAGCAGGAACCCGCTGTCATGTTTCTCCATCGCTTTCAGGCGCTCCGAGGAGGCCTGCTCGGGCGTCGTGGTAAAGAGGAAACAATGGCTTTGATGATCGCTTCTTCCCACACGGCCGCGGAACTGATGCAACTGCGAAAGGCCGAAGCGTTCCGATCCTTCGATGCAGATGATCGTGGCATTGGGCACATCGATCCCCACTTCAATAACGGAGGTAGAAACGAGGATGTCGAACTTTCGGTCTTTGAAGGAACGCATGATCGATTCCTTTTCCGCAGGGACAAGTTTGCCATGCAGCGCCGTGATTCTGCGGCGCGGGAATTCATTACTGAGCCGCTCTTTCTCGCGTTCCACCGACCGCACTTCCTCCATGCCTTCAGCCGAAGATGTGGTAATGAGGGGGCAGATGACAAAGATCTGCCGTCCTTCAGCGATCTGGTGATCGATGAAACGCTCTACCGTGACGCGGTCTTTCGGAGCCACGACTTTGGTCTGGATGATTTTTCTGTTGCCGGGTTTTTCCAGAAGCACGGAGAGATCGTGGTGGCCGTACGCCGTGAGCGCGAGGGTTCGGGGGATCGGGGTTGCCGTCATCGCGAGGAAATGCGGGCTCCCCTTCTCTGCCAGCCGCTGGCGCTGCGCGACGCCGAAGCGGTGCTGCTCATCGACGATCACGAGCTTGAGATCGTGAAACTGCACCGTCTCTTCAATGAGCGAATGCGTACCGATAACAAGATCAACGGTACCCGATGCAAGACCGCGACGGATCGCCTGCGCATCAGCAACCGGCGTAGATCCGGTCAGAAGTGCAATGACGGGCAGTCGAGTTTTCTTCGTCGACTGACGCTCCGTATGAAAGTTGATAAGCGTTTTTCCGATACTTTCGCTGTGCTGCTTGGCCAGAACTTCCGTCGGAACCATCAGCGCACACTGCCCCCCGTGCCGTAGAACGTTAGCCATCACGGCGGTTGCCACGAGCGTCTTCCCGGAACCGACATCGCCCTCCAGAAGCCGGGACATCGGCTCGATATTCTCCATGTCTTTCAAAATTTCATAGATCGCTATTTTTTGGCTTCCTGTAGGGCTGAACCGTAATGACTGGAAAAAAGATTTAATCAGCTCTACATCCATCGGTACTTTGATACGGTCGCTTTTATGCTTTTTAATCTCGCGCTTACGTTCGAGTGCCTCCCGCTGAATGTGAAACATCTCTTCGAAAGCCATACGATCGAGTGCGCGTTCCACTTCTTTCGGATCTTCCGGAAAATGCAATGCACGGATCGTTGTCGGTCGATCGAGCAGCTTTTCATCCTTCATCACATCCGCAGGCAGTGTCTCCGGTAAAAGTTTCACCGCTTCTTTCAGAGGAACCATCTTCTCCCGCAGCCACTTTGTGGTGATGATATTGTGGCTCGGGTATATCGGAACAAGACGTCCGGAATGTACGAGCGGACGCCGGCCGGCGACTTCGAACTGCGGGCTGCTCATCGTAAGCTTGTACCCGTTCTCCGCGATTTTCCCCGTGAGCGCCACGTCGTCCCCGTCTTTGAGCATCCGCATGATGTGCGGCTGATTGAACCACGTGATATGGGCGACAGCGCCCTCGTGATCCGTAAGCCGCGCCTGCACCATCACGCGCCCGCCGCGCATACGAACGAGCTTCAGCTGGCTTACGACGCCGCGAACGGTGACTTTCGTATCGAGCGGCGTGGACGTAAGTGTCTGCACCGTGGTCAGGTCCTCATGCGCACGCGGAAGGTAGAGGAGCAATTGCTCCACGGTGGTAATCCCCATCTCTTGGAGCGCTTCGAGATGGTCTTTGGTGGTACGGAGAACCGCCGAGAGAGGGCTAGCGAGGGAAAGCTTCGTCACACGGGAAGTATAGCGGTGATGAATTGCTTTATTGATGTATTGCTCATCGCCTGCGAGCAATAGAGCAATTTCAGCAATACAACAATAATTATAAGCCTGCGGACGAAGAGCTTGCTGCTTCCGGTATCTTCACATCAGGCGGAAGCGGATCTCCTACGATCTGAGCCCCGCCCTCGCTGATCAGAGCTTCCAGCACTTCCTTGGTGGAACCGAGATAGACGGCAATCTGACGACCGGTGGCAAACACGTGGACCTGGTCACCCGCGCGCCACGGAATTTCCTTGCCGTCAATCATGCGGCCGTCATCGGAGAGTTTTGCGAGTTCAGCGGTTGTCTCTTCTTCGGTGGCATAGTCAAAGATCAGCACATCTTCGGTAACGACCTGGATGACCTTCGCGTCGATGGAGAAGCCCGGGATCGTCGCGGGCGGATAGTCTTTTTCGGAGCCCGGAAGCGGCTCGGGCGCTTTCGCGCAGGCAACGAGGAGCAAAGGAAGGAGAAAAAGGATGCGGCGCATAGGCGGAGAGTATATACTGCTCTTTGCAATTCCTCCCAACGATTCCATGCCGATTCTCACCACCATTCTCGTCGCAGCCGCTCTGGCCGCTACGGACTATTCCGCGGAATGCCTTACGGAATTGAAACTCGATGTCGTGCCTGCAAAAAATCCCACACACCTCTACCTGTATCGCCGCTGTCTCAATACCAAGAGCGCCGAAACGAAGCGCAATGCCACCGTGGAACGCAGGTTACAGCGCCTGGACCAGTACTTCTGGCGGGACAAAGAAACGGGCGACAAGCGGAAAACCGCCTCGGAGGATCAGCTCAAAAGCGACATCCGCAGTAACCTCTCCAAGCGCAAAGGTCAGCAGGAAACCCCCAAGAGCAGAGCGGAAATCATGAGGGAAGCACGGCGCAAAGTGCGGACACAGGTACGGCTTTTGGAGCGGGCGCGGGATGATGATTAAGTAAGGAGCGAACGAGTCATGTAATAATCGCCGACTACGCTCTAGCACCCGACATATGATTTTCGCTATCCTATCATCATCGGGGCGTAGCTCAGTTGGCTAGAGCGCCTGGTTTGGGACCAGGAGGCCGCGAGTTCAAGTCCCGCCGCCCCGACCAGATTATCGAGTTCTTAATGCATCGTATCCGCGTTTCTGCGAGAGCAAGTCCTGCTTTTTGATCTCCTCTTCCCTGTCCCACTTTGCTTTCTTCTGGCACCAGTTGCCAAAGCGTTGCGCGGTGAAGACCAGTTTTCCTTTACTCATACACCAGTCGATGCAACGGTCCACCTCGCTGGACATGCCCTGGATCCTTCCGTAGTAGCGGTGCACGGTAAGATAAAAATGCTGCGGCTCGCATTTTTGATGCTTGAGACCGACAAGATCGCATGCGTCTTTGGCATGCTGTGAGAGCGTTTCCGCTAGGGTCAGCTGTGTGGGCGTCAGTTCGATGGGCACGGGGAAATCATAGCAAGAACTGAACGATCCATCAGAAATTCGTGCTACATCGCTGTACGGTCTGGAACTGCAATGGCCGTGCATGTGTGGCCGGTTGCCTTCAGAAAGCGAAGAATCCCTTCCCGATCGATCACCAGCGTTGCCGTATTGACGAGAGGGTGGCATTGCAGAGCCGCCGCTTCGGCTATCGCGGTATCAAAATACACGGCAACCCGATGATCCGAGTCATGCACGAGTCCGAGTATGGTAACGGAACCCGGTTCTACTCCAAGGAATTTTTGTAGACGCTCCGGTGACGCAAAAGAAATTTTGGACCAGCCCAAAAGCATCTTGAGTTCCTTGAGATCGACATGTTTCTCACAACCGACGACAACCAGTGCATACGCCTCCGTACGGGAATCATAGAGAAACAAGTTCTTGGTGCTTGACCCCTGCATTGCGGGGAGTTTCGCTGCCTCTTCACAGGTAAACACCGCAGGATGATCAAACCGCTGAAACGCGATGCCATGTTTCTGGAGAAATTCTTCAATCATGAATAGAGAGTCGCAGATGCTGCAGTGCGATACCAGCAGCGACCGATACGTTCAGCGATTTCTTTTTCCCGAGCATCGGGATATGGACGACATCATCGCAGAGCTTCAGAATCTCTTCCGAGACGCCGAGGACTTCATGCCCGACAATAAGACACGTTTTTTCTTGGGGCAGATAGTCCTCGAGCGCAATCGACCGTTCGGATTGCTCAAGTCCGACGATACGCCAGCCATCCTTCGACAAGCTCAGGATGACATCCTTCGGATCGGTACAGTGCTCCCATGGAATCCATTCGTCTGCTCCGAGAGCCGTCTTTGCGATCTCCCGCCGTGGGGGCGTTGCGGTATAGCCAGAGAGAATCAGCTTCTCCACGGCGAAGCAGTCACAGCTGCGAAACAGTGCGCCGATGTTCCAGAGGGAACGGATGTTGTGGGCCAGAAGGATAACGTTTCTTCTCACGATGTAATTGTACTACGTTCACTGTTTGATTGACTCAATTGATTTGAATGGTATTTTAGTTTGCTGAACCACGGTGGCTCAGGATGTTCCTTGTCAACGTCGTGCCAGATCAGAAAGGAGGTATTGATAGTTGTTCGTTTTCTCCCCAATAAACTTTTTCCTTGAACAATGAAAGTGAGTCCGAAACAATGCGAAACTACCTGCCGTATATTCTGATGTCGATCGCGTCCTGGGGGATGTATGTCCCTATGGTTCATGCCGCAACAGGAGTTCTAAAGTCGTCCCTTAGGGCATTTGTGCTCGTTTGCGCAGCGTATTTCCTCACAGGCATTGTCACCGTTGCGGTGATGCTTGCCAAGGGAATGAACCCGCTGCAATGGGATGCCAAAGGTTCTCCACTAGCACTTTTCGCTGGGGTTCTCGGTGCCGTCGGTGCATTGGGGATCGTTCTTGCCGTCTTGAACGGAGGCAAGCCGTACGTTGTAGCCCCGCTGGTATTTTCTGGGGCACCGCTGGTTGCAACAATAGTCGGGATGCTTTTGCACCCGCCGAAATCAGCAGCCGAGTGGCCCTTCTACGCCGGGATTGTACTCGTCGCTCTGGGCACAGGAATTACGATGTCGTTCAAGCCGCAATGATGTGGCCTGACCAACTGCTGACAAGGAAGCCCGCGACCACTCGTCGCGGGCTTTTATATCCTGTTACAATAATTTTGTAAGCGTCGACGCATGTGGATTACCAAAGATTTCAAGCATCGATGTTGAATATATTTTTTGTTCATCTATTCCCTTTACCACATAACAAACACCCGAATCCTCTACTCTTTCGTAAGGTTCATCTCGGCGGAGCATTTTGAGCCCTTTGAGCACGCTGGAGGAAGAATCCTGCTCTTGCTTCGAAGAGGCATCCCAACGCGTCAACTTCTTTCCCCTACGGATATACGCAATTTCCTTATTGGGATTGAAGTTCGCAATATGCTTCAGATAATCTGCCGGGTCACTTTTAAGCGGGATGTACTTCAATTGCTTCAGACGCAATTTCGGTTCAGCCCTTCGTGCTGCGGCTTCTACGGTCCGCTCTTCATTGTTGGTGATGATGGTATCGATGAACAATTCGATGGGAACGGGCTCGATAGTACCTAACTCGTATGTTTGTGGCTTGTGTCTTGTATCTTGTTTGTATCTTGCATCTTGTATCTTTGCCCTGCTCTCAATCCACTTCTTCATCGCCACAAAGTACGGCGCACCGTTTGGCGTGCGCTCAGGATGCGGCATCAGTGCGACGACGTTACCTGCGGGATTACACACTCCGGCGATGGCATAGACAGCGCCGTTCGGCGTAACCAGTGCATCTTCGGATGCCTTGCCCGATTCATCGCAATACTGAAATGCGATCTGATCATTCTTCTTCAGTTCGGCGAGAAGGTCTTTGTCACGGGTCGTAAATCTTCCTTCGCCGTGCGCGATGGGAAGATGCATGGTCCCCTTCCATCCCGAAGAGACACACCGGTCGTCTGCACACGCAGGCGTAATCCACACCCATTCGCTTAAGAAACCGACAGCAGCGCCCGCAACGACATTCCGCGCCAAACTCATATCCAGATGTTTACCGATGGGCACGAGCCCGCTTTCGATCAAGATCTGCGCTCCGTTGCAGTTCCCGATGACGACTTTTCCCGCTTCTGCTTCCTGGCCGATGAATTCCATCAGCGGATCGCGGGCGGCAACCATGCCGGATCGCCCGCGGTCTTCGTAGGAAAATCCTCCGGGGATGAAGTAACCGTCGACATCTTTGAGCTTGGCCCTGTCATCATTCCATCGGAAAAACACCGTCTCCATGCCGGCCTGCTTTATGGCGCGCAACGACTCTACTTCGCAGTTATTGCCGGGGAAGGAGATGACAGCGATCTTCGGACTGGGCATGCCTTTACTTTAGCACGCACGAATAATTTGCCATTGGCCATTTGCGATTTGCCATTGAAAATGGCAACTGGTAAATGGCCAATGGCAAATCTTCATACCTTCATCAATTCCTCCTCTTTCTGCTTCTTTGCTTCATCAATCCTAGTATTCGTATCTTTTGTAGACGTATCGAGTGCCTCAAGAAGCGTAAACCGCTGGTCTTCATCCTTCTCTTCGGTCTTGATTTTGTCATGGACGCCCTGGCGCTGCTGGCGAAGAGAAATCTTCGCTTCCTCGGCGAGCTTGGCGACCACTTTCACCAGCTGCTCCCGGCGCTCCTGGTTCATTGCGGGGAGGATCACGCGAATGACCGATCCGTCGTTTTGCACGGTGGCGCCAATGTCAGCGGCCTGCATTCCCCGTTCCACGTCACCCATGATCGAACGGTCCCATGGCTGCACGACGATCGTCTTGCTGTCCCCGATGGAAACACCGGCGACGGCTTTGAGCTGCTGCTTTTGGCCGTAGGCATCCACGGTGATGTGTTCGACGAGCGCTGCCGAAGCGCGGCCAGTCTGGAGGCGGGAGAATTCCGTAAGAAGATGGCCGATGACTTTTTCGGCGGACTGCTGGAAGGCGGCGAGGCGGGGGTCGGTGGGCATATGCCAAAAGATTACCAAGGAAATTGAGAATTGAGAATGGAGTGTATCAGTCCACCT
>MFXS01000018.1:0-4894 GCA_001788925.1 Candidatus Peribacteria bacterium RIFCSPHIGHO2_01_FULL_55_13
CACTCTGATGTATAACCAGACAAGACAAGCCAATATCACCGCGGAGCTTGCGGAACTGAGTGCGAGTAAGGCAGCACTGGAATAAGGACGCGAAAACCGGCCACTATTACGCACCCAACATGATTTTGCTGCGGCGCTGTGAAGCATGGACTATTTTTCCGACGATCCACCCGAATACAAACCCTCCTATATGCGCGAACCACGCCACTCCCCCTCCCTCCACCCCGATGGACCCGACCCCGCTGAAGATCTGTAAGACGAACCAGAACCCGAGCACCAGCGACGCCGGGATCGTCGCCATGCGCCAGAAACCGAAGAAGTCGGGGATCAATGCATCCACGCGGTGATGCGGGAAGAACGCGAGGTACATACCGAGAACGCCGGCGATTGCACCGGAGGCACCAAGCATCGGGATATCGCTTCCGAGCATGCCTGGAAGTTCCGCCGCAATTGCAGCGAGCCCTGCAGCAAGATAAAAAAGGAGAAACCATACATGGCCGAGGCGCCCTTCGACATTGTCGCCGAAGATCCACAGATACCACATATTGAAACCAATATGCGCGATGCCGCCGTGGAGGAACATCGAGGTCAGGAAGGTGACCGGATTCAATGTGGATGGAACCAGCGCCCATGTCTGAATAAACACATCAAGATCGGGCGCGGTATATTCCACGATGAACGCAAGGACGTTCAGCACGATGATGCTGATCGTCACAACCGGGAAGCGTTCAGAGCGTTCGTGGTCGCGAAGGGGAAGCATGGGAATTGAGAGTTACGAGGAAACTGGGGGATCCTTATCTTCTTTTTTAGGGGGCAACTGCTTCGGCGGACCCGGGATCCAGCTCTTCTTCCACATCGTACGTACCTTCTTCGGAATGATAAATCCAAACCCCAAAAGTTCGAGGCCGATCAGTGCAAGCCAGGAGCCGGGCGTAAGGGGCGTAAAGAGCGCAGCAAGGCCAAGGAGCACAAGCACTGCGCCGCCAATCATCCGGAGGGTACGAAGCATGCCTCCATGATACAATGGAACTCTGATGAAAACCGAAATCGCCACCTTCGGAGCCGGCTGCTTCTGGGGAGTAGAGGAGACTTTCCGAACGACTCTGGGCGTCATCGATACGCAGGTAGGGTATATGGGTGGGACGATGAGAAACCCGACCTACCAGGACGTCTGCACCGATGAGACGGGTCACGCGGAAGTCGTCCAGGTGACGTTTGATCCCGCAAAGATTTCCTACGAAAAGCTCCTCGCAATCTTCTGGCAATCCCACAACCCCACCACACTCAATATGCAGGGCCCGGATGTGGGATCGCAGTATCGTTCGGCAATCTTTGCACATTCCGCCGAGCAGAAAGCAGCCGCAGAGAATTCGAAATCAGCCCTTGATAAAGCCAAGAAGTTTGTAAGACCGATCGTGACGCAGATCGTGGACGTAGGAACATTTTATCCTGCAGAGGAATATCATCAGAAGTATCTGATGAAGCGGGGGTTGGGGAGTTGTCATATTTGAAATACAAAAAACCATGTCACCCTGAGCCCTTCGACAAGCTCAGGACAGGCTTGTCGAAGGGCGACATGGTTTTGATGATGAACCTTACTGTGCCGTAACCTGCCCGCGGATTTCACCGTCGGGATACGCTACGGTATGGACGTTCACATAGATATTGCCGTCCAGGATCATGTCACGCTCGGATGCCGTGAGGCCTTCCCAGGTACCCGTCGCATGAAGGCCGCTGAAGGTGATCGTCTCGATGGCAGAGCCTTCCACACCGGCCGCTCCCGGATGGAAGTGCGCACCCGTGATGAGCGATCCGCTGATATTCCTCAGGGTGATGTCATAGCGGAGTCCTGTAGAGGTGAGCACGAAGCTTCCTGTGCCGGAGGCCGCGGTAACGATCGCAGGCACTTCGCGAATGCCGAGGAGCGTGGCCGTGAAGGCCTTGTCCGAAGCACCGTAGACGAAGCTGCGGGTGTCACTGAATTCCACATCACCGCTCGTTATAAGGTCGGTAACGGTGACGTCATACTCCTGCTGGGTCTGGAGCGACGAATCGAGCGTCAGCTCTACCCTGCGGTCATCCACGAGCGTCGCGCGACCGACGGCAATGTCACCATCAGGACCGCGTACGCGGTAGGCAAAGCGGTCTTCAGCAATCGATTCATCGAGATCCACATTGAAGTGTAGCTCGATGCGTGTGGAGGAAAGGACAGTGATACTGACGAGATCCGGTACACCAGCTTCCATGATGAAACTGGCGTTATCAGTGAAGTTTTCGCCGCTTTCCGTCCGCAGGTCGATAACGGTCAGACGGTAGTTCACCTGTGACTGGAGGGAGGTGGCAAGCTCAAGATCAACCGTACGGTCATCGATGAGCCCTGCACTTGCGACGCCGATCATGCCGCCGCTGCTGCCCAGGCGCTCTACTTCGTACCGGACAGTATCATCCGCCCGGGACGCATCCACATCGGTCGCAAACTGCACTCTGATCGTGCTCGCCGTGCGAATAGTAACTTCATCAATGCCCGGACTGACGTTGACCGTCGTGAAATTAAACGTCGCGGAATCGCTGAAGGTCACTCCTGCAGCCGTCTGCATATTCGTTGCTTTCACATGGTAGGTCACTCCTTCGATGACATCATTTCTGAGCAAGAGATCCACGGTACGGTCGTCGATAATGACTGCTTCTGAGACTTCGATGCTTCCACCACCCGTAGCCCGCACCACATCGTAGCGCGACGCATCGTCGGCAATACCCCTATTGAGATCGGCACTGAAGTTCAGACGTACGCGCCTGAGGGTAGAAGCTGCTGCCGAACGGATTTCCGGATCTGCCTCTCCGGTTACGCCGCAGTCCGTGCCATATTCCTGATCCTCAGAAGCGCGGTGGAACATGACCACCATTTCTGCGCGGTTCATGAAAGCACTGGGACGCACGTTGCCCGTGCCGCTATCACCCTGCAAGATGCAGTGGTCTGCCGCGGTCTGCACAGGAGTGAAATACCATGCACTGATGGCATTATCGGAAAATATCGGAGCGGTGTTTTCATAGGTGAGCGAAAAGGCACGCTGGAGAAGCGCAGCCATCTCTGCTCTGTTCACCCCGTCACCCGGACGTGCCGTGCAGGGGCGAGTATTCTTGTAACAGTTACGATCGCCACGGACCCATCCGGCATCCGCCGCAGTTTCCACATATGTGTAGTACCATGCCGTCTTCGAAACATCATTGAAGCTGGCAATGGGTGGCATAATCATGTTTCTGCCGGAAACATTTACCAGAAGCTTCATCACTTCGGCACGCGTCGCGAGAGCGTTGGGTCGGAGGCGCAATTCTGTTTCATCGAGCGCACCGGAATCAAGAAGCGCCGATGCGGCCTCTTCGTACCATGCACCGGCCTCCACATCGAGGTAATGCGTCATGGGAGACTGCGCAATTGCGAGTGTACTGACGCTGGCAAACGCCATCGCGCCCGCAGCGATTGCAGCGGTCACTTTGTGACGCCGGGGAAAGATTGTTGGGTAATCCATAGGAAGTTGGGGGAAGAATCATCCGATCCAGAGGTTCTTCGGACAGGGGTAAAGACGAGAACGCAGGGGCGGTCTTACATCGAAATGTGATTACGCTGGTGAAATTTCCTGTAAAACCAGAAATTCCTTGCGAAAAAGCTCAGAATTCACGATCCTATGTGGCAAGGAATCGCCTGGTTCTTCCGAATCATTTGAATCCTCTATTGGGGAGTCGCCAAGTGGTAAGGCAACCGCCTCTGGAGCGGTCATACGGGGGTTCGAATCCCTCCTCCCCAGCCACGTCGCTCGCGAGCGACGTAGCCAGCCACCCTCACCGTGAAGCGACGTGGCCAGCCACCCTCACCGAGAAGCGACGTGGCCAGCTACTCACGAAACGGAGTGCACTCTTCTCTTAACATTGAGAAGTCCCTTTGATGTTATCAAAAACCAATGTGGTATTTTCACGTCCTCCAAAGCCTGAAAAATCATGATTGGCTTTATAAAGGGTCAACAAATGATCTGCAAAGAAGACTCTCTCAGCACAATCACGGCGAAGTGGATTCCACTGTTCCACATCGTCCTTTCCGCGAGTCTTCTGTGAAAACCAGTGGTTCTGTTTCAGTTCCCTTACTCAAAAGAATCAGAGAAAGCTTGGGAGAACCGGTCATTGGACAAGAATAATGAACCATTCGCCCTGCGGCGCTCAGGTTCATGCCCTGTACCGGAGCGCAGATAGTTCCTCATATGCAGCGATAATCTCTGATCACTGATAACGGACAAACGCGACTGGTACAGGGCTTTCACCAGTTGATCGACGCCTTCCGGTTACGCTAGTGTTTCCGGTATGCCTCGTACATCTGCACTCGTCGGCGGCACCGCGGTTGCCGCAGCACTCGTAGCTGGGTCTTTGCTGGTGCTGCAAAGTTTCGATGCGGGGAAGGTGAAGTGCGAGGACATCCCTGCAGCTCGCGCCAGTCTGCAGACGACCTATGACGCGGGAGTGAATGCGAGTGTTCAGGTGTATGCCGGCGAGAAGGCGGACGCAGATGACGCCCTGAGTCGTTGCCTCCGCGCGGAGCCCGAGGATCCGTGTGAGGATCTACAGAATGCGCGCGATGCAGCAGTCGCCGGTTTCAACGGCATTTCGTCTCCTCCGAACGACGCGCCCTACGCCGAGTTCCAGACGTATTTCGCGAAACGCGAGGATGCATACAATACCTATAAGAGCGCGAAAGATGCTCTCGACCGGTGCCGCGCGGCCAATCCTCCGCCCGCCGACGTTCCCTATGAAGATTCCGATACGAAAGCGTGCTTCGATGCGTACGATGCCTCCGTCGCAACCATCCAGAATACGTTTACGCAGAACACGCAGGCACTCAAGGCCGCTT